>JBKPCV010000217.1:0-10451 GCA_046727575.1 Actinomycetota bacterium
CACTTGTGCGGCCCGGTGCCGAACATCAGATGGTCGATGTTCGTACGCTCGAAGTCGACCGTGTCCGGGTCGTGGAAGACCGTCTCGTCCCGTCCCGCCGAACCGGTGAGGAGGAGAAGCCGGTCGCCGGCGCGGACCTTCTGGTCGGCGATGACGACGTCGTGGGTAGCGGTACGCGTGACCACCAGGATCGATTCCCAGCGCATCAGCTCCTCGAGCACGGTCGGGACCAGCGCGACGAGCAGATCACGTGTCTCGGGATGATCGGCGAGCCACACCAGCAGTTGCCCAACGAGTTGACGGTGGTGTGGAGGCCGGCCTTGAGCACGAACACTGCGATGCGTACGGCCTCGTCGAGCGTGAGGAGGCGTGTCTGGTCCCATCGGGCAGTGGCGAGATGGTCGACCAGGTCGCGCGCCTCGCCTGGCGGCGCGTCGCGACGCGACGCGACGAGGCGCGCGAGAAAGTCTCCGACTTGCGCGGTGAGCGCGGCGTCGTGTGGCGCCTTGCGCAACCCGCCGTCCTCCCACGCTCGGACCATCGCGTGATGCTCGGGGCTCGATGCCGAACATGTGCATCGTCACGTCGAACACGTAGGGGATGGCGACCGAGTGCACGAACTCGAACCGGGGGGGACCGACGTTGCCGAGCACGCGCGCGGGCGATGTCGCGCGCCGCGGGTTCGAGCGCGGCCACGTTGCCCGGTGAGAATGGAGCCAGCAGTGTCTGGCGGTACCGCGTGTGCTCGGTGCCGTCTACTTCGCCCGGGATGCGGGTGCCGAGCGGGTCCGGGAACGCCGGGACGGTTTGTGTGACATTGGAGAACGTGCTCGCGTCCTGGAGGACGCCGACGACGTCGGCGTGACGGGTGACCAGTCAGTGACCGCCTCGGCGAGGCGCTCCCCGAGCTCGCAGAGGATCCCACTTCTGCCGACGCGCGGGACGGCAGGGACACGCTCATCGCTGCGCTCGCGCACGAGAGCTACGTGATCTCCGAACTTCCCGGCGCACCGATCCTTCCCATCTCGCAGATCTCGGCACCAGTGTTCTCAACTGACGGGACTGTCGCTCTGGTGCTCGGTGTCCAGGGTTTCCCGCACCAGGTCGCGGTTGAGCAGTTCTCCGACATGGCCGCGAGCATCGTGGAAACGGCCGGACGGATCACGGCGCGCGTGCACGGGCGACGCCCGGATCTACTCGAGCCGTCACGGCGGGCTTGATCGCGCCGGCCTAGGCTCCCGTTCCTTCACCTCGCAGCGGAGGACGTGCACACCGGTGACGGAAACCATGTCGGCACCGACCGCTGTCACGGGGGCGCGGGCGCCGGAGCGCACGCGTCGCCCGCGGGGCACGCTCGTTGTCGTTCCCGTGGCGCTCGTCGCGCTCGCCGGTCTCGCCGGTCTCGGGATCCGTATCTGGATCATGACGGGCCGGCTCGGGGTGGTCGACTCGGACGAGGCGATCACGGGTCTCATGGCCCGTCACCTGCTCGACGGTGAGTTCCGTGCGTTCATCTGGCGGCTGGCCTATCAGGGCACCATCGCCACCTACCCGGTCGCCCTGAGCTTCCGGCTGTTCGGATCGAGTCAATCCACACTCGAGCTGCCCTACCTGCTGATGTCGGCCGGAGCGACGATCATCGTGTGGCGCATCGGGGTGCGCATCATGCGCCCGTTGGCGGCGGTGTTCGCCGCGCTCGCGTTCTGGCTGTGGCCCGCGCTCTACGTGTGGATCTCGGTCAAGCCGTTGATGTTCTACGTCCCCACGATGCTCCTCGGCCTGGCCACCTTGCTGTGCGCGCTCCGGGCGATCGAACGCCCCCGCCGGCCGCTCGACTGGTGTCTGCTCGGACTGTTCGCCGGCGCGGGATGGTGGACGTCGCCAAACATCATGTACTTCGCGGTTCCGACCATTGTGTGGTTGATCGCCTATCACCGCCGTTCGATCGTCCCGGGAGTGCTCTTCTCTATTCCGTTCGCGTTCCTCGGTGCCCTGCCCTGGATCTGGAACGACCTCACGTACGGATTCGACTCGTTCGTGCTCCGCGAGGGCACCGCCCAGGGGACCTACCTCGACCATCTCGGGTACTTCTTCACGCACGCGCTCCCGACGGCACTGGGATTGCGCGCCCCCTTCACGGGGGAGTGGATCGCGGGAGCGGCACACCTCCTCTTGTATGGCGCCGCGCTGGCCCTGCTCGCCTGGTCCCTCGTGCTGGGCTTCCGCGCGAAGTCGATCGCCGCAGTCGGGCTAGTGACGTGCCCGTTTCTCTTTGCACTCGTTCCTGTTGGCTCGAACCTCGAGAACGACTTCATCGGGAACGGCCGGTACTTTTACTTCTTCACGCCGTTCGTCGCGCTCGCGGTGGGCCAGGTCTTCGGCGCCGTCGCGCCCAGTCGCGCACACCGTCGGACCGGAGGGTTGCTCCGGTGGATGCCCGCGTGCGTCCTCGCGGTTGCGCTCGCGGCGTCGACCGCGTGGGGCTTCGTGCGGCTCTACGACCAACGCGCAGGCATCGGCGGCGCACCGCCGCTCGACGCGGTGGTCCGCAGGCTCGAACGCGACGGGCACCACGAGGTGTACGCGAGCTTCTGGGTCGCCCTGCGCCTGACATTCGAGAGCGACGAGCGGATCATCGGTGTAGCGACCGATCTGGGCCCGAGCTACCAGGGCTACACCGACCGCGTCGCGCACTCGAAACTGCCCGTGTACGTGTGCTTCCTCGACCCGCACAACGTCTTCAATCCGCTCGCCAGCGTGCGCGCACGCGCGCGTGCTGCGGGTATCGCGCTGCGCGAGATCCGCGTCGGTGACTACCTGATCGTGGTGCCGTCGGAGCGCATGACGGCGCCGCCGCCGTTCAATCTGGCTACCCGGCCGTAGCCGTTACTCCTCGAGGGTGCCGACGCGGAACGGCGGCACACCCGGGTCGCGATCGGCGAAGAGCGTCGAGCGACCTTTGTCGAGTGCCTCGATCGTCCAGACCTCCTCCGATCGGATCTGGGTCACCGGCGTCCACCCCTGGACGATCTGCGCCACGCCCCCGGCGATCTTCAGTACTTGACCGCTGATGCCCTCTGCCAGCGGTGACGCCAACCACACCGCGCCCGCCGCCGGGTTCTCGGGCGACATCCTCGGGTCGTTGGCGAGCTCCTCGCCGGCGCCGACCGTCCCGAGCAGACGCGTCGCGGCGACCGGTGCGATCGCGTTGACGCGCACCCCTGAGCGCTCGAGCTCTCGCGCGATGACGATCGTCATCGCGGCGATGCCCATCTTCGCCGCCGCGTAGTTGGTCTGGCCCGCGTTCCCGTACAGGCCCGCTTCGGAGGACGTCATGACGATGGCGGCGTGCGCCGGCTCGCCCGTTGCCTTCGCCTTCTCGCGCCAGTACGCGCCGGCGAAGTGCGACGGTGCGAAGTGACCCTTCAGGTGGACCCGGATCACCGAGTCGAACTCCTCTTCGGTCATGTTGAAGCTCATCTTGTCCCGCAGGATGCCGGCGTTGCAGATGAGCACGTCGAGTCCGCCGAAGGAGTCGATCGCCTGCTTGATCATGGCTTCCGCGCCGCTCCAGCTCGCGCAGTCGTCATAGTTGGCGACGCCTTCGCCGCCCGCTGCTTTGATCTCGTCGACGACCTGCTGCGCCGGCGTCTGGTCGGAGCCCTCGCCCGCGCCCGAGCCACCGAGGTCGTTGACGACGATCTTGGCGCCCTCGCGCGCCAGCAGCAGTGCCTCTGAACGACCGATACCCCGGCCCGAGCCGGTCACGACCGCAACCTTGCCGTCGAAGAGACCCATCGTGTTACCCCTCGTGTGATGACTGGAGCGCGCCAGTACCGCCGCCGCCGACGCTAGCGAGCCTCGCGTGGCGCGAGCCAAATGGGGAGCGCCCGGCGTGCGCCGAACCCTCCGAGTCAGGAGCGGCGCGCGTTGCTGAACGGCTGTCGAAGGCTACTTCGCGGGTGCGCGAGGATCTACGCAGTCACGGACAGCCGAAAGAGGAGCGGATGAAATTCTCGATGATCTTCGAGGCGCAAGTCGAATACGGGACGCCCGATGTCGAGCGCCAGGCGATTCTCAACTGCATCGAGCAGGCGGTGTACGCGGAGGAAGTGGGGTTCGACGCCATCTGGGCGGTGGAGCACCACGCGCTGGTCGAGTACTCGCACATGAGTGCGCCGGAGGTCTTCCTGACGGCAGTTGCGGCGAAGACGAGTCGCATTCGCGTCGGCCACGCCGCGGTGTGCATGCCGTTCGGGTACAACCACCCCGTACGAGTCGCGGAGCGCGCGGCGATGCTCGACATCATCTCGGGTGGGCGGCTGAACCTCGGAGCGGCGCGCGGCGGGACCGTGCAGGAGATGTCACTCGTGGGTGTTGATCCCGAGCGCACCGTCGCCGAGGTCAAGGAGGCCCTGACGTTCATCGGGCACTGCTGGCGCGAGGAGACGATCCAGTGGGACAGCGAACTCCTCACGATCCAGCACCCACCGGAGCGTCCGCCCCACACGGTCGTGCCGCGGCCCGTCCAGATGCCGCACCCGCCGCTCTACCTGGCGTGCACCAACCCCGAAACGGTGAAGCGCGCCGCGCAGTACGGGGTCGGGCCGATGGTGCTCGGGTTCGGCGGACCCGAGGTGATCGCGAAGATGCGCGAGACGTTCGACGAGGAGCGCCGCACCCGTGACGAGGAGGCGGTCGTCTCGCCGGGGCACATCAACGACACGTTCGTCGCGCTGTGCCCGTCGCTCCTGATGGACGACCGCGACGAAGCCGTGCACGTCGGCGCGCGTGCGTTGCGGTTCTTCGCCGAGGCGATCACCCACTGGGCGGCGCCGAACGGCGTGGCGCCGACACACGGAACCGATTCCGTCGACAACGTCGCGTTCATGAAGGAGCGCTTCGCAACCGCGCAGGCAGCGGACGCGCGTGGTGATGCGCCACCGTCTGCCGCGTCACCTCTCTACAACCTCGATCACGCGATCGGCGCGCCCGAAGATGCGATTGCCTATGTGCGCCGGCTCGCGGCGGCTGGAGTCGACGACGTGATGTGCCTGATCCAGATGGGGACGCTGACCCAAGCGCAGCAGCTCGAGACGATCCGTCTCTGGGGCGAACAGGTCATCCCCAAGTTTCGATAAGGGGAGGGCGCGTGCTTCATGGGCGCGATTTGCTCGCTGAGCGGAGCTCACGCGCCCATGAAGTCCTTGTCGATCCGCGTCGTCAACTCGACGCGGTCGGCGTGGCGACGTACGTGGAGACGCACGACGTTCCCGGTCGGGAACGTTCGCAGCTGCACGAGGTCGCAGACCTGGTTCGCCAGCCAGAGTCCTCTGCCGTCGACGCGATCGAACGCCGGACGTTCGCGGCCGGCGAGCGGGTCGTCCATTCGGCCGCGGTCGCGAATCTCGCAGACCACGCGGCCGTTCCGGCACCAGAGTCGGAGCACACCGGCGCCGCCGCCGTGTCGGACGCTGTTGGCCGCGACCTCGTCGACCGCGAGCACCATGCCTGCGAGCTGCGACTCGTCGAGCCCTGCGGCACTGGCGTATTCGCGGACGGCTCGCCGTATCGCCGGCAGTGACTGCGCCGACGCGAACGCGAACTCACGGTCGATGGCCTCGGGCTCGGCCAGCGCGAGACTGCAAGGACTCGCCATCTCGTTGAGATCCCGAACCATCGTGCTCGCGCCCTGCTCGCCACGGTGCCAGACGAAGGGATGGGAGCGCCGCGCCTCCTCGATGACCGACGGATCGAGCGCCGCGGTGTCGTAGGGGCACACGAGCCACCAGCAGTCGCCGCCCGCAAACGCCACGTTCAGCAGCTCCTCGTGCCGCTGGCACTCGACGACCTCCTCCGGCGACCGATCCGCGACGATCGGTTCCCCGATGCCCCGAATTCGACCGTCAGCCCGGTGGTCGGTGACGAAGTCACGCCAGGCGGGGATGATCCGCGCCGGATTCCGGCCGACCTCCTCCATGTCGGCGAAGTACGCGCCGTCGCCGTCGTCACCCAGCTCGTCGCGTAGCGCGCGGATCTTGGCCGAACCGACCACGACGAGGATCGGCTCCTCCCGTTCGAGCGCATCTCGGATGAACGGGAGGGTGCCGCGGAGGAACTCCGATTCACCGGAATAGAGGAAGGCCTCGTGCCGGAACGGGTCCGGCTCCGAGCGCGCACCGGTACCGCTCGTACCTGGTCCGGTGCGCCCCTGCACCGTATTGCACCTCCCCGCTCCCGATCCGCCTGATGGTCAATTCGCCGCTCAGTGCGTACCCAGGACGGGTCGCAGCCATGCGTACTGGTCGAGATCCGCCCGAGACGCCCTCAGGGGAGGTCGTGTTCGGCGAGGAAGGTGGCGGCGACGTCGGCGGGATCCTGGTGGCGCACGCTGACCTCGAGCGACATCTTCCGGTACGCGATCGTCGTGATCTGTGCCGAGACCGTGTCGACCACGTCGAGGACCTCGGGTGTCGCGGCGTCCATCCGCACCACGAGCAGCGGATTGTCGGCGGGCTGGAGGCCTCGGTCGTCGCGCAGCAGGACCGCGTCGCGCGGGATCACGCTGCTCCCGGTGAACAGCAGCGCGACGTCGATCCTCCCCGACACCAGAGCGCCTCGGGTGGCCGGCCCGCCGGTGTCCAGTTGCTTCACGCTCTTGAAGCGCAAGCCGTAAATGGCGTCGGACGTGCTGCCCAGGCACAGTGGCCGGGCGACGCACTCGGGCGGTCCGCCGAAGACCATCTTCGGCGCCACCTTCTTCAGGTCGGACACCGTCGTCAGATGGAACTTGTTCGCCGTCTTGCGCGTCACGTAGAAGCCGTTCACATCGACCGCGGGCGCCGGAGTGCTCGCGATCAGGCCGAGCGGGCGCAATCGCGCCGCGAGCTCGTTGTGGGTGCGCTGGGTGTCGTGGCTCGGCGTGCCACCGAGGAACTCGAGGAGGGTTCCCTGGTACTCGCCGTAAGCGTCGAACTGACCGTGTTCGAGCTCGCGGAACGTCGCTTCGGTCGGCCCCACGTCTGGCCGGAAGTTGACCTGTGCCCCTTTCGCGGCGAGCGCCTGCCCGTAGACCTGTGAGAGCACCTCGGAGCCGACAAAATTCTTCGAACCGACCGTGATCGCGCCGAGGGCGGCGGATGCCGGCGTCGCGGCGACGCCACCCCAGGTCGAGATGAGGACGGCGACCAGCAGCCCGGTAGCCGCCTGCCGTGCGCGTGTCGCCCCCGATGACATCTCGCTACCTTCCCGCCCGCTGCCCCGCCCGTGCCCCGAGATCACAGTGTGTGCACGCGTGACGCACATGGTGGCGCGCCACGGGACCCAATGGTGCGCGGCTAGCGTTGACCGCCCCCAAACGAGCCGTCGAGCGACCGGAAGGAGCAAGCGTGGCGGCCTTGCTCGCTCGCCTGCGCGCCGAGTTGCGCAGGCGCTGGGCGGCGTGGCTCGGGGTGGCTCTGGTTGCAGGTCTCGGCGGCGGCGTCGTCATCGGGCTGGTCGCCGGTGCCGACCGCAGCACGCGCGCGTACCCCGAGTTCATCCAGAGGATGCACGCGGCCGACGTGGTGGTGGGCGGGCGGAGCCCGTTCGGGTTCGGCGCCTCGGTCGACCTCGGCGATATCGAGGCGCTCCCTCAGGTCGCGCACAGCGCCCGGACCAGCGTCAGCCTCCTCTTCGCGGGCCGCACCGGCGCCGGGCGCCGCCTCGGGCCCGTCGATGTGCTGCCGATCATCCCCGACAACGGCCAGCTCGGACGGACCGTCGAGCGTTGGTCGATGGTGTCCGGTCGTGCCGCCGATCCGCGCCGCGCGAACGAGGCCACCGCGAGCTTCGTGCTGGCGAAGCGCCTCGGTCTCCATGTTGGCAGCACGATCCGGCTGCGCTTCGTGCGCAGCTCGACCTTCGCATCGACCGCCGGCGTGCTCCTCAGTGAATTCGGCGCCCGCCTCGCCGGTGATCCGTCGGGCGAGGGCACGACGATCGACGAGCTCGCCGATGGCCCCGACGTGACGTTCAGGATCGTGGGGATCGAGGCGTCACCCTTAGAGTTCCCCCCGCTCGGCCCTGATCTCTCGCCCGCGCTGCACCTCACTCCGGAGTTCGGACGCCGGTACGGACAGGTCGTCGTGGCGAGTCCGATGGCGTATGTCCAGCTGAAGAGGCCCGACCTGCTGGACGCGTTCGCGAAGGGCGTCGAGCGGCTCGCGCAAGGCTCGCCGGTCGGGTTCGTCGTCAGCCGGCAGCTGCAGCAACCCAAGGTCGAGACCTCGATCCACGGACAGGCCGCCGCGCTCCGACTCGTCGCCCTGCTCGTCCTCCTCGCGGTGCTGCTCGTCGTCGCGCAGGCTCTGATACGACAGGCCTACACGGAGGCGCGCGACGACGGCATCCTGTACGCGCTCGGCATGTCGCGCCGTGAGCTCTATGTATTGGCGGCCCTCCGTGGGCTCGCGACTGGTGTCATCGCGGCGGCGCTCGCGGTCGTCGTCGCGCTGTTCATCTCGCCGTTCATGCCGATCGGGATCGCGCGGACCGCCGAGCTCAACCGCGGGTTCGAGGTCGACGCTGCAATATGTGGGCTCGGTGCCCTTGCGGTGGTCGCGATCGTCGTCGCGCTCCGTGTCCTCGCTGCCTGGCGCGTGGTGCGTGCGGGCCGCGCCTCGCGGTTTTCACGACGGACGCCCGTCGCCCTGCAGCTGCTGGACCGCGTGACTTTGCCGCCGACCGCCGACGCCGGAGTGCGTTTCGCGCTCGATCCCGGCCGCGGCGCGACCGCGGTGCCGGTCTGGGCGAGCGTGCTGGGCATCACGCTCACGCTGGCGCTCCTCGCCGGGCTCTGGTCGTTCCAGGCGAGCCTCCGACACCTGCTCGACACACCGCATCTCTACGGGTGGAACTGGAGTGTGAAGAGCGGTGCCCCGGCCCTGCCGCAGCTGTCCGACGCGCTGGTCCCGGCGTTCGAGCAGGATCCCTCGGTCGCTGCTCTCGCGTCGGGCACGGTCACGCAGGCCGAGTTGGGCTTGCAGCGCGTCGACGTCCTCGGGCTGAAGCAGGACATCGGGACCGTCGCACCGACCGTGCTCCAAGGTCGCCTTCCGCGTCGTGCGAACGAGGTGATGCTCGGCACGTCGACGCTCGACAAGGCGGGTCTCCGGATCGGCGACATCGCGGTGTTGCGCCTCGGGAATGCGGCGTCGGGCCTGAAGGTGGTCGGGCGCGGCGTTTTTCCCGAGTTCGGGGACAACGGACGCCTCGGCAACGGCGTGTACGTCACGTACGCGGCCCTGCGTCGCCTCCTCCCTCAGGCGCAGCAGAACGTGTTCCTCGTCCGCTTCCGTGGCGACACCAACATCGCCGCGAACGTGCACCATCTTCGCCTCGCGCTCGACCCGGTCCCGACTCGTTCCACGGGGCGACCGCGCGAGCTCCAGGAACTCGCCGACGTCACCGGGCTCCCGACCGTGCTCGGAGCCGTGCTCGTGCTGCTCGCCGCCGCGACGCTCGCCCACACGCTCATGACGTCCGTGCGGCGACGGAGGCACGAGGTCGCGGTGCTCGAGGCGCTCGGTTTCGTCCGTCGACAGATCTGGCTCACGCTCCTGTGGGAAGCGGCGACACTCGTGGCCATCGGACTGCTCGTCGGGCTCCCGTTGGGCGCGCTACTCGGCCGGTTCACATGGAGCGTCTTCGCCGACGGCCTGGGCGCAGTACCCGAACCGCAGGTTGCGTGGATACCGCTGCTCCTCGCCATCCCGATCGCGTTCCTGGCTGCGAGCGCAATCGCGGCGATGCCGGCGTGGTTCGCGACCCGCATGCGGCCCGCGGCCGCGCTTCGCGCGGAGTAGTCGGTACGGAGGCGCGAGCGGCTCGCAGTAGCGTCGAGCGCCGATGGGCCGGGTGGACGGGAAGGTCGCGATCGTCACGGGTGGAGGATCGGGGATCGGCGAGGCCACCGCCCACCTGCTCGCGGCGGAGGGCGCGGCGGTCGTGGTCGACGATATCCGTGGCAAGGAAGCCGACCGCGTGACGCGCGCGATCGCCGCCGAGGGCTGTCGCGTAGTCTCGATCGACGCCGACGTCAGCGACGAAGCGCAGGTCGAGGCCATGGTCGCGAAGGCCGTGCGCGAGTTCGGGCGCCTCGACTTCCTCCACAACAACGCCGCGCTCACGGAACCCACGCAGTTCGCGAAGGACCAGGCCGTCGTCGACATGGACGTCGACACGTGGGAACGAGTGATGGCGAACAACCTGCTTGGTGTGATGCTCGGGTGCAAGCACGCGGTGCCGGTGATGCGGGAGGGCGGCGGAGGCTCGATCGTCAACATGTCGTCGGGTTCGGCGAAGTTCGGCGACTTCCAACTCTCGGCGTACAGCGCCTCCAAAGCAGCGCTTCACGCGCTCACGCGGTCGGTCGCGGTGCAGCACGGGCGCGATCGGATCCGAGTCAACAC
>JBKPCV010000218.1:0-10294 GCA_046727575.1 Actinomycetota bacterium
AGGCCTCGGCTGTTGTTTCTCGGTCCGCCCGACGAGCTGCGCGGCCACGACGTCGACGGCACGGTGGCGGTGGCGATGGCCTGCGAGAGCGAGGGCGCACTCGAGATCTACCTCGAGCCATTCCTGCCCGGCCCCCAGGTCGTGGTGTTCGGACGTTCACCGGCCGTCCACGCGCTCACTATCCAGGCCGTCGCGCTCGACTGGGACGTCGCAGTGATCGACGACGGTGGCGTCGCCACCGAGCACCCGTATCCGGAGCTCGTCCGCACGTCGATCGACCTCTGGGGCCTCGGCATCGGGCCGACCACTGCGATGGTCGTCGCAACCCAAGGTCACTACGACGACCTCGCGCTGCGCGCCGCGCTCACCACCGAGGCGGGTTACATCGGGCTGGTCGCCGCCGAGAAGCGCGCGTCGGGGCTCGTCACCATGCTGCGTGAGGAAGGTGTCAGCGACTCACAGCTCGCGCGCGTGCACGCGCCCGCGGGGCTCGACCTCGGGGCGGTCGACAACGCCGAGATCGCGGTCGCGGTGCTGGCAGACCTCGTCGCCCGCCGCGCGGCGGGGCAGCTCCGTGCGGTCACACCGACGATTGCCCGGACCGAGGCCGTCGATCCGGTGTGCGGCATGACCGTCTTCGTCGACGGCGCCAAGCACCACAGCAAGTACGAGGGCGTCGACTACTGGTTCTGCACGGCCGGCTGCCAGCGCGCCTTCGACCGCGACCCCGCCCGATATGTGACCTGACCCCCTGTTTCTCCAACTGCTCCTCCAACTTGCGTCACTTCACCGCGGTATACGCGGTGAATTGACGCAAGTTGGTGGGGGGCGCTTGCTCACGCGGCGTAACAAGCCGTGGGCCGAGCGCCCGCCGCGAAGCGCCGAGAGCGACAGAACTGGCTATGTCGGAGGCGTCGCCAGTCGGTCGCGCACCCAGCTGACGCTGTTGGGCTCGCGCATGGCCGTCTCCCAGCCGGCCAGCTTGCGGTTGAGCTCCTCGCGGGTGGCCACCACGCCGAGCACCGCGACGATGATCGCGTCGCTCGACACCTTCTCGGCCATGACGTCGCCGAACATGTCGATGTCCACCGCGCCCGGCTCGCGCATGGCGTACACCTCGCCGGTGTCGACGACCCAGGAGATCTCGGTTCTGATCCCGGCCGCGTCCGTCCAGTCCCGGCCGAGCTCGACCTCGTCGGACTCGCGCCGCCGGGCGTCCTGGTCGTAGAACTGCTCGATGTCCATCGTGGGCTCCTCCGGTGAACTGCCACGATGCCACACTGGGCCGGTGACGGAGACCTCCACTACGAGTTCACGGACTGATCGACTCACCCAGCGTTACGCGCGCTGGTCGAGCTGCACGTAGTTCCCTTCCGGGTCGCGCAGGAACACGCTGCGCACGCGGCCACCCGGAGGTTCGCCGTACATAACGGTGTCGGAAACCGGTCCCTCGTCTCCGCCCATCGCGACTGTCACGCCCGCGGCGCGCACGCGCTGCATCATCGCGTCGAGGTCGTCGACCCAGAACGCGAAGTGGTGACAGCCCATCTGGAACAGCTGCGCCGGCTCCCCGGCGACCTCGCGCGTGATCTGCTGGTCGAGCACGACGAAGCTCGCGTGCGGTCCGTCGACCCAGCGCAGGTACACCGCTCGCCGCTTGGCAGGCGACTGACCCGGACCCTGGGCGAACTCCTCGATCTTGTCGGCGGTGACCCGCAGCCCGAGAACGTCGCGGTAGAAGCCGAGCGCGGCCTCCATGTCGCGCACGCCCACCGCGATGTGCGAAACAGCCTGCACGCCCATTCGGCTTGTTATCTCCCCTCGAAGTGCGGTTCGCGCTTCTCGACGAACGACTTCACACCTTCTTCGAAGTCCGCGGACCGCATCAGCGTGCGCAGCTCCGCCATCATGTGGTGCGCGTTGGCCTCGAACGTCGAGTCGAGGCCGAACCGCATCGCGCGCTTGGCCGCCGCGACAGCGAGTGGAGGATTGGCGGCAACCTCCTCGGCCCACTGGCGCGTTTCCTTCATCAGGTCGTCGTGGGGGACGACGACGTTGGCGAGGCGGAGCCGATCGATCTCGGCCGCGTCGAGCCGCCGGGCGAGCAGCACCACCTCGCACGCCTTCTGCCACCCGACCAAGCGTGGGAGCAACCACGTCCCGCCGCTCTCGGGAACGAGGCTCCGGCGCACCGGCGACACGAACGCCGCCTTGTCGGACGCGATCACGAGATCGCATCCGAGGGCCAGGTCCATGCCGTATCCCGATGCGGGCCCGTTGAGCGCGCAGAGGATCGGTGTGTCGATGCGGCGCATCACGAATGGCGGGTGCTCGTTGATGTTGACGACGGCGCCGGTGCCGAGCGCGCCCGGCGTGCCGGCTGCGACCCCTTGCAGGTCGAGCCCCGAACAGAAGCCGCGGCCCGCGCCCGTCAGGATGATCGCACGAACACTGCGATCGGTGTCGCAGTGGAGCAACAACTCGGAGAGCCCGTCGAGCATCTCGACCGTGATCGCGTTGAGCCGCTCGGGACGGTTCAAGGTGATCGTCGCGACGAAGCCGTCGCGCTCGAAGAGAACGTCTTCGGTCACGGTCTCACCTGCCGAGCTCGACCAGGACGTCGCCGGACTCGACGGCGCGGGCGGCGTCGGCGGGCCGGAGCACGAGCGAGCTGAACGCGAGCTCGACCACCGCGGGGCCGACGATCGGCCGGCTCCCCGGCGTGAGCCGGGCGACGTCCACGACATCCGCGTCGACCCACTCGCCGCCCATGTGCACGCGACGGCGTCCTTCCGCCGGCGTCACCGCCGGCGCTTCGGGCGGCGCGAGCTCCGGATGCGTGGTGCGCCCGGTCGCGACGAGACGGATGCCGCGCACGAGCGGTTCTTCCGACCGCGACTCGATGAGTCGGGCCTCGGCATTGCGGCGGTGGAACTCGTCGACTGCCGCGCGGAACGCGTCGGCCGAGATCGGTGCACGCCCGGGACGCTCGAGCGGGATCGACACGTCGAAGGTCTGGCCCGGGAAGACCATGTTGACGTACCACTCGCGATCGATGTGATCCTCGGGAATGCCCCCCTCGCGGAGCTCCGCGGTGGCGGCGGCGTCGAGCAGGTCCGCCGCCGCCGACAGCTCGGCCAAATCGACCTCGGCCGACGGCGCGAGGTACGCGCGCGACTCGTCGACCACCTGGTCGGCCATCAGCAACCCGAACGCCGAGAACCCGGATGCGGTGAGCGGCACCAGGCATTGGCGCATCCCCAGTGCGGCAGCTTGCGTCGTTGCGTGCACGGGCCCCATCCCGCCGAACGCGACCAGCGACATCGAGCGGGCGTCGGCGCCCGCGAGCGCGCAGACGCGCCGCACTGCGTCGGTCATGTACGCGTCGATGACGTCGACAACCGCAACCGCGGTGTCGACCGCGGAGAGCCCGATCGGCGCGCCGAGCCGTTCGAGCGACGCGGTCGCGGCTTCCATGTCGAGGGCGCGCCGTCCGGCTGCGAACCGCGCGGGGTCGATGCGACCGAGAACGAGGTCGGCGTCTGTCACCGTGGGCTCGGTGCCACCCAACCCGTATGCAACCGGGCCCGGTACCGCGCCCGCCGACTGCGGTCCGACGAGCAGCCGCTCTCCCGCGACGCGCGCGATCGAGCCGCCGCCTGCACCGACCGACTGCACGTCGACCATCGGCAGCTGGATCAGGTAGCGGTGGCGCCAGTTCCACTCCGTCTTCACCTCGGGCCGCCCGCCGCGCACGAGACACACGTCATAGGACGTACCGCCCATGTCGACGCTGATCACGTCGCCGATCCCCGCCGCCGAGGCCGCGGTGGAGGCGGCGACCGCGCCGCCCGTGGGGCCCGAGCCGATCGTCGCCACCGCCCGGCGCTCGATGACCGCGGGCAGACACACGCCACCGTTCGAACGCGCGATCAGCAGGTCACCGTCGAGCCCGGCGTCCCGAAGACGCTGCTCGAGCCGCGTGATGTAGCGCGCGATGACGGGGCCCACGTACGCGTTCACCACCGTCGTCGACATGCGTTCGAACTCCGGGGCCCGCGGCAGCACTTCGTGCGACAGCGTGATCATCGTGACGTCGGGATATTCGTCACGCACGATCTCGCGCGCGCGCAGCTCGTGCACCGGGTTCACGTAGGAATGGAGGAACGAGACCGCGATCGACTCGACGCCGAACGCGCGGAGCCGTGCGGTCGCTTTGCGGACGGCCTCTTGGTCGAGCGGGACGACGACGTTGCCGTCAGCGTCGAGCCGTTCGGGAACGCTGATCCGCACGCGGCGCTTCGCGATCGGCTCCGGCGCCGGGAGAGCGGCGTCCCAGATGTCCTCCTTGTAGCCGCGGCGGATGTCCATCTCGTCGCGGAAGCCCTCGCTACAGATGAGCCCGGCGCGCGCGCCCGTCATCTGGATCATCGTGTTGTCGCCGGTGGTCGTGCCGTGGACGATCGTCGCGGTCCTGGCGAGCAGCTCGCGCACGCTCAGCCCCTCGCCGGCGGCCAGGAGCTCGAGCCCGGCGAGCACGCCGTCGGACTGGTCTCCGGGCGTCGTCGGCGACTTCTCGAGCCGGATCGACCCGTCGGGACGCGCGAGGACGAGGTCGGTGAACGTGCCGCCGACGTCGACGCCGATCCGGTAGCGGAGCGCGCCGTCGCTGGTCACACCCGACGCTCGGCGCGGAGACGGGCGGTGGCCTCGTGGTCCACCGCGAGGTCCATGGCGTCGAGCGAGCCCGTCACCACGACGCCGTAGTCGCGCGCCGCGCCCTCGATCGACACCAGCTCGTCCCACACGTCCTCGAGCACCGCGTCGGGATCACGGTCGAGCGGGTCACCCCATCCTCCGCCGCCACCGAAGTCGTAGACGAGACACTCCCCGGCTTCCAGCGGCACGGCGCTCGCGTTCACGATCACCTCGAACGCCTCGTCCTTCTTCTTCTCCCAGTCGGTCGAGAGCGCGTCGTCGGGCGACACGCGCAGATAGCAGTGGTCGCCGGTGCCGGTCCGGCCGCCGTTGATACCAGGGTGGATGTGGCGGCGGTTCACCATGTACTGGCTCACGTAGGTGGGCACCAGCACTTCCTTGATGAAATGGCTGCCGGGAAGGCCGCGCCACTGCCCCGGCCCGCCGGAGTCGGTGATGTACTCGCGACCGCGGATCATCGACGGGTAGAGCGTCTCGTTGATCTCGGCGGTGGCTTTGATCAGATTGCCGAACGACGCGTTCTGGGCGCCCCACCCGTCGACGTCACGAACCGCGCCGCACCACCCCGCGTACAGCTCACCTCCGCCGTCGAAGAACGGCCGGTCGTGGGCGCGCGGGTTGCGGTCACCCCACATCTGGCGGGGCGCGCCGATCTTGTAGGTCTGCGGCGTGCAGCGGTCGGGGATGATCTGGCTGAGCGCGAGCGCAATCGCGTCGCCGACTTCCACACCGGGATGGTGCGTGCCCGACGACACCGGCTTGCCCACCGTCGGGTTGACGCACGTTCCCTCGGGAACGATCAACGTGATGCACTCGAAGAACCCTTCGTTCTTCGGGATCGACGAGTCGACCAGGCTGGCCAGTTGCGCGATCACATAGCCGCGCGTGTTGCCGAACGTCGACCAGCCCTGGATCTCCGGACGGGCGTCGGAGCCGGTGAAGTCGACGGTGAGATGGTCGCCGTCGACGGTGACCGCGACGTGGACGTGGAGGTCCTCGTTGCCGACGGGGTCGTTGTCGACGTAGGCGTCGGCCTCGTAGGTGCCGTCGGGCCACGACGCGATCTCCTCGCGGAAGCGACGTGCCGTGTCCGCGATGTTGGCCTCCACGCTGGCGCGCACCGTGTCGGTGCCGTAGCGCTCGATGATCTCTTCCAGGCGCTGCACCCCGAGTTGCGCCGCGCCAACCTGTGAGCGCAGATCACCGACGAAGCCGGGCAGGCGGTTGTTCGTGCGCATGAAGTGCACGACGTCACGTCGCTCCTTGCCGGCGTCGACGATCTTCAACACCGGATAACGGACGCCTTCGGACCAGATGTCCTTCGCGTTCACGTTGTAGCCACCCGCCATTGCACCGCCGGTGTCGCCGTGATGGCACTGGATCGACGCGATCAAGACGAGCTCGTCGCCGTCGAACACGGGTGCGAACACGTTGAAGTCAGGCAGGTGGCCGCCGCCGTGGTACGGGTCGTTCGCCACGAGGATGTCGCCCGGGGAGAGCTCCTCACCGAGGAAGTCGAGGGCGAACCGCACCGGCAGTGTCGAC
This sequence comes from Actinomycetota bacterium, assembly GCA_046727575.1. GTDB lineage: Bacteria > Actinomycetota > Acidimicrobiia > IMCC26256 > DASPTH01 > DASPTH01. Next base: position 6,265 of record JBKPCV010000218.1, read on the forward strand.
GTGAGCATGAACTGCGGGATCCCCACCGACAACGCGGCGAGCCGGCCCGTGTGATCGAGAATCGTCGCGTTGCGCTCGTTCGACTGGTTCAGGATCGGCGTGGTCGCGGTCCGCGACACGTAGGTCGCCATCTCGAAGCAGACCGTCTCCATAGCGCTCCGGATCACCTCGGCCGTGACCGGATCGCTGACCCTGGGCATTGTCTCCACCATGTCCACCATGGTTGAGAGCGTACGACCGATCGGTATGCCAGGATGCGCCAGTGACCGTGTTCAACCATCTCGGCCAGTGCGTGACGGACCTCGAGCGCTCCAAGCGGTTCTACGTGGAGGTGCTCGGCTTCGAGCCGTGGCGGGAGCTCACGTTCCCCGACGAGGGCTGCGAGAAGCTCTTGCGTCTCACGCCTCCCATCGACATGACCGCGAGCTACCTGCGTCGCGACGGGCTCGTCCTCGAGCTGCTCCACTACGCGGGTTCGGGCGCCGCGCCCCTCCCCGCGCGGCAACGGGTCATGAACGAGCCCGGGTTGACCCACGTGTCGGTCAGCGTCGACGACATCGACGGCACGTGCGCGCGCGTGGCCGAGTACGGAGGCGAGGTGCTCGAGGACACGAACGTCGGCGCGGGGATCTTCGTCCGCGATCCCGACGGTCAGCTCATCGAGCTCCTCACGATGGACTACGTCGAACGGATCCGGGCCGAGGGCTGACTCAGCCCGCCGGGCGTTCGATCTCGTCGCGGAGTGCACCCAACACTTCGAGTTCGATGCGATCCTTGGCGCGGCCGGAACTGCGTTTCATGCGGATGAGGTCGTCGAGCGAGACGACGAGCACCGAGAACCCGTCGAGGTCGACGCGCTCCGCGGCCTGAGCGAGGTCGTCGAAACCACGCGTGCCGACCGGCTCCGCGAGACAGTCGAGGTTGCCCGCGTCGGTCACGAAGGTGAAGCTGCTCCCGCCCGCGAGCGTTCGAGCGTCGACCACGAACCTCACGTCCCGAGGAGCACCACGGAGCCGCGCGTGCAGTGCGACAAGTGTGGCCCCGAGCGCCCGAAGGTTCTCTTCGTCGCGCGCATAACAGATGTCCAGGTCGTTGGTGACCGACGGTGAGCCCCAGAGCCGTCCCGCAATACCGCCGATGACGACGAACCGAACGCCGCCCCGCACGAGCTCGCTCAGCGCCCGCAGCGGATCGAACGACGGGAGGCTCACGAGCGACGAGCGCGGTCGAGCGCTTCGATCCCCGCCGCGTCGGCAGCGGCCGCGACGAGTCGCTCCCGGGGCGTGAGTGCCAGGAGCTCGCGAAGCGCCGTCCGGTCGATGTCGGCGCCGGCACGCGGCACGACCTCGAGTGCCCATCCGCACGCGCGGAGGAGATGGTCGATCGTGTCGACTCGTGGCACCACCCGACCCGACTCGAGCCGAGCGATCACCGACTGCGGGACGGCCGCGCGCGCCGCGAGCCCCCGCTGGGTGAGCCCGGCCCGGCGGCGGGCACTCCGGAGGCTCGTGGCGGGTTGCACAAGGTTGACGATAGCATTTCTGCTATCACACCGACATCGTGCGCCGGTCAGCCATGGGCGTCGATCCACTCCTGCGGCGGGCCGATTGTCGCCGCCTCCGGTCCGAGGCTGTCGACGTACGCCTCGTGCACCTCGCCCCAGCGCTCGTCCGCCTTCCACGGGGCGTCCTCGCCTGCCAGCGCGTAGGCCAGCTGGTCGAGACACGCGTGCCAGCCGGCCGCGTCGCGGGCCGCCTTGCCGAGCTCGTCGAACGTGTCGATCAGGGTGAGCACGGTGCCGTCGCCAGTGGGTTCGAGCTCGAAGCGCAGCTTGTCGTCGCCCCAGCTGAACTCGAGCGCGGTCGGCGGGTCGTAGACGAGCATCGTGCCGTCGACCCCCTCGAAGTCGGGCATCTCGCGGCTGACGAAGTGCAAGCGCGCGCCGACCGCGCGCTCGCCCTGCATCTCGTCTGGGAACCACGCGGCCTGGTGCTCGGGTTCGGTGAGCGCACGCCACACCTTCTCCGGCCGATACGTCAGCGTCCGGACGAAGCGGAGCTGCCAACGCCCTTCGGCCTGCGTGAGCTGTCCGTCTGCAACGGTCATCGTTCATCCTCCATCGTGTCGAGGTGTCGTTCGAGATCATCGAGGCGCGACGCCCACAGCGCGCGGTACGGCTCGAGCCACATGTCGATCGTCCGCAACGGTTCGACGCGCAGGCGGTACACCCGGCGCTGTGCGTCGGACCGCACGTCGACGAAACCGGCGTCACGCAGGACGCGCAGGTGCTTCGACACCGCGGGCTGGCTGATGCCGAGCTCGCCGACGAGGTCGCCGACGGGACGCTCGTGCTCACACAGCAGGTCGAGGATCCGCCGCCGGTTCGGTTCCGCGAGCACGTCGAACACTGCGGTCGCCACGGGCAGCACATTACCACTGAGCTATATAGCTGTCAAGGCATAATAGGCCCGAGACCATGATTCACTGGCGCGTTGGCCGTGAAATATCACGTGGTCGCGCCACTGAACCGGCGCGGCGCCCCGGGGGTCACTCGAAGAGCGGTCCGAGCTCCCGGCGCTGGATCTTGTTCATCGAGTTGCGCGGAAAGCCGTCGACGAACACCCACCGCTCGGGCACCTTGTAGCGCGCGAGGTTGGCGAGGCAGTGCGCGGTGAGTTGCTCGGCGGTGATCGTCGAGCCCGGAGCAAGCTCGACCGCGGCCATCACGCGTTCTCCGAGCCGCTCGTCCGCCACGCCGACGACCGCGCACGCGACCACACCTTCCAAATCGTGCACGACGCGCTCGACCTCGGCCGGGTACACGTTCGCGCCGCCGCGGATGATCACGAGGCTCTTGCGATCACGGATGTGGAGGTATCCGTCCTCGTCGAGGAAGCCGAGGTCGCCGGTGTGCAGCACGCCGCCGGCCAGGGCTTCGCCGGTCGCGTCCGGCCGTTCCCAGTAGCCGAGCATCGGGCGGTACGCGCCAGCCCACGGCCCGATCGTCGCAGGCCCGACGCACACCTCGCCGTCGACGATCCGCACGTCGAGGTGCGGGAGCGCGCGCCCGCTGGCCGTCGGCACGTGCGAACCGTCGCGGTCGTCGATGGTCACGACCGTCGGGGCCTCGCTCAGCCCGTACGTCGTGAGCATCGGCAGCGCGAACTTCTTCTCGAACGCGTCGCGGATCGCTTCGGGACAGTCGGCCCCGCCCGTCCACACCTCCTGCAGCGAGGCGAGGTCGTCGGACGCGACCGCGTCGTCACTCGCCAATGAGTGGAACGTCGCGGGCGGCCCGTTCCACAGCGTGACGCGTTCGTCGCGGATCCACTCGGCGATCCCCTTGGCGTCGGTGCGGTCCATGATCACCGAGCGGCCGCCTGCTTGCGCGACGAGAAGCGTTGTGAGCACCTGCAGGTTGAGGATCGTGAGCGGCAGCGAGTCGCCCTTGCGGAGGTCGGGCCCGTAGCCGCGGCTTGCGACCAGCGCCGCGCCCGGCATCAGCAGGTTGTATTGGCTGTGCACGGCACCCTTCGGGAAGCCGGTCGTGCCGCTCGTGTACGCGATACCGGCCGGCGCGTGCGGGTCGACGTCCACACCCATACGTGAGTCATCGGCGTCGGCCATCGCCTCGGCCCACATGCTCCCCGGCGCACCCGGATCCACGACGAGCCGCACGCCCTCGACGTCGCGGAGCTGCTCGGCGACCGACGTGTCGCAGAGCAGCACCGAGCTGCCACTGTCGGCGAGCAGATACTCCTTCTCTGGCGGCGCGAGCGCGCGGTTGACGCCAACCCAGACCGCGCCGAGCCGCATGGCGCCGTGGAATGCGACGACCACGTCGAGCTCGTTTGCGAGCGACGCGGCGACGCGATCGCCGGTGCGGACGCCGAACGAAGCCAGCGCCCGGGCGGCACGATTCGCGAGCCGGTCGAGCTCGGTGTACGACCAACGGCCCGAGCGCGTCACCAGCAGCTCCCGATCGGGATCCGTCGCGAGCACGCGGTCGAACACCTCTGCGACTGTGCGC
>JBKPCV010000219.1:0-8691 GCA_046727575.1 Actinomycetota bacterium
AGACGTACTGCCCCTGGGTGTCCTCCCAGCCGAGCTTGTACTTGCCGAGGTCGATGCCGCTGACGGCCCGGGTGTCCGTCACGGAACCTTGGCGGGACCCCGGCGGCGTATCCGGCCGTTCCATGACGGCGCCCGGCGCCCCTCGATCCTTCATTCCACACTCCCCTTCGCTCTGTCCTACGCGACCGAGACCGTCTGCTGCCATCCAAGACCTCTGGGCTCGGTTGCCTTGAGCATACGCCGATCTCATGAAATTTTATACTAGTATTTCAATGCGATAGAGTGGCGTCTTCGGAGACGGGCACCGTGCCGACACGGGGCAGACGGTCACGCGCACACCTCCGACCAGGAAGGCGTCTCCCACCTACGTCTGGAGCACCATGGCGAAACAGAGATCGAAGAAGGCCGGTCCAAGCAAGGCCCTGACGGACGGCGGAGGCTCGGGCGGACCACCCGGCAAGAAGCAGAGGCGCAGGGTCCGAAGAAACCGTGAGGGCAAGTAGTAGTTAGAAGCGCCGTGGCGCGGTATTGGCCCGACGTGGCGACGCCGCTCACCGCTTTCAAGATCTCGTCGTGCTCAACATCGGTCTTGTGTCGAGAACAGAGACGAGTACGGGGGCGAGGCCTGACTCACGACGCGCACTGCGCAAGCCAAGAACACGCCGAACGGTTGGTCCTTGCAATGCCCGAGGGGTAGCCACACAGACACCGGCCGCGCACTGCTTACAGCATCGTCACCGACCTGGCCGACGCGGGCTACGTCGTCAAGGAGCGCGACGGCACTTGGAACCGCGCGACTCGCGCGGAAAAAGGAGCCGGCGCCGCTCGATGGGCAGACCATGCCATATGGGGCAGGTCTTGACAGGCCGGAGCGGTGCTTTTAGGGTGTGTGGCACTCGTGCCACGAAGCCTCGCCGGACCGCGACTCCAGAAGCGCCGCCGTCGAGCCGATCGCATGGTGCGGTGTGGATTCGAGGGGAGGCCAATTCAAATGAAGCGACGCCGCTCTGTTCTGTTCGCTGCGGTGGTCACCGTGTTGATCGTGTTCGGCGCCGCGCTACCGACCGCACTCGTGCGGGGAACTGCATTCGCGACGGCAAGTCCCACCGTCACCGGGCCGATCCCAGGGACACCATCCCTCTTGGGGACGAACTTCGATCTGTCGCAAGTCGGCTACGAGCAGTCCGAGTTCTTCATCTCCGGCACCGCGACGAGCTACACGTCCGCGGCATCGTTGACCACCGACGGCAAGTGGACGGTGACACCCAATGACAGCGCGCCCTACACGACCCGGGTGGTGGTCCGACGCCCGATCGACCCAACGCAGTTCAACGGGACCGTCATCGTCGAGTGGTTGAACGTCAGCGGTGCGCTCGACTACCCGTCAGACTGGGTGCAGTTCCACACCGAGCTCGTCCGGGACGGCTTCGCGTGGGTCGGCGTCTCCGCTCAATGGCTCGGGGTGAATGCGCTCAAGACGGGTGTGCCCGTCGGGGACCCGGCGCGGTACGCGTCCCTGTCGCATCCCGGTGACAGCTACTCGTACGACATCTTCTCGCAGGCCGGGCAAGCGATTCGCGACGATGCCTCGCGGGCACCACCGAAGCTCCTGGACGGCTTGACGCCGAACAAGCTCATCGCGGTCGGGCATTCCCAGTCGGCCGCCCGCCTGGTCACATACATCGACGCGCTGCAGCTCAGGGACAACGCGTACGACGGTTACCTCGTGCACGGCCGAGGCGCGAGAGGAGCGTCGCTGTTGCAGGTGGCACCGCCCGCGGCCACTCCGATCGTGCCCGCGCCGTCACCGAACACGATGATCCGCGACGATGTCAATGTTCCGGTCTTCGTCGTCCAGTCTGAGACCGACATGAACAACAGCGCGCTCTATTCCCGCCAACCGGACGCGACGAACTTCCGGCTGTGGGAGATCGCTGGTGGGTCCCACTTCGACTACTACGCGCTCTTCCTCGGTCCTGACGACGCGGGGGGCGGGCAGTCCGCGGGCTCGAATCTCGTGGCGATGCAGAACCCGCCGAAGAACACCTCGGCCGGTAACTGCACGCTTGGCATCAACACCGGTGGTACGCACTGGGTGATGAACGCGGCGATCTACGCAGTGAACCAGTGGGTGGTGAACGGTACGCCGCCGACGTCGACACTGGTGCAAGTCACGACGAGCCCTGGTGTCACGCCGGTGGGGTTCGTGCGGGATCCCAATACAGGCATCGCCCTCGGCGGGGTGCGGTCGCCGCACGTCGACGCGCCGATTGCGACGCTGACGGGCACCGGGAACACACCCGTCCCCAACTGCACGCTCTTCGGGACGACCACGCCGTTCACGCCCGACCAGATCGCGGCCCTGTACAACAACCACGGCCAGTTCGTCGCTCGATGGGGTCAAGCGGCCCAGGACGACGTCAAGGCGGGTTTCCTGCTGCCGGCCGATGCCGCCGACCTCAAGACCGCGGCCGCGCAATCCCAGATCGCGAAATGAACGCGAGGTAGGCGCGGTCTGCACCGGCACGCAGCATCGCAGCGAACTGGTGGCGCGGGATCGGTTTCTCGAGACGCGCCCGACCGCCCCCTCCGGTGAGTGAGGTAGCTCGCTACGGAGCCGTCCGGTCGAGTTGGCACGCGGCCGATTCGAGGCAGACTGATACAACCTCGTCGAAGCAGTCGACCAGTGATGGTCGGTCTTCTGTCAGGAAGATGTGCGCAGCGCTGCTGAGCCAGCCCACTGCCATGACAGTGATGGCGTGGAGCTCGGCAAACGGGTGGTTCTCGCCTGGACGGCTCTGCAGTGCTTCGATGAGGTGGTTCTTTGCCGCTCGGCTTCCCGCTGCGAGTTCTTCGCCGGCGAGGCGGGGCTCCATTACCAGAACCGCGCGAATCTGCGCGAGCAGGTCACGGTCGTAGCCCACGATGCAGAGCTCTCGCAAGACGGTGTGGAGGCTCTGCAGCGGTGGCTCAGATGCCGGGCGTTCGCGAAGGCGTTGTACCGCGACTTCACGACGGATGACGAGCTGGTCGAAGAGGATCGCTTGCTTGCCTTCGAAGTGACGAAAGACCGTACGGCGTGCGACACCCGCGTCTTCGGCGATTTGATCGATTGTCGTTGCCGCGTACCCTTGACGTACGAAGAGTTCCAGGGCGGTCTGCGCGATTCGGCTTCGCGTCGCGTTGGTGTTCCGCTCTCGAACGGTCTCCGCCACGAGGCGGGATGGTAGCGATCGAGTCCTCCGGCGCACCGCAAGGCAGGCCGGTACGCGCTCATCGGCTCCCTGGTCGACCGTGCGCTGGTTGACGGTCCGTGGTCATGTCACTAGTGTCACATTCTCATCCTGACAGGCTGCACGTCCGGGGGGTGTGACGGCATGGCGCGTCGTGGTCGCATGTATGGGGGCGCCGCGATCGGCGACGCTCGACCTCGTGCGCTCGGCCGCTTCCTGCGTCATACGGGGTGCACGAAACGGTCGACGACCGTGCGGCGGCGCGCATCACCGCCCATGCTGCATCCCTTCCGGACATTGCTCGAAGCCGCCAACGAATGATCATCGACCGCTCGCTGCAAGGACGGGAACATGACCAGATGGCTGCATCGTCTCGGTACGTGGATCGCACGAGTCGGACTGGCATTGAGTCTGCTCCTCGGTGGATTGCTAGCGGCCGCACTTCCGTCGCCAGCCAGCGCGTCAGCTCCCTCGATCGCCACGGCGGGCGACCTGCCGCCGGGACTGCAGCCGACGGAGGTCGACATCACGAAGGACACCACACACCGGTACGGCGAGCCGGAGCTGGCCGTCAACCCGAAGAATCCGAACAACTTGGTCTACATGATCATGCAGGAGTCATACACGTACGCGTGCCAGGCCGCGCACGACCCTGCCTGCACCGCGGGCGGCACGACCGGTCTCCTGACCATTCCGGGTTTCATCTACGCCAAGGTCTTCGTGTCGTTCGACCGCGGCCACACATGGACGAACGTGAGCTTCCCTGGATTCGTGCCGGGGCATCCGGACCTGCTCTCGATCTCCGATCCAATGGTGACCGCGACGGCAGATGGAACCTTCTACATCGCGTGGAACGACATGCACATGACGACCACGCGGGCGAACGGCATCCTCAACGGCGGGCTCGCAGTGAGCAAGTCGACCGACGGTGGATCGACGTGGAGCCAACCGACGTTGGCCGGCACGCCCAACGACCGACCGTTCATGACCGCTGATCTCTCGACCGGGAAGATCTACGTCGCTTCGGGAAACCCGCCGATCTTCGGGAACCTCGGGCCGACCTCGACCGCGGATCCGAACGCGCCTGTGGGTGCAATCTCCGACCGGTGGCTCGCGTCGTCGTCGGACGGTGTCACGTGGACGGGACCGAACCGCTTCGGCGGCGGAGGCACGCCCGGATTCGCGGGATCGTCCGCGACGATCTCGGCGGCCAACGGGGTTCTCGCCGCGGCGTTCCGCTCGACCAACGCCGCGGCCTGTACCTTCTTCGTCGGCTCGAGCGCGCCCTGCACCGTCTTCCAGACGACCACCGATGCGGGGGCCACGTGGACACGCCGCCCGGTGCCCGTCCCGGCGGACTCGACCGGCGCCGTCTTGGTCGGGGCGGATCCGACACTTCCGGGCACCTACACGGTCGCCATGTTGAACTCTACTGGTGGCCAGTTCCGGGTCTCCGTGACACACGACTCCGGCAGCACCTGGAACGGCCCGACGACCTTGACGGACAACCCGAGCACGACGAAGTTCAAGACGTGGATCGCCTACTCGCCAAAGGGGCGCCTCGGGTTGATGTGGCGAAGCAACGACGCGGCGCCCGGCGGCCCGTACAAGGTCTTTGCCGCGGTGTCGGACGATCAAGGCGCGACATGGACCGACCCGCTGCAGATCAGCACCGCGTCGTCGCCGGCGCCCGACCCCACCCAAGTTGCTCTCGATGACACGTCGATGATCGCCTTGGACAACCAGAACGCGTTCGTAGCGTGGGGCGACTGGCGGCCCGGTGAGGTGCAAGGGTTCTTCAGCGCCATCAAGGCGCAAGCGTTCTCCTTCCACCAGCACTGAGTTCGGCAACACCCGCGCGATCCCCACGAGAGAGACGCGGCACTTGACGAGTACCGCTGAGCATCGGCGCGTGCGGAATCGCGGAGGTCGTCTCGCGCTGGCGTGTTGGGCAGCCCTTGCCGTGTTCGTCTCACTTTCTTCGCTTGCGTTGCATGAGGCTTCGGCCCTGCCGATGTCGCGCGAGCAGCACCGGTCCACGAACGCATGCCCTGCTCGCGTACGCGCAACTATCGCGGATCGAATGAGACGGCTCCGAGCTCGTCGAATCGCGGTCAGCCGCGGCTGACTCTCAAACCTCTGGCGTTCGCGCCAATAGTCGTCGATCCAATCGCCCGCTACCTTGTGGAGGCTCGGCCGAGCATCGTTGTCACGTCGGGCGCATCGCGCGCATGGTCAGTCTGTGAACTCCGGCATCACGTCACGGGCGAACGCCTCGACCTGTGATCGGCCCGCTTCGGGCCAACCGCACACGAGATAGCCGTAGCCCGCGTCGTGCCACTTCGATGTGTGCTTGCGCGCCGTCTCCAGATCGTCGAGCGAGAGCGAGCTCGCCCGCATGATCGAGGCGGGGTCGCGCCCCGCCTCGGCGGCGAGCTCGTCGAGGCGTGCATTCGTGTCTCGCAACGAGTTCGGTGTCCCCCAGGTGTGCCACACGTCGGCGTACTTGGCGACGAGCGGCAGCATGCGCCGAGGACCGCTGCCCCCGATCCAGATCGGTGGATGGGGCCGCTGCACCGGGACCGGACGGAGCTGTGCATTGTGCAACGACACCACGCGTCCGTCGTAGGACACGACGTCGCCGGTGAACAGCCGCTGCACGATCTCGAGCGCGTCCTCGAGCAGGTCGAAGCGCGCCGGCGTCGACGGGAACGGGATGCCGAGCTCGTGGTGCTCTTTGTCGAACCACGCGGCGCCGAGCGAGAGCTCGAGACGGCCGTGGGACGCGTGGTCGATCGTGAGCGCTTGCGCCGCGAACACCGACGGGTGCCTGTAGGTAACGCCCGTCACGAGCAGGCCGAGCCGGATACGCGAGGTGACGCCGGTCAGCGCGGCGAGCGTGGTCATGCCCTCGAACGCCTCGCCTGGACCGTCGCCGTACATCGGTTGGAAGTGGTCGAAGCCCCAGGCGCCGTCGAAGCCCAGCTCCTCGGCGAACTGGACGCGGCTTTCAACCTCGTCCCATGGCATCCGTTGTTGTGCGACATCAAGTCCGAAACGCATCACGGCACCCTAGCTACTTCGACCTGAAGAACTCGGGGAGGAGTGCTCGTGGGTCGGGGCGGGTCCGCGGAACCGTTCTGGTTTGGGGGCCGGCTCGCGATCAGTCCGTCGATGCGGGTGCGGGTGAGTCCGAAGTCGCGTTTGGCGCAGCTGATTCGGCCTTCGCAACTGGTCCGCCATCGCCCCATCTTGTTCTTGAACGCGGGGCGTGATCTCTCCATCGGATCCCTTTCGCTGGTCTTGTGTCTCGAGTGCGCTCGGACTGCGTTGCGTGATGCACAGCCGCTCTGGTGAGATACGCGGACGTCTGTCGATGGGCTCGTCGTCGCGAGCTGGCCGGGGGTCGGATGGACTGCGGCGCCGTGTCGAACTGGGACTACATCGTGGTCGGGGGCGGTTCCGCTGGATGTGTCGTCGCGGGACGGCTTTCGGAGAGCGGCAGAGACCGGGTGCTGCTCCTCGAGGCCGGACGCAACGACCGATCGCCGTACATTCACGTCCCAGCGGGGATGCTGAGACTCCAGAACCAGTATTGGAGCCACCCGGACGAGCCGGATCCGACCCGAGATGGCATGAGCACGGACTGGCTCACGGGCAAGGTGCTGGGTGGTGGCAGCTCCGTGAACGGCCTCGTATGGGTGCGGGGCAATCGAGCCGACTTCGACCGGTGGGCGGAGCTCGGTGCGACCGGATGGGACTTCTCCGGCGTGCTCCCATACTTCAAACGCGCCGAGACTTTCGAGCGCGGCGGTGACGGCTATCGGGGCGGCGACGGTCCCCAACGTGTGTCGTTCTCTCGCGCGCCGCACCGGCTGACCGACGCGTTCGTCTGTACTGCCGAGGGTCTCGGCTACCCGTTCAATCCCGACTACAACGGCGCGTACCAGGAGGGCGTCGCGATCGTCCAGACCGCTCAGTGGCGCGGCTTTCGTCATAGTGCTGCGATGGCCTACCTCGGGATAACCCGCCGCCGGAAGAACCTCTGTATCCGCACGGAAGCGCTCGCCAGTGAAGTGCTCTTCGAGGGTCGGCGAGCCGTCGGCGTTCGCTATCAGAGCGGAGGGACGACGTGCGAGGCGCGCGCGTCACGCGAGGTCGTTCTGAGCGCGGGGACGCTCGCGTCGCCGAAGCTCCTCATGGTCTCCGGTGTGGGTCCTGCCGCGAAGTTGCGTGAACACGGCATCGATGTCGTGGCCGACAACCCCGGGGTCGGCAGCAACCTCCAGGACCACCTCATGTTGATCATGATGTGGAACGTCGACGTCCCGACGTTCAACATGGCGCTCACTCCTAAGGGGTTCGCACGATACGGCGCCGAGTTCGTTCTACGTGGTCGCGGACCGGCGGCGGCAAGCGCAGGTCACGCTGTCGTCTTCCTCAAGCTCGACGCCAGCAGCCCGTGGCCGGAGATCGAGGGCCTGTTCGCGCCACTCGGGATGATCGACGCCGAAGTAGCCCCCGCGACGACCGAAACGCTCGACACCGTCGGAGAGCACAAGGTCACCGACCTACGGCCAATGGACCGCGCCATCGCGACCGTCGTCGTCCACCTGCTGCATCCGCGTACGCGCGGCACCGTCGGGTTGCGTTCACGGCATGCTGTCGACGACCCAGTGATCCGGCACCGGTTCTTGGGGCATGCCGAGGACGTTCGCGAACTGGCAGAGGGTGCGCGGCGCATGCGGGAGATCATGGAGAGCGAGCCCATCTCCAAACATGTTCGGAGCGAGGCGTTCCCTGGGCTCGGCGTCCAGAGCGACGACGATTGGACCGGCTTCCTGCGGGCCGCAGCATGGGGCGGCCAACACCCGGTTGGGACGTGTCGCATGGGCAACGACCTCGACGCCGCCGTCGATCCGCAGCTACGCGTGCGCGGTGTCGATGGACTGCGCGTGGTGGACGCGTCGGTGATGCCACTCGCACCAAGCGGGAACACCAACGCGGCGACCGAGATGATCGGCGAGAAGGGATCAGAGATGATCCTGATGGCGAACGGCTGACCCACCACTTGGGATGGGCAATGAATCCCTTTGCATGGCGCGCCGGGCCGAGCGCGGTCGAGTAGGCCCAGCTCGGCCACGAGCTGGGCGATGACCGGTTCGTCGCCCGGGCCAACCAGGCGTACCAGCCCGGCCCTCACGACTCCTCAGTCCGCTAGTTGACGAGGTGTCGATAGCGGATTAAGTTCGCTGTGACGTACACCGTACGTGGTGCGGCTCAGTCAAGGCCGTCCGCGACCCGCGGATGGGGCCGGCGGGTGATCGCTGTGTCCCTCGCAGGCCGCGCCGACGGCTACGCCGGCTGATGCGAGGGGGACGACGTGTCGAGAGCAACGAAGGCGATAGGCGGAGTGAGCGCGGTTGCGCTCCTGCTGGCGTTCTTGGGCGCGGCAACG
>JBKPCV010000220.1:0-13290 GCA_046727575.1 Actinomycetota bacterium
GTATTCGCGGAGCTCGCACGCCGGGCACCGCGCGGGTACCGACGCCTCGGCGTGGGCGAACGGATGGGCGACGGGACGGGCGGGCAGGGGTGGAACGGTGGGCTGGATCGAGCGGCGGCGGAAGCGCCTCTTCTCACCTGGCTTCACGGTCGTCAACACCGTCATGGAAGCCTCCTGGGGGGCTGGGGGGCTGACACCAACGATACGGCCGTCGTGTGAACGGAAGAAGTCGCGCGGGCTGCGGGTGCGTAACAGGCGCGGGAACCTCAGCCTTCGAGCGGGAAGGCGTCGACCGGGAGGTCGCGGTCGTCGGGCGCTTCGGCGACCGCATACACCGTACTGGCCGCGAACTCCATCGGGAATGTCATCCGGTCGCGGACGGCGTCGATGAGCCCGTAGAGCTGTGATTGGCTGAGGCCGGTGAACGTGCCGGCGAGGAGCAGCAGGGGCGCGCCGACGTCGCCTGCGCGGGGCACGAATCCCGCAGCACTCAGCGAGCTCGAGAGCGCGTACTGCAGATCCGGAACCGCGTCACCGACCGGCGCGAGACAGACCATGCGCTGATCGAGCAGCTCCGGCGCCCGGAGCAGCACTGTGAACGCGGGCCAGCTCCGCGTGACCTGTTGGATCGCGTTCCGCCAGGCGGCCTCGTGCTCGAGGCTCAGGCCGTTGCGCAGCGGGAGCCGTGGAGGGACGGCGTACGGCGCGCCGCTCGCGGCGAGCACGCCCCGGATCGCCGCGCACTGCTCCGGCCCCGGGAGCAAGGCGAGCAGCGCCACCGACGGCCGTGCGCTCGTGACCGTCGGCGCCGGGTCATCGCGATGGGAGCTTCGCTTGCGGCGGCGCCAACGGAACCGACGACTCGCGCGCGACGAGAGCCGCGGGAGCGCGTCGAGGTCGAACGGCTCCGGCTTCGGCTGGAGCGGTGGATACTCGCGGTGCAGTGGGTCGTCCGGGGACAAGGACCCAGCATCGCGCCGTCCGCTTGCGGCCCGCGCTGGAAATAGCCAGTACCGTTCCGGCAACGATCGCGATGGAGACTCGAAACATGGTTGAAACGATTGCCGCCACAAGCGATGTGACAGCAGAAGTCACGCGTTGGCTGGAGGTGAACTGGGACCCCGACCTCACCGTCGGCGAATGGTGGGAGCGCCTCGGGACCTCCGGTTGGGCATTCCCGGCACTCCCCGCCGACTGGTACGGCAAGGGCATGACGCGCGAGGACGGCATCCGGGTCCAACAGGCGATCAACAGATTCGGCGCATTGGGGCCTCCGATGGGACTCGGCACTCTCCTCGCGGCGCCCACGATCGCCGTCCACGGCACCGACGAACAGAAGGAGCGATACATCCGCGACACCGTCACCGGCCAGAAGGCTTGGTGCCAGTTCTTCAGCGAACCCGGTGCGGGATCCGACCTCGCCGGTCTGACCACGTCTGCGGTGCGCGACGGCGACGAGTGGGTCGTCAATGGGCAGAAGGTGTGGACGTCCGGCGCCCAGATCGCCGACCTCGGGATGCTCCTCGCACGCACCGACCCCGACGTCCCGAAGCACCAGGGCATCACGTACTTCGCCTGTGACATCCACCAACCGGGCATCGACATCCGGCCGCTCAAGGAGATGACCGGCCGCTCGATGTTCAACGAGGTGTTCCTCACCGACGTGCGCGTCCGCAACGACGACGCCATCGGCGGGGTCAACAACGGCTGGGCGGTCGCCAACACCACGCTCGCCTTCGAACGCGCGGGGCTCTCTGCGGGAGCCGGTGGCGCGGCAGGGACTGCGAGCCCCGGAGCCGTTGCGGGCGACCTCGCGCGTCGCGTCGGCGACTTCGTCGGCCGTCAGCCGCGCGTGACGGCTGCGCGCGCACCCGGAGGCGCCAAGCTGCTCATCGAGTTGGCGAGGGCGAACGGCAAGATCGACGACCCGATCATCCGCCAGGACCTGATGCGCCTGCACACCCTCCACGAGATCGCCCGGCAGACGAACCAGCGCGCCAAGGCCCTCCGCGCGCAGGGCAAAGAGATCGCGGGCATGGGCAACATGGGCAAGCTCGCGATGAGCCAGATCATGCGCCTCACGCGCGACGTGGGGCTCCGCATCGTCGGTCCATACGGCACGCTCCACGCCTACACGGACGAAGGACGCGCCGCGCTCGACGACGCGACCGGCCAGCCGTTCCTCGCATCTGTCACCGAGGCCGCGCTCGGTGCCCAGGGTCCGTCGATCTACGGCGGTACCGACGAGATCCAGCACAACATCATCGGCGAGCGCGTGCTCGGGCTCCCGAAGGAACCGAACAACGACAAGACCACGCCGTTCCGCGACCTCCCCCGCAACTAGCCTTCGCGATTCACTGGCGCTCTCACCTCTAATTTCACGGTCAACGCGCCACTGAATCGCGCGGTTAGGTGGATACGGCAGCGCGGTACTGGTCGCGCAGCTTGCGCTTGAAGATCTTGCCGGTGTCCTCGCGCGGGAGAGCGTCGACGAAATCGACGGTGCGCGGGCACTTGAAGCGCGCGAGGCGCGCTCGCGAGAAGTCGACGAGCTCCTGCGCCAGCTCCGGGGTCGCCGCGACGCCGTCCTGCAGCTCCACCACCGCCTTCACCGACTCGCCCCACTCGGCGTCGGGCACTCCGATCGTGGCGGCGTCGCGGACGGCAGGGTGCTCGATCAGCACCGCGTCCACCTCGGCCGGGTAGATGTTCACGCCGCCGGAGATGATCAGGTTCGCGCTGCGGTCGGTGAGGTAGAGGTAGTCGTCGTCGTCCATGTAGCCGACGTCGCCCAACGTGAAGTAGTCGCCGCGGTACGCGGACGCCGTCTTCGCGGGATCCTTGTAGTACTCGAAGCGACCCACATCGGGCGCTTTCATGAACACGAGTCCTACCTCGCCACGCGGCAGCTCGTTGCCTGCTTCGTCGCCGATCCTGATGTGCCCCGGTGGGTCGACCAGGCCGACAGTGCCGGGATGCTCGAGCCAGACTTCGGGCCCGACGACGGTGCCGGCTCCCTCGGTGGCCGCGTAGTACTCGTAGATGATCGGGCCCAGCCAGTCGATGATCTGTTGCTTCACGTTGGCCGGACACGGCGCGGCGCCGTGCAAGACGTTGCGCAACGATGTGAGGTCGTAGCGGTCGCGCACGTGCTCCGGGAGCTTGAGCAACCGCACGAACATCGTCGGCACCATGTGCGTGTGCGTGATGCGGTGCAGCTCGATCAGACGGAGCGTCTCCTGTGCATCCCAGTCGTCCATCAGTACGATGCCGACGCCGCTCGCCAGCGGGAGCGACAGGGAGAACGCGAGCGGCGCGGCGTGATACAGCGGGCCGGTGCAGAGATGGAAGTCGTTGCCCGGCACGTAGCTGTTGATCGCGGTGAGTCGGGTGGTGGCGACGGTGGCCGTCGCCGCGGCGTTGGCGGGCGCCACGGCGAGGGCCGCCATGTTGCGGGTGACGCCCTTCGGCTGCCCCGTGGTCCCCGACGTGTAGAGCATCTGACCACCCGGTACGGGGTCGTCGAGGTCGGCGTCGTCCTCCACGGCGAGCGCGTCCTCGTACCGCTCGTATCCCTCGATGGATCCGCCGATCGCCAGCCGCACCGTGGCACGCGGCGCGTGACGCGCGGCACGGGCCGCGGCCTCCGCGTGCCGGGCGTCCGCCACGATCACCTGCGCCTCGCAGTCGTCGATGATGTAGCCGGCCTCTTCGCCGGTGAGGTGCCAGTTGATCGGCGTGAGCCGGTACCCACCCCGGCTGCACGCTCCCCAGACGTCCGCGAATTCGGGTCGGTTGCGACACATGAGCGTGACTCCGGCGCCAGGCTCGACGCCCCGTCGACGGAGTGCGCGCACCCACTGGTTGGCCCGCGCATTGAGCTCGCCGAACGTCCGGGTGCCGTGATCGCTCACGACGGCGATCCGGTCGGGCTGTTCGCTGCCCCAGTACGTCAGCATGGTGCCGCGGGCGAGGTGCACGAGCCGCGGGTCGGGTTCCGGCGTGGTCGCCGTCGTCTCGGTCACTCCACCCCCTCGAGCGTCGCCGAGCGGGTCACGCTACCAACACGAGCACACGCCGCGGCCTGCGACATCACGCTCGGCGGCAATGATGGTCGCGGTGGACGGCCGGCGATCGACTGGCGGCATGCTGCGGGCGACAGTCAAAGGCGTCCTCGCCCGCAAGTTCCGGCTCGCTCTCACCGGGCTCGCAGTGCTGCTCGGGGTGAGCTTCGTCAGCACGACATATGTGCTCACCGACACGCTCGACGAATCGTTCCGCGGCGTCTTCAACCAGTCACTCGCGGGTGTCGACGCGGTGGTGCAATCGCGGCCCCTCCCCGGTGAGAACGACCACGAACGGTTCGCCGACTCGCTGCTCGCCGACCTGCACGCGAGCAACTTCGTGGCGTCCGCCGGCGGGTTCATCCAGGGGTATGCACAGTTCGTCGGGACGAACGGCAACGCGGTCGACACGGGGGGTGCGCCGCCGTTCGGGATCTCGTGGATCGGTGGGCGAACCCACGGGCCACTGCGACTCGTCGACCTCGATGGGCGGCGCAGCCGCGCACCGGGCGCGGGTGAGGTGGCCATGGACGTCGAGACCGCGCGTGACCACGGGTTCCGGGTGGGTGACCGGGTCGACGTGCTCTCGGCCGGGCCGAAGGAGACCTTCGAGCTCGTCGGGGTGTTCGCACTGGGTGACAGCGGTGAAGTCGGACCGGTGTCGTTCGCCGCCTTCGACTTGCCGACGGCACAACGCATCATGGCAGGGCCGGGCCTGCTCGACGCGATCTATGTCACCGGACGTCCGGGAGTCCCGGTCGGTCAACTCCGCAGCGAGCTCCGCGCCATCGCAGGTCGCTCGTTCGAGGTCTCCACCGCGTCGCAGGTCGCGGCCGACACTGGTGAGGACGTCACCGAGTTCCTCGATCTGCTCACCGGCGTGCTGCTCGGCTTCGCCGCGATCGGCCTCGTCGTCGCCGCGTTCATCATCTTCAACACGTTCACGATCCTCGTGGCGCAGCGCACCCGCGAGCTCGGTCTGTTGCGCGCCATGGGCGCGAGCCGGCGCCAGATCATCGTGTCGGTCGTCATCGAGGCCGCAGCGGTGGGAATCGTGGCGTCGATCGCCGGGCTCGCGATCGGCGTCGTGTTGGCGAAGATCCTCCTCGCCGTCGTCGGCGCGCTCGGCTTCGATGTGCCTCGCGCCGACCTCGTGTTCCGGACCCGCACCGCCGTCACGGCCATCGCGGTCGGGATGTTCGTCACGGTCGGCGCATCGGTATGGCCGGCCATGCGGGCGGCGTCGATCCCGCCGGTTGCGGCCATCAACGACTTGCCTGGCCTGCATGTCACGTCATCCCGCCGGCGGAGTGTCGTCGGCGCCGGGCTCGCCGTGATCGGCGTTCCCGTGTTGCTGCTCGGGATCGTCCAGTCACAGGACGCCGACGACGTCTTGCGCCCGCTGCGGATCGTGGGCGTCGGTGCGCTGCTCGTCTTCTTCGGCGTGATCGTCCTCCTCGCAACCTTCGCCCGTCCTCTGGCTGGTGCGCTCGGCGTGCCCGCGCGAGCCACCGGTGTGACGGGTGCGATCGCTCGGGGCAACGCGATACGCAACCCGCGGCGCACGGCCGCGACCGCGAGCGCCCTCGTGATCGGGCTCGCGCTCGTCGAGATGGTCGCGATCTTCGGCGAGTCCGCCAAGGCGTCGGTGCGTTCCTCGAACCGGGACCTGCGCGCCGATCTCGTGATCGACACCGAGCAGTTCACCGGCTTCTCTCCGCAGGTCGTTCGGCGAATTGCCGCGCTGCCCGAGATTGCCGACGCGGTCGGCTTCCGGTTCGGTGGCGTGCGGCTGGCCCACGCGGTCGACAACGCGCGCGCCGGAGCAAGCGACGGTGATGGTGACGAACGTGTCGTGGCGGTGAACGGCACCGGCCTGGCGCGTACCGTCGACCTCCAGATGCGACAGGGGAGCACGCGCGACCTCGGTGACGACGGAATGCTCATCCTCGACACGGAAGCGCGCGACTACGGCGTGACGGTGGGTGACCGACTGCCGGTGATCTTCCCTCGGGGCCAGATCGACGTACGCGTCGCCGGGATCTACGGGCAGCAGGACCTCTTCTGGGGGTCGCCGTTCGTGATCTCCGACAGTCTGTTCAAGCGCGGCTTCCCCGAAGCCGATCTCGACTACCGCGCCTATGCGACGGTCGCCAAGGGTGTCGACGTCGACGTGGCGCGCCGGGCCGCGACCGGTGCCGTGCGCGACGACTTCCCGAATATCACGGTGTTGACACGCGAGCAGTATCGCGACGATCAGGAACGTGCCATCGACGAGTTCCTCGCGGTCACCGTCGCCTTGCTGTTCCTTTCCGAGGTGATTGCGATCCTCGGGATCGTGAACACGCTGGCGTTGTCGGTGTTCGAGCGCACGCGCGAGATCGGCATGCTCCGCGCGGTCGGTATGTCGCGCCGCCAGCTACGTCGCGTCGTGCGCGGCGAATCCCTCATCATCGCCGCGATTGGCGGTGTCGTGGGCCTCGCGGTCGGCCTGCTGTGGGGATGGGCCTTCACTACCGCACTGGAGTCCGAGGACATTGCGGAGTTCACCGTCCCGACCGGGCGGACGCTCGCCTTCGTCGCGATCTCGGTCTTCGCCGGGGTGGTGGCGGCGGTGTTGCCGGCGTGGCGGGCGTCACGGCTGGATGTCCTGGACGCGATCGCCACGGAGTGAACCGGTAGCGTCACTACGTCCGGTCAGTGCGGCGAACACACCGACGAGGGGAGAGGTCGTGGAGCACGAGATCAAGTATGGACCGGCGTACGCGCTCGCGACGCTCACGCTCGAGCGGGGCGAGTCCGTCAGGACCGAAGCGGGTGCGATGGTGTCGATGGGACCGCAGCTCGAAGTCGAGACGAGCGCCAGCAGCGCGGGTGGACTCCTGAAAGGGCTGAAGCGCGCGGCGCTGGGAGGCGAGAGCTTCTTCATGAACACCTATACAGCGAAGGAGCGCGGTGAGCTCGGGCTCGCGCCTGCCTTGCCGGGCGACATCATGCACCACGTGCTCGGCGCCGAAACGGTGTACCTCACGTCCGGGTGCTACCTGGCAAGTGGCGCCGCCGTCGACGTCGACACCAAGTGGGGTGGCGCGAAGACGTTCTTCTCGAGCGAGGGCTTGTTCTTGTTGAAGGTGACCGGGCCCGGCGACCTGTTCGTGTCGAGTTACGGCGCGATCGTCGAGACCCCGCTCGACGCCGGCCAGACGCACACCATCGACTCTGGGCACGTCGTCGCGTTCAGCGATGGCGTCGACTACAAGGTGCGGAAGTTCGGTGGCTGGAAGAGCACGTTTCTCGGCGGCGAAGGTTTCGTCGTCGAGCTCACCGGCCCCGGCACCGCGTGGATGCAGACCCGGAGCTCGGATGCGCTCATCGACTGGATCGCGCCCCGGCTCCCGCAGAAGAACACGAGTTCATAACGCTGGCGTGGGAAGGATCAGCACCATGGGTAGCGGAGCCGAGATCTCACTCGATGGCTGGGACATCGGAAAGGCCGAGACGCTCGATTGGATGGCGTGGGTCGGCTCGGCGGGAAACGCACGGGCGAAAGTCCTCGGCACCGCTGACGGCTACACCGTTGTCCTCGTGGTCGCCGAACCGGGCTACGAAGGCGCACCCCACGTTCATGCGAACGCCGAGTTCAACTATGTGGTCGAGGGTACGGTTCGCAATCAGGGACAGACGATGGTGGCGGGTGACGGGTACGCCGCCGCCGCCGGCTCCACCCACACCGATTTCTCGACCGCCGACGGCGCGAAGTACATCGTGATCTTCAAGCTGTGACGTTCCCGGCTCGCATCGCTCGCCCGGGCCGGTGAGCTGGTCGTACGCTGCGCTCGTGCAGGAACATCATTACGAGATCGAGCTCGACGCGACGCCCGAAGAGGTGTGGGAAGTCTTCTGGTACCGGGGTGCCGACAAGCCGAAGCCGGAACTTGTGACGATCGACATCCTGCATCCGGGAAACGAGATCGGTGAAGGCCTTGTCCGCCATTGCACGTTCCCGGTGCCCAAGGTGCTCGGCTCCGGCGGCGTCGGGAACTCGTGGGAGTGGGTCACGCAGGTCAAGCCGTTCGAGTCGTGGCGCTACGACGCGATCGGCAAACCGCTGTGGTCACGTGCCGAGGGCCACATCATCCTCGACGACCTCGGCAACGGGCGCACGCGAGTGCACTTCATCGAGCGGTACGAGGCGTTCAACCCCTGGATGCGTCGGCTCGGCCTCGAGAGGTGGGTCCACGAGCAGATCTCGCGGGACAACGACACGTTCTTCCGGGCGATCAACCGCGGTTTGGAGTTCCATCGCGCCCGAAGAGCGAAGGCTCGCGTCGAGCCCGCCTGACTCGAAAACACGCGACGCGCTCAAAGCTCCGGTTCGACGACGAGACCGGTCACGTCCTCGGTGACGAGCTGAGCCCGCGTGTCGTCGTCGCCCACGGTCACTTCGACTTGCCGGAGGACCAGGCCCGCGACGTGGCGGGCGTACACGCCCGAAGCGGGGAGCGGGCCGAACATCCCGGCCTGCGGGTACTCGGCCTCGCGTTCCGGTACCGGCCCGAGCGGCGGTGGCGCGGCCAGCGCGGTCGTGACCTGCACGCGCTCGAGAGTCACCGCCTCGATGGGATGCCCGGGGATGCCGCTGATCGTGCAGACGTCGACCGCTCCGCTGGCCTGCACGTCGGCGATGGTCACCCCGCGGATCGAGCCGGCGGTCGCGAAGGGCTGGCCGCGGCCGCGCGCCCCCAAGCGGATGAAGATCGGAACGGGGCACGCGTCGATCGTCACGTCGCGGACGCGAATGTCGCTGACGTGCGCGCCGTCGACGCTCTCGATCGCGATGCCGCCGCCTTCCTGCGCGAGCACGAGCCCGACGGGATCCGCACCCAGACGCGGCCTTCCGTCGATACGACACCCGCATACGTCGATGTCCCGAATGTCGCCGCTCGTCTCGGTGCCGATCTTGAAGCCGTTCGACGCGCTGTTCAACCGGCAGTCGCGGACTGTGATGCCCTGAGACGTGCGTGGCTCACCGAGGAGCAGGCTCGACTTCACGCACACCGCGTCGTCGTCGCACTCGACGTCGCAGCCCGTGATGCGTACTCGGCGGCACGAGTCCGGATCGATGCCGTCGGAGAAGCCGTCACGGATGGTCATGCCGTCGACGACCACGTCGTCGCACCCGCCGAGGCTCACGCAGTAGTTCGGCGCGTTGCGGATGGTGATGCCCGATATCTCGACGCGATCGCAGCGGCGCAACGCGATCGGCTTCGGCCCGAAGCGTGCGGTCCGTTGCATGTCGATCGTGCCGTCGCCAGTGATCACAACGTCCTGGAGCCGTTCCCCGAGGAGGAGCGCGTGTTGGAAGTCGCTCGTCTCCTGATCCGCGAACGTCGGGTAGGGAAGTTGTTCGTGCGGCATGAACGCGTCGTCGTCCGTGCTGCCGAGCAGTGTCGCGTCCGACTCGATCACGATCCGCAAGCGACTGCGGAGCATGACACTACCGGCGAGAAAGCGGCCGCTGCGGAGCACGACTGTGCCGCCGGCCGTCGCGGCTTCCAGCACCGCCCGCTGGATGGCGTGCGTGTCGACATGCTTGCCATCACCCCGCGCGCCCTGCTCACGGACGTCGATGATCGGGCGCAGCGTCAAGCGGCTGTCGGGCTCTCGTGCGCTGGTCGCGACCGGATCCGAAGGCCGAGCGTCGGGCCGAGGGTGAGGAATGCAGCAAGGACGCACGCCGCTTCGCCCGCGCCCCAACCAAGAGCGACCGGGACCGTGGTCTCCGAACGCATCATCGCTCCGGCGCCGGCGACCAGCGCGACCGAGAGACAACTCAGTCTGGGCCGCCGACGGACCCAGCCGAGCGCATGCTCGCCCACTCCTATGAGGCCTGTCGAGCGCGCCAACCCAGGAGTGTCGCTCTCGTCACGCGGCAGACGAGCAAGTCGGCGCCGCATCACGTCAGCAGTTGCCGTGGCCAGGAGCATCACGACGATCCCGCCTGCAAGGAAACCGACACGCCCGGAGCCCTGCACGAAGTTCCGGACGACGAGCGAAACGCTCCAGGCGATCGCCGTCACGCCGAGCGAGACGACGCAGATGCTGATGCTCCGACGGAGCAGAGTCCGATCTTGCAGAGACAGGGCGGGCGCGCGCCAGCGCGCCGCCATGGTCAAGGCGACGATGAGCCCGCTCGCCGCTGCGATCTGAAACGCAACGACACCAAGGTGCAGCGGCACGAGCGCGACGACCGGCACCGTCCTCTGTCCCCGCGGTACTGGCTGAGGGACGGCGGCGACGATGAAGCCGCACGCAATGACCACACCGAGTGCGCCCGCACCGAGCACCGATCGGTGCAAGGCAGTCGTGGCGGCGCGGGCACTGAACTCCTTCGCGAGATGCTCAGCGCGACCGAAATCAGCGACCGCGTGGCGCGCGGCGTCAATCGGTGTCGAACCTTGGTCTCTCCAACGCGCTGCGGCGTCCTCGAGGTGATCACGCGCTTCGTCCACGATCCGCTGTCGTTGTGACTTCTGAACGTGCAAGAGCTCGTCGAAGCGCGCGAGGTAGTCGGCGATCGGATCGGAGGCGGTCATGCTGGCCGTGTCCGCAACATCGCTGTCACCGTCGTCGAAAACGAGCGCCACTCGGTACGGCGTTCGTCGAGGGCACGTTCACCACGTCGGGTCAACCGATAGACGCGACGCTGGCGTCCGTTCACGGTCGCGAGCGCGCTCGCCACGAGCCGTTCACGCTCCAAGCGGTGCAGCGCGGGGTAGACCGTACCCTCGGGCAGGTCGAACGACCCGCCGCTGCGGCTGTGCAGCTCCTCGATCATCGCGTACCCGTGCAACGGCCCCGTTTCTAGGACCGCCAGCAGGAGCGGGTCGAGGTGACCTCGCAACAGCTCGCTCATACCTAGGAAGCCTAGGTATGTGAAGCGCGCAGCGCAAGGCCCCCCAGGGCGCGGCCGCGACGTCCCTCAGCTGCTCGCTTCAATTGTGGGCGACTTTGGAACTTGTGGCTCGTGGGTCGGGTGCGCCGAGCGCGATGAGCAGCGCGGTGGCGCTGCGGCTGTCGAGCCCGGTGTTCGACGCGGCGGTGGTCACGTACCAGCCGCTGTGGACGGTCTGGTTGAAGGCGTGCTGTCGGGGAGGGGTGTGGGTGACGAAGCCCGCGGCGGCGAACGGGTAGAGGTCCTGGCGGATCACGACGACTTTGTCTTGCGCGGCGTACAGCTCGTAGCTGGCGCGGTAGCGCGGACCGAGCTTGCCGGCCGGCCGCGCGTCTGTCATGGGGGTCGGCGCGGTGCGGAATGCCACGTGAAAGAGGCCGGTCGCGTCGGCGAGACGGTTGACGTCCACGGGGTCGGGACCGGCGGTGTTCCCGACGAGCACGGGGTGCTCGAGGCCCGGACCGGTGATGGTGACGTCCTTGGTGCCTTTCGCCGAGGCCGTCGTGGGGATCAACACGGCGCCGATGACGATTGCGGCGATTGCGAGGATGCGAAGCTTCATCGACGTCCTTTCCTCTCGGGCTGTCCAGAGGTCTGCCTCGATGTCTCCTACACCGCGAGATCGGTCCTGGTTCCGGGGAACTCCGTGACCGACCGCGGTGTAGAGACGGGAACCACATCGCAGTGGAGGGCCGTCCACTGGACGACGACGGCGAATTGGTGAGGAGGGCGAGCGCGGGTGACGTCGACGCGTTCGAAGAGCTGGTCGAGCGCTACCAGGGTGTCGCCGTGCGGGTGGCCACGATGCTGTGTGGACCGGCGGGTGCGCCCGACGCCGCCCAGGAGGCGTTCGTGAAGGCATGGCGGGCGCTCGACCGTTTTCGGCCTGGCGCATCGTTCCGTCCGTGGCTGTTGCGAATCGTGGCCAACGAGGCGCGCAACGCACGGCGCAGCGCGGGTCGTCGTGTACTCCGCGAGCTGCGTGTGTTCGAGGACCGCCCTGCGGCGGGTGCGGCCCCATCCACCGAGGAGGCGGTCCTCGCGCTCGAACGGCGGCAGGTGCTGCTCGTCGCGCTCGGATGTCTGTCGGAGGCTGACCGTGACGTGATCTCGTGCCGCTACCTCGCCGATCTCACGGAGGGGGAGACCGCGGCTGTGCTCGGCATTCGGGCAGGAACGGTGAAGTCGAGGCTTTCGCGGGCGCTCGGGCGGTTACGCGAACAGCTCGATGCCGCCGTCGCGCGCCCGACTGCTGAGGAGATGTTCCGTGGCTAGGCGCGGCGCGCTCCCCGATGCCGAGCTGCTGGGCGCGCTCGACGACCTCGCCCGGCACGTCGTCGTTCCCGAAGCGAGCCCGGTGGGCCCCGCGGTTCGGGCGCGTCTCGCTGCCGAGGACGCGGACCGCCGGCGCGACGGGTTGCGGTCCCATCGGATGCGCACGCGGGTACTGGTGGGCGCGGCCGCGCTCGTGCTGGTGGTCGGCGTGCTGCTCGCGGTGTCGTCGGCGACGCGTGATGCCGTCGCCGATTTCTTCGGTGTGCGCGGCGTGCAGATCGAACAACGCGACGGCCCGGAGCGCGTTCCGGTCGGCAGCAGATTGTCGCTCGGTGTCCGTGTCGGACTCGACGAGGCCCGCCGACGCGTCGACTTCAAACTCGCGTTACCGTCTCGCGTCGTCCTCGGCGCGCCCGACGCGGTGTTCGTCGGGAACGTGCCGCCCGCCGGGCGGATCACGCTCGCCTACGCACCTCGTGTCGGGCTCCCTACGACCGGTACCACCGGTGTCGGACTGCTCCTGACCGAGTTCCACGCTTCCATCCCCGAACCGGTGATCCGCAAGACGCTCACGGTCGGCACGGAGGTCCAGCAGGTAGTGGTCGAGGGCGCTCCCGGCTACTGGATCTCCGGGGAGCCGCACGTCTTGACTCTCGCGGACGCTCACGGCCGGTTCTTCGCCGCTCGTGCGCGCCTGGCCGCCAACACGCTGCTCTGGCAACGCGGGACCGTGACCTACCGGCTCGAGTCCGCGCTTTCCCGCGACGAGGCAATCCGCATCGCGCAAAGTCTGACGACTGACGCTTAGTCCGAACAACAGGTAAGAAACTTTGGCACGGGGACTCATCTTCCGCGACGGCCCCGACGCCGCGCCTCGCCGATTCCTCGAGGCTCCCAACCGATGAGTTTCGGTCGAACGGCGGGTCTGCCTGGGTGGGACGAGGAAGGAGTTCCAATGGCATTGACGTTCCCCGGAGAGTCGGCGGAGTATCGGGT
>JBKPCV010000221.1:0-13348 GCA_046727575.1 Actinomycetota bacterium
GTGTGGATGCTGGGTAGTACTGCGGCTGCCGCGACGCTTCCGGCGCCTCCGGTGCCGCCTCCGTCGCTTCCGACTGTCGCCCCCCTTGACACACCACCGGTCCCGGTTCAACCCCCGCCGAGACCCCCAGTACCAGTCCAACTGCCGCCGGCCGCGTCGCCGCCGGCGCAGCTGCCGCCCGCCGCGTCGCCACCCCCCCAGCTGCCGCCGGCCGCGTCGCCACCCGCCCAAGTTCCGCCGGCCGCGTCGCCTGATCCGGTCTCTGAGCCTCTGATGTTCGCGGCAACGGGCTCGTCGTCGGTCGCGGTGGCACCCGGTGCGGGCTTTGCGCAGGATCCCGGACCTCCGGCAGCGCTCCCTGCCTCTCAGCAGACTGCGACCGAGCCGGCCGCAACTTCTGAGCAGATCGCGGCCGCGTCCGCCTCCGCGGCTGCCGCGCCGGTGAGGACTGCACTTCCGCGCGCGACCTCTGACAAGCCGGGTGGGCGTTGCCTGGCGGCGACGAGCACCGGCCTGGCGGCGGACCGGGTTTGCGGAGCGACGCTCGTGAAGCCCAGCGTTCTCACCGGATCCGTCGGGTCCCGAGATGTTGCCCGCACCGACGTGGACGGTGGATTGCTCGCAGCAACCGGCTTCGGTGCGCTCAGCCTTGCGGTCGTCGGCGTAGCGCTCATCGCAACTGGCGCCATGCTGCTTGCGCTGCAGCGTCGACGGAACGACTCTCACGGAACGCTGGGCGCCCACTCGGCCGGTTGAGCAGCGAAGTCGCGGGACAACTTCGGGTCTAGCGCAAGAGTCCGGCGATCACGTTGACGGTGGCGCCGATGATGACCGTGCCGAACACGAACGACAACAGCGCGTGCTTCGTCACGGTGTGACGTATCGGACGCCTGGTGATGTCGGTGTCGGAGACCTGGTAGGTCATCCCGACGGTGAACGCGGTGTATGCGAAGTCGCGATAGTCCGGCTCGACGTCGCCCTGCTTGAAGTCGATGCCACCGACCGGTTCGGTGTAGTAGAGGTGCGCGTAGCGCAGCCCGAAGACCGTCTGCACGACGAGCCACGACAGGGCGATGGTGATGATCCCCATCGACTCCAGCAGCGCTTCCTGGTAGCCGCCGCCCTCCTGTGCCTTCAGGAAGGCCATCGCCACACCGACGAGGCTCGCAGTCCCGGCCAGGTTGAGGAGGAGCTCCGACCCGGCACGCGTGTCGTCCTCACGCAGTGCCCACTCCCGTGTTTGCACTGCGTCGTAGCGCAGAATCTGCGGCCAGGCCCGGACGAGCACGACGAGCGCGGCGACGTCCCAGCCCACGAGTACCGTGAGCTGCCACGGCACGAACCACGCCACGAGCACCGCGGCAACGACACCACAGCAGATCGCGATGACGAGGCGCAGGCGCGCGGAGTCGTACAGACCGTCACGCCTTCCGGTATTCGCGCACGGCGAGGAACGTGAACACCACCATGATCGCGGCCCAGGCGAGGAAGAACCGCAGCGCTGCACTCGACAAGTGAACCTGACTGATCCGGTGCAGCGCGCCGTCCCCGAGCACGAGCCCGCGCGCGGTGTCGATCGCCGACGTCACCGGGTTCACCCGCGCGATTGGTTGCATCCATCCCGGTAGACGCGACACCGGCGCGAACGCCGAGCTGGTGAAGATCAACGGCAGCAGCGGGATGAACACCGCCGCCTGCACCGTTTCCGGGTCCTTGATCGCGAGGCCCATGTACTCAGAGAACGTGACGAGGGCGATCCCGAACATGATCGCCACGACCACCATGCCGAGCGCGCCGTGTACGCCGTTGTGCGTGTGGAAGCCGATCACGAAGGCAGTGATCGTGACCACCGTCGCCTGCAGCGTGAGCCGGATCCCGTCGCTCACCGTCCGCCCGAGCAGGAAGCCCGATCGCGCGACGGGCAGCGAACGGAACCGGTCGATCATCCCGGTGTGCATGTCGTCGGCGATACCGATCCCCGACTGGATGCCGGCGAACACCATCGTCTGCACGAGCACGGCGGGGACGACGAAGTCCTTGTACGTCAATCCGGTGTCGCCGAGTTGCGCGATCGCACCGAACACGAATGCGAACAGGATGAGCTGCATGATCGGTTGCACGATGGAGAAGACGATCAGCCGCGGTCGTCGCCACATCTTCAGGAGATTGCGCTCGGCCAGCAGCCAGACGTCCATCGAGAGACGTTTCGGCGTGATCGCGGCGCGCCGGTGCGCGGTCGCGGTGCCGAGGGGTGTCGAGACCGCGGTCATGTGTCGCGCCTCCTCCTGCTCAATGGTCGGGGCTCCGGTTGCTCCTCGCGGAGTTCGTCGTCGGCGAGGTGACCGGTGAGGTTGAGGAAGACGTCGTCGAGCGACGGGCGCCGCAGGCTCACGTCGACGACGGGGACGTGCTCGGCATCGAGCGCGCGCAACGCCTGTGTGAGGGCGGACGCGCCCGTGGTGATGGGGACGGTGACGGTGCCGAGCTCGAGATCGACCGCGATCTCGTGCTCGCCGAGCGAGAACGCGCTCGCCATCGCGCGCATGGCGGCGCCGATCATCGCGCGGTCCTCGACCTCGACTTCCAGCACGTCGCCGCCGACCATCTTCTTCAGTTCGTCGGTGGTGCCTTCCGCGATGATGCGCCCGGCATCGATCACACTGATGCGCTCGGCGAGCCGGTCCGCTTCCTCCATGTACTGCGTGGTGAGGACGATCGTCGTGCCTTCGGCCTTGAGCTCGTTGATCACGTCCCACAGGCTCATCCGGCTGCGCGGATCGAGCCCAGTGGTGGGCTCGTCGAGGAACAGGACGGTGGGTGCAACCATCAGGCTGGCGGCGAGATCGAGGCGGCGACGCATCCCACCGGAATAGGTCTTGAGAGGTCGGTCGGCCGCGAGGTCGAGCTCGAACACCGTCAGCAGACGCGCCGCCCGCTCCTTGGCGGGCCGGCGGGTCATGCGCCCGAGCCGTCCGACCAGCACGAGATTCTCGCGACCGGTGAGGTCGTCGTCCACGGCGGCGTACTGCCCGGTGAGACCGATGACGGCCCGAACGAGCTGCGGCTCCCTCGTCACGTCGAACCCGCCGACCGTGGCGCGCCCGGCGTCGAACGGCAACAACGTGGTGAGGATGCGGATGGTGGTGGTCTTGCCCGCGCCGTTCGGACCGAGCAGACCCGCGAGCATTCCCTCTTCCACCGCGAAGTCGACGCCCGCAAGGGCGGTGAAGTCGCCGAACCGCTTCACGAGGCCTTCGGCGACCACGCCCTGCATGACGTCGCAAGTTACCCGGCTGCGGCGAAAGTCACTATCCGGTGAATTCGCTCCTGCGCCCCAGCCTCCGCGGACAGTGTCACACCCTCGCCGTACCATCCGCCACATGGAAAGGAGGGCACCCGGCATCGATCTCGTCACGGTCGGCTACGGGTCCGCAGCGGCCGCGGCGTTACGCGACGCCGTCGCGACGGGCAAGCACAACGACCCGCTCGCGCCGGTGAGCGTGATCGTGCCCACCAACTATGTCGGCGTCGCGGCGCGGCGCCAGCTCGGATCAGGCGCGCTCGGGTCGGTCACCGATCGCGGTACGGGCATCGCGGGCGTCACCTTCCTCACCGTGTATCGAATCGGCGAACTGCTCGGCGCGCCGCGTTTAGCGGCGGCGGGTCGGCGTCCGGTGTCCACTCCGGTGCTCGGCGCCGCCATACGCGGAGTGCTCGCGCGCGAACCCGGGATCTTCGCCGACGTCGCGCAACATCCCGCCACCGAACAAGCACTCGTCGAGACGTACCGCGAGCTGTCGCAGTGCGACCACGCCGCGCTCGAGCGACTCTCGACGACCGGCCGGCGTGCCGCCGACGTCGTACGCGTCTACCACGCCGCGCGCGGCGCCCTCACCGGACGCTGGTACGACGAGCGCGACCTGATGGACGCCGCGGTAGACGCGGTGCACCAGGGTTCGACAGTCCTCGGCGATCTCGGTGCGCTCGTGCTGTACCTGCCACAAGAGCTCTCACCTCCGGCTGCCGCGCTGGTGCGGGGCATGGCGGAGCGCGCCCCGGTCACGGTGATCGCCGGCGTCACCGGCGTGGAACGTGCCGACGCCGGCGTCGCCGCCGCGATCGGGCGCCTCGGTCTCGCGGTCTCCGCACCGCCCGCGCCCAGACCGCACGCGACCGAGGTCGTGTCGGCGTCCGATCCCGACGACGAAGTGCGAGCCGCGGTCCGGCTGGTGATGGCCGCGCTCGTCGACGGCGTGCCGCTCGAGCGGATGGCGATCCTCTACGGCGCGGCCGAGCCCTACGCCCGGCTCGTACACGAACAGCTCGACGCGGCGGGCATTCCACACAACGGCGCCGCCGTCCGGACTCTCGCCGAGAGCGTGCTCGGGCGCTCGCTGCTCGGGCTGTTGCGCTTGCCCGACCGCGACTTCCATCGCCACGACGTGATGGCGCTGCTCGCGTCGGCGCCGGTCTGGTACGGAGCGCGGACCGTCCCCGCAGCGCGCTGGGAGCGGATCAGCCGCCGGGCGGGCATCGTGCGCGGGGCGGGGCAGTGGCACGATCGTCTCGGGCGTCACGCGAGCGCGATGGAGCGTGAGCTCGCCGAGGAGCTCGCCGTCCCCGACCGCGAGCCACGGCCCGACTGGTACGCGCACGAGCTCGACGCAACTCGGGAGCTCGCGGCGTTCGTCGCGGAGCTCCACGACGCGCTCGCCGTGGGTGCGCGCGCCGGCGCGAGCTGGCGCGAGCTGTCCGACTGGGCGCGCGGGCTCGTGCAGACGTTCCTCGGTCGCGACACGCGTCGAGTCACGTGGCCGGAGTCCGAGCAGCAGGCCGCCGATCGTGTGGAGGGCGCGCTCGAACGACTCGCCGGGCTCGACGCGGTCGAGCCCGCACCCGGGCTCGACGTCTTCCGCCGCACGTTGGAGCTCGAGCTCGAGGCCGACCTCGGGCGCGTCGGCCGGCTCGGCGACGGCATCCTCATGGGCCACGTCGCGCTCGGTCTCGGTCTCGACCTCGACCGCGTCTTCGTGTGCGGTCTCGCCGAGGGCACGTTCCCCGCGCGTGTCCGCGACGACTCGCTCCTCCCCGACGTCGACCGTCGCGCCACCGACGGCGTGCTGCCGCTGCGGGCGTCGCGCGTCGACGACGACCACCGACGGCTCCTCGCCGCGCTCGCCGCCGCGCGCGACACGCGAGTGCTGCTGTTTCCCCGCGGCGATCTCCGCCGCACCACCGAGCGCATGCCGTCGCGGTTCCTCGTCGACACGGTGGAAGCGCTCTCCGGTGTGCGCCGTTACGGCGACGACCTTTTCCACGTCGACGCCGCGTGGTTCGAGCTGGTCCCGTCGTTCGCGGCGGGGATCGCACGGGTGCCGTTTCCTGCGACCGATCAGGAACATCGGTTGCGCGCGCTGCTCGACTTCACACGTGCGGGTGGCGACGTCGCCGCGCACGAGCTCCGCGCCGCCGACCGAGCGTTCGCGCGCGGACTCGAGTGTGCGCTCGCGCGCGCCGACGATCGGTTCACCCGCTTCGACGGCAACCTGTCCGGTCTGCCGGTGCCGAGCCCCGCCGGTCCCGACGCGGTCGTGTCGGCCACTCGACTCGAGCGCTGGGCAGCCTGCCCGTTCGACTACCTGATGGAGCACCTTCTGCGTGTCGAGATCCCGGAGCTGCCCGAAGAGGTCTACGAGCTGTCGGCACTCGATCGCGGCGCCCTGGTGCACGACACACTCGACGAGTTCCTCCGCGAAGTCCTCGCGCGCGACGGCGGGCCTCCCGCTCCGGGTGCCGCGTGGACCGACGCCGATCGCACGCGCCTGCACGCGATCGCCGAGGCGCACAGCGCTCGCTTCGAGGCGCTCGGTCTCACCGGCCGGCGCGCCTTCTGGGACCGCGACCGGCGCCGCCTGTTCGCCGACCTCGACCGGTTCCTCGCCGAGGACGCCCAGGTACGGCGCGACTACGGGCTCACGACCCTCGCCACCGAGCTCCGATTCGGGTTCACCGACGCCGAACGGCCCGCCATCGACCTCGTCCTCTCGGACGGACGCGTGCTCCGGTTCCGCGGCGCCGCCGACCGCGTCGACGGCACTCGGAGCGGCGACCTCCTCGTGATCGACTACAAGACCGGGCGCTCGTTCGCGGTCGGCGACCAGGGCGATCCCACGTCAGCTGGCACGAAGCTCCAGCTCCCCGTGTACGCGCTCGCGGCCCGGCACGCGTTCGGCACACCCGACACGCGCGTCGTCGCCGCGTACTGGTTCATCAGCACCCGCGGCGAGTTCCGTTGGGCGGAGGTCGCGCTCGACGAGCACACCCGCGCTCGTCTCGACGAGGTCCTGCGTACGATCGTCGACGGCATCGAGCACGGCGTGTTCCCGTGCGCCCTCGACCCGCCCGACTCCTGGCCGCGCCGGCGCCGGACCTACGCCGATCCCGATGCGCGTGGCACCCGCGACCGCTATCGGGAGTGGGCGCACAAGCGCCACGCCGAGGAGCTCGCCGGCTACGTGGCGCTCGCCGAAACGGCCGCCTCAGAGGACGACGGATGACCGCGGTCCAGCAGGAGCTCGGGCTGACGTTCGACGAGGACGCGCTGACGCGCCAGGCGATCGTCACCGACCTCGACGGCACGCTGTTCGTCGAGGCGGGCGCAGGCTCGGGCAAGACGAAATCACTGGTCGACCGCGTCGTCGCGCTCGTCACGTGCGAGGCGGTGCCGATTCGCGAGATCGTCGCGGTGACCTTCACCGAGAAGGCGGCCGCCGAACTGCGCGACCGCATCCGGCGCGCGCTCGAGCAGCGAGCGCTGGCTGGTGACCCGCTCGCGCAAGCGGGGCTCGATGAGCTCGACGCGGCCGCGGTGTCCACGCTGCACGCGTTCGCGCAGCGGCTCCTCGCGGAGCACCCGATCGAGGCCGGTCTCCCGCCGCGGATCGAAGTGCTCGACGACATCGCGTCGCAGGTCGAGTTCGAGGAACGGTGGACGCGGTTCATCGACCGTCTCCTCGACGATCCGGCGCTGGAACGGGCGTTGCTCCTCGCGCTCAACGCGGATACCGGGCTGACGACCCTGCGCACGATCGCGCTCGCGTGTGACGCCAACTGGGACCTCGTGCAGGAACGCATGCGAGCCGAGCCCGATCCGCCGCCGCTGGCGCTCGCGGAACTGCTCCGGGAGCTCGACGACGTGTGCGCGCTCGTCGACGCGTCTACCGATCCCGCCGACCGGCTGGCCGAGACGCTCGTCGCCTTCGCGGCATGGCGCGACCAACTCCTCCACGCGCCCGACGAGTACGAGCAGCTCCGCCTGCTCACCGAGGGCATACCGAAGTTCCGAGCGAACTCCGGGCG
Source organism: Actinomycetota bacterium (assembly GCA_046727575.1). GTDB lineage: Bacteria > Actinomycetota > Acidimicrobiia > IMCC26256 > DASPTH01 > DASPTH01. The sequence continues at coordinate 7,360 of JBKPCV010000221.1, forward strand.
GAGGGACAACTGGCGAGCGCCGTGCGACGTCGAGACGGTCCGGGGCCGCGTCGCCGCGGTGCGCGACCGCGCGGTCGCGATCGCGCGCACGGTCACGGAGGCCACGGTCCGCCGCCTGGCATGGGAGATCGCGCAGTTCACCTTGCGCGAAGCCGACGAGCGCCGTCGCTCCGGACGGCTCGAATTCCACGATCTGCTGGTGCTGTCGCGTGCCGTCCTGCGCGATTCGCGCCACGGTTGGGATGTGCGCCGGCGGCTCCGCGCGCGCTACACGCATCTGCTGCTCGACGAATTCCAAGACACCGATCCCATCCAGTGCGACCTCGCCGCGCTGCTCGCCTCCGGCGACCCGGAGGCGCGCGGGCGCAGGTGGGACGAGATCGACGTCGATCCCGGGCGGTTGTTCGTCGTCGGCGATCCGAAGCAATCGGTGTACCGGTTCCGTCGGGCCGACATCGCCGCGTTCCTGCGGGCGCGAACCGCGTTCGGCACCGCGCCGCGCCACCTCACCCGCAACTTCCGCACGACCCGTCCGGTGATCGAGTTCGTGAACCACGTGTTCCGCGACCTCATCGTCGCGGAGCCGGAGTCGCAGCCCGAGTACGTCGCGCTCGTACCGGATCGCGAAGCATCGCCTACGGGGCCGGCAACCGTGCTGCTCGGTGTCGATCCGCACGACGACGCGCCGCGCGCGAACGAACTGCGGGAACGTGAAGCTGCCGACGTCGCCGCTGCGATCACCACCGCGCTCGCCGAGGGCTGGTCGGTGGGGCGGCGTGCGGCCGACGGCGAGGAGGTGTGGGAGCCGTGCCGTCTCGGTGACCTGGCGGTCCTGCTGCCGGCACGCACGTCACTCGGGCACCTCGAGGACGCGCTCGACGCCGCAGGCATTCCCTATCGCGCCGAGACGTCGTCGCTCGTCTACGGCACGCGCGAGATCCGCGATCTGCTGCTCGTCCTGCAAGCGGTCGACGACCCGACCGACGAGCTCGCGCTCGTCAGCGCGCTGCGATCGCCGCTGCTCGGGTGCGGCGACGATGACCTCTACACGTTCCACGTCGAGCACGGCGGGCACTGGAACTACGCGGCGCCGCTCCCGGAGTCGTTGCCCGTCGATCACCCCGTAGGCGACGCGATGCGCGCGCTGGCCGCGTGGCACGAAGCGCGCCTGTGGCTGGGGCCGAGCGAGCTCCTCGATCGCATCGTGCGCGAGCGCCGCATGCTCGAGGTCGGGTTCGCGCGCGGCCGGCCGCGCGACCTGTGGCGTCGCGTCCGGTTCGTGATCGACCAGGCGCGGGCGTTCTCGGAGACCCAAGCGGGAGGCTTGCGCGACTTCCTGCGTTGGGCCGACCTCCTGAGCGCGGAAGGGGCACGCGTCGTCGAGACTGTCCTGCCCGAGACCGACGACGATGCCGTGCGCATCCTCACGATCCACGGCGCCAAAGGTTTGGAGTTCCCGATCGTGCTCATCTCGGGCATGACCACGGCGGTCCGCCGGCGCCGGAGCGGCGTACAGCTCCTGTTCCCGCACGACTCCGACACCTATGCGCTCCGCGTGTCGTCGCGGGTCACCACGGAGGAATTCGAGCGCTACGAACCCATCGACGAGCAGATGGACTTCCACGAGAAGCTCCGGTTGCTCTACGTTGCGCTCACCCGCGCGCGCGACCACCTCGTGCTCTCGGTGCACCGCTCCCGGCGCGACGTCGATCCCACCGAGCGGCAGAGGTGGACGCACGCCGAGCTCCTCTGGGAAGCGGCGGCCGAGGCACCGAACTGGCAATCGCTCGAGCGCGCCCCCGCTCTGACGCTGCCCGCAGCGGTTCTCCCGCGCGCGGCGCCGTTCCCGGTGTGGGACACCTGGGTGGCCGCGCGCGATGCGGCGCTCGCGAACGGCACCCGGCCGGGCGTGCGCTCTGCCACCGCGATCGCGGCTGACGCCGCAGCACGCGCCGCTCACGACGATCCCGGCCTCGCCAAGGATGCGCGCGACCTCGAGCTCCCGCCGTGGAACAAGGGACGGTACGGCACTGCCGTCGGGCGCGCCGTGCACGCTGTGCTCCAGACCGTCGACCTCGTCTCCGGTGAGGGCCTCGACGACACCGCCGCCGCGCAGGCTGCCGCCGAGGGCGTCATCGGACGCGAGCGCGACATCGCCGCGCTCGCTCGGAGCGCGCTGGCGTCGCCCACGGTCCGCGAGGCGACCACACGCGACTTCCGCCGTGAGATGTACGTCGCGACCGCCGTCGGCAGCCGCACCCTCGAGGGCTACGTCGATCTCGTCTACCGCACCGACGACGGCCTCGTCGTGGTCGACTACAAGACCGACGCGTGGCGCGACGACTCAGACCTCGACGTCAAGGTGGCGCGGTACCGGTTGCAGGGTGCGTCGTATGCGCTCGCGCTCGAAGCGGCAACCGGCGAGCGCGTTGTCCGATGTGTGTTCCTGTTCCTCGGTACTCACGGCGCCGAGACGCGCGACGTCACCGACCTTCCGCGGGCCGTCGAGGAGGTACGAGCACTTCTCGCGGAGTCCGCTTGATGCGCACGAACACGAGGAGCCCGCCGATCGGGCCGGTCAGCACGACCAGCGCGGTGTACCCCCAGGTCCAGCCGATGTCGCCGCGAATGAGCACCACCATCGACACGAACGCCAGCCAGACGAGCCCGTGGAAGAACCCGATGACCCGCCGGGCCACATCATTGGGCACGATCACCCAGAAGTAGAACAGCACGAGATAGCTGACGGTCTCCACCAACGCCATCACCGCGAGCGCCTTGGACTTGCGCTCGAGCTCGCTGCTCGGGTCATCGACGAAGTCGGGCACGGAGCCGACGGTACTCTGTGCCCCGATGAGCGAGACCATCGGCGTCGACACGCCGTCTCCCGTCAAGGCGCCCGTCGAGACTCCGCGTGCGGTCGACACCGACGGCGGCGACCACGACCGCTTCGCGCACTACTGCCGCAAGTCCGACGTCGCACGCGCGTACGTCACCGGCGAGGCGATCGAAGCGCTGTGCGGCAAGAAGTGGGTGCCGACCCGCGATCCCTCGCGTTATCCGATCTGTCCCACCTGCGCCGAGCGAAAGGCAGCGGGCTGGACATTGTGAGCGTCGGACCAACCCCGCGTTGACTGACGCGCTGTCAGCCACGACCATCTAACCGTGCCTCCTCCGACCCCGCCCACGCGCCGTGCCCGACGGGCAGCCGAGATCTCGCGGCTGCGCCGGCGGAACCTCGCGGCGTTCTGCGGGGTGCTGGTGCTGCTCGCGCCCATCGTGATCGCCTCGATGTGGGCGTTGGGCAATGTGGAGCACGCCGACAGCAACGAGCGGATCATCGAGGTCCAGCAGGGCTGGGGACCCAAGGAGGTGGGTGACGAGCTCGAGAAGGAGGACGTCGTCCCGTCCTCGCTCGAGTTCCAGCGGATCGCACAAGCCGCGGGCGTCAACGGCTTTCCCGCCGGGCGATACGTGTTCGGCAAGGGCATCTCCGCGCAGGTGGCGCTCGACTACCTGCGCGGCGGGCCCGCGGCCCAGATTCCTGACATCCCGCTCCTGCTGCCCCCAGGGCTGACGATCAACGGTATCGCCGATCGCGTGGGACGCTTACCGGGCAAAGACAAGGCGCGGTTCCTCCAGGTCGCGGCGTCCAACGTGGTGCGCTCCAGGTACGAGCCCGAGGGACTCACGTCACTCGAAGGGCTGACCTGGCCCGACACCTATCTCGTCGGCGCGAACGAGACCGAGGACCAGATCCTGCGTCGGATCGTCGAGGCGTTCGACAAGCACGCGGACGCCGCCGGTCTCGACCGCGCCGAGGCGCTCGCGCTCACGCCGTACCAGGCGCTCGTCGGAGCATCACTCCTGCAGGCAGAGGCGGGCCGGACCGATGACGCGCCGCTCATCGCAGCGGTCATCGTCAATCGTCTTCGCGAGAACATGCCGCTCCAGATCGACGCGACGCTGTGCTACGCGAAGGGAGGCTGCCCTCCGGTTCCCACCGAGGACGACAAGAAGGTCGATTCGCCGTACAACACCTACAAAGTAAACGGCTTGCCGCCGACGCCGATCGAAACCTTCACCACTGCTTCGCTCAACGCCATGCTCGCCCCCGCACCCGTCCCGTACAAGTTCTACGTCTCCGACAAGAACGGCAAGACCTATTTCGCGACGACCCAGGCGGAGCACGAGCGCAATGTCGCCAAGGCACACAATGCCGGCTGACGCTCGTCGTCGGAGCGACCGCGATCTCGGCGCTTCGGTCGTGCGAGCACGATTCGCTCCGTAGATGGATTCGGCGATGCCGGGCTGGAACTTCGCAGCGACGTGGGACACCATCGCCATGGTCCTTCCCGACCGCGAGGCCGTCATCTGTGGAGACCAACGCGTCACCTGGGGAGAGTTCGCCGACCGTGCCCGACGGCTGTCCTGGTACCTCGAGTCCAACGCGCGACTCGAACCGGGCGACAAGGTCGCGATCTGCCTGACGAACCGGCCCGAATATCTCGAGACGTTCTTCGCTGCGCTGCTGCTCGGATGCATTCCCGTCAACGTCAGCTTCCGCTCCACGGCCGACGAGGTCCACGGTGTGCTCGACCACTCCGACGCCAAGGTGGTCGTCGTCGGTCCGGATCAGGCATCAACCGTTGCCCGCGCATGCAAGCGCATGCAGAAGCCCTGGCGGCCACGTTTGCTCGCGGTCGGCGTACCGTACGAACGAGCGATCGCGTCGGCAACGCCACCTGATCACCCGCGGCGTGAGCCGAGTCCCGACGATCTGGTTCTTCTCTACGCCGTGGGCACCGCCGGAATGTCGATGGGTGCGATGTGGCGCAACGAGGATCTCTACCTCGGTGTCTGGGCCGCGTCGCATCCTGACCGCCCCGAACCGCCGGATCCGATCACGGCAGCGCTCTCGGGCGGTCGCACCGGGTCCGTGCTCCCGGTCGCGCCGCTCGCCAACGGTGCCGGGCTGTTCGTGTCGCTGGCGACGCTGGCGGGCGCCGGCACCGTCGTGCTCATCGACCGGCCTGGGCTCGACGCGCAGCTCGTGTGGGACACGGTGGAGCGCGAGCGCGTCGAAACGGTCACCCTCGTCGGTGACGCCGCGGCGCGTTCGCTACTGGCCGCGCTCGACGCCAACCCGCGCCGCTGGGACGTCAGCAGCCTGCGGAGCATCACGTCGTCGGGCGCGCGGTTCAGTCCCGAGACAAGGCGTGCTGTGCTGGCCCATCTCGTCCCGGTCGCGATCGTCGACACGGTGGGCCCGCCCGACGCACTCGGTTCGCGCGACCGCACGCGCGCTGTCGACGACGCGATCGCGCCGGCGCCCTACCGAACCAGCAGCCGCATCCGCGTGGTCGACGAACGCACCGGGCGCGACGTCACGCCCGGAAGCGGCGAAGTCGGGCGGCTCGCAATCGGGGGATTCCTTCCGGTGGGCTACTACAAGGACCCGCAGAAGACGCGAGCGACCTTCAAGCTGCTCGACGGGACGCGTTACTCGATCCCCGGCGACTTCGCCACCGTCGACGCGGACGGCAACGTGCACCTACTCGCCCGCGGATCGGCGTTGATCGATGCCGGCGCCGAGAAGGTGCATCCCGAGGAGGTCGAGCGCGCGCTGCGCGGGCACGCGAGTGTCTTTGATTGCGCGGTCGTCGGCGTACCCGACGCTCGGTTCGGCGAGCAGGTGGTGGCGCTCGTGCAGGTCACCCAGGGCCACTACCTCGACGAGGCCGAGTTGGCGATGTGGTGTCGCGCCCGGCTCGTGAGCGCCAAGACGCCACGGCGGTTCCTCTTCGTCGATACGATCGAGCGCTCGGGAGCCGAAGTGGCTTCCCGTGAACGGCTGCGGGCGGAGGCGATGGCTCGTCTCCGCGAGGCGTGACCGCTCACGAGGAAGGCGGCGGCCGGCGACTGGCTGCGGTCGGATCCGCCCCATTGGGCGGGGTGGGGGCGGCGGAGGCGTGAACGCCTCCGATCC
>JBKPCV010000222.1:0-3116 GCA_046727575.1 Actinomycetota bacterium
AGCCTGAACGCCGCACGGCCATAGCACTTGCTGGCTACACAGCGGTCGTAGGTGATGTCTTTAGAGAGGTTCTGGACGCCATCATCCCACCAATACGCGATGTCCGTGGTGTTGTGCGAGATGCAGTCGTGGAAGGTGACGCCATGCGAATGGTGGGCGACGAACGCGTGGGTGGGCGAGTCGCGGACGACGCAGCCGTTGACGAGCGTGCCTCTCGATCCGTCCATGCAGTTGCCGACCAGGATGTTGCCGTCAAGCGTGAACGAGTGCGTGTCCGGTACGACGGCGCAGAACACTTCCTCTACACGATCTGTTGGTTCGACGGATTGGACATACCACTGAGGCCATTCCTTCCTGCCTCGACCCACAGCGTGTTCCGCTCGCGCCCGATGGTGCGGTAACAGGAAGAAGCCGGGTGGCAGATGGCTGGTCAACAACCCAAGTGCGTACATAGTCACAGGACGACCATCGAATGAACTCGGCCGAGTAACGCTGGTGATCCCCAGGGTGCCAACGCCGAGACGGCCCACACACATGTCCTCGACGAACTCCAACGACTCGCGGTCGACAGAGTTCAATCGCACCTCACCCGTCTTGGTCACGGTCCCGTCGGCAGCGAAATATCCGGCTAGCCAGCCATATAGATAACCGATGGACTCGTTCCAGTCAGGCAGTCGCTTGAAGGCTGTCGGGAGATCACGGACCCGCAGCCCCTCGACACCAGCGGGTGTCTTGATGGGAGCGTCGCGGCAGGCGCCAAAGAACGGCCGGCGCGCCAGACTCGATCCCCAGAGCTGAACCACACAGCCGTCGCCATCGCGAGTTCCATCCCCATAGACGACACCCGCAGCGATGCCGAATGGGGACGGAACCGTTTCGTTCTGTGAACCGGCGAAGACGCGTCGCGGCTGGAAGTTCGAACCAACGATGTTCGGACGTGGCATAAATGACCCTGCGCGCCAGTCCGCGCTTGAGCGTCACGCGTAGCAATGGCTGCTCACCGAACGAGCGGATCTCAGCATCACTCCACCCATTCGATGTGAGGACTCGCTGCACCGTACCCACGCAGTCGCCGAGAGTGCGGATGCCATCCGCCGTGAGGAAACGGGTCTCCGATGAGAAACAGTGATGGAAGTGGAGGGCGTAGGGGCCGAGCACGTGTTGGCGTTCCCAGTGATTCTGTTGGGGGAACTCGTTGGGGCCCATGTAACGGATCGCGACGTGGCAGAGGCCGTCATCCATGTCGCCTTGGGGCATCATCGATCGGATGAAAATATGAGCCTCATGGCCCGGGGCACCTTCGACGCGGACGTTGCGTGTCAGGTTGAGTATCTCGGGAGTCATGATGATGCCGTCACCAACATCACACGACGGGTGGCTGTACTGCAGGCCGGACGACAGAACGATCGTACGACCGTCGATCGCGGTGATGGTGCGGTAGTCCCACTCGTTGTTGCCGGCAAGAGTGCCGACACCATTCCCAAACGAGTAATCCCACCCGTCAGGCATCCTGCGGGTAGGCGCGATCGCGAGCTCGTCGCCGACACGCCACCCCGTCGGGTCACGGTCGAGGGTGAGCGTGTTCGCACCTGCGTTGAGTCCCGCGGTGCTGCGGCCCCAACCGATCTTCGGGCTACCGCACGCCTCCCAGACACCGTTACCCATCACCCACAAACCCACGTCGGTCGGGATGGGGTCCATGCCGCCACCGACGAACTTGGATTCGTCGAAGTTCTTGAACCTGAGCATGTGGATCTTCGCCGGGTCCGGAGACACCATGCGAAGCTTCCCCTCAACAACCACATTCCCCGACGAGGTCAACGTTCGGGCGCTGTTCGGGTCGAACGTCAAGCTCGAGCCGGCCGGAATACGCAACGACGAGACCGACGCGTCGACGTCGAGCGTGACGTCGCCTGAGAGCACAACTTTGCGGCTACCCGGCGCCAGTTGGGACCAGAGTGTCCCGGTCGCGTCGCTCCCAGAATGGTGCTCTGCCGCCGCCGAGGCTGCGCGGACCAGATCGAGCCGGTCCGCGATCATGCCGCCGGCGACCAGGCTCAGTCCCGACTTCAGGAGTCGACGACGAGACAACGCCATGAGACTCGAACCATTTCGATCGACGAAGCTCCGGGGGAGACGCCGACTGTAGACAACGCTGCACGCCGACGTCTCGGCACCCCGGCTGAGGGTCGTTGCGGACGCGGGTCCGTCGCGCGAGGCTGCTCGGGACCTACGTGGGAGCAACGCACATGCGCCGTCACCTGCTCACCGTATCGGCGCTCGCCACCATCATGTTGATCGCAGTCGCGTCGCCGGCGAGTGCGGCGCGCGCTGGGTCAGCGCGTGACGACCGTCGTATCAGCGTCAGCGGCGGCGTGGTCGTCGCGCAGGGCGAGGTGGTGAACGGTCCCGTGGTGTCGATCGACGGGCCCGCGACCATCGACGGGACCGCCGATGACGTCTACGTAGGGAGCGGCAGGGTGGTCATTCGCGGGCGCGTCACGGGCGACGTGTTCGTCTTGCACGGTGACGTCTTGATCACCGGTCGCGTCGGCAGTGACGTCGTCGCTTTGGATGGACGCATCACGGTACGCGACGGTGCCCGAGTCAGCGGTGACGTCCGGTCGCGCGAACAGCCGAACGTTGCGCCCGGCACTGTGCGCGGCGAGGTCAAGAAGCTGAACATCGGGAACCTGTTCAGGGGCTTCGTCATCGCGTTCTTGATTGTTCTATGGATCGCGGTCACAGTCTCCGTCGGCATCCTCGGTCTCGTGTTCGTGCTGCTGTTTCCCCGCGCCGCCGACGCCACGGAGGCCGCAGGGCGGCGGTTTGGCCCGACGCTCGGGTGGGGCGCACTCGTCGGCGTCGTGGGCCCAATCGTGGGCGTGCTCGTGCTCGTCACCGTCGTCGGCATTCCCTTTGGGCTCGGGATCCTGTCGGCGCTCAACGTCCTCGCGCCCCTCGGGTATGTCGCGACGTCGCTCGTCTTGGGGCGCCTCATGGTGAAAGGCGCGAGCACCGGTGAACGGATCGGCGCGTTCTTCGCGGGCTTCGGAATCCTGCGCGCGGTCGCGTTGATCCCCGGCCTGGGCTTCATCGTCTGGTTCCTCGCCTGT
>JBKPCV010000223.1:0-6412 GCA_046727575.1 Actinomycetota bacterium
GAGCTGTGCGTTCCAGGCACGGAGTTCCCGCACGTCGCGGTCATGCTCACGCTGTCCGACATCGTCACCGGCATCCTCGCGAGCGTCACGACCGCGCCTCATGTCTCGGTGACGGCCGACTTCCGCGTGCGGATCCTCCGCGCGCCGCCTCTCGGTCGCTACGAGATGGACGGGCGGATCCTGCGGTCGGGACGCACGCTCACCGTCGGTGAGACGGTGTTCGTCGTTCCGGGCGCGGACGCGCCCTTCGCGGTCGCGGTGGGCACGTTCATCGCGTCGCCGCGACCGCACGACGTCCGACCCGAGGGTTTCGACGCACCACAGGCACGACGCAACCGTCCCACGCTCGCGGTGCCGTTCAGCGAACGAGTCGCGCTGCACATGTTCGAACCCGGCGTCGGCGAGGTTCCTCTCCGGACCGACCTCACCAACGCGACCGGAACCATCCAGGGTGGCGTACTCGCGCTCCTCGGGGAGACGGCCGCGCAGACGCTCGCGTCCGCCCATGCCGGGCGCACGTTCGTCGTCGACGACCTGGACATTCGGTACCTGCGAGCCGCGCGCGTCGGCCCCGCGCGCTCGATCTCGCGTCTGCTCCAGATCGACGACCAGCGCGCGACGATTGCGGTCGAGATCCGCGACACCGGCATGGAGGGCCGTCAGGTCGCGCACGTTGTCGCGCAGTGCCGACCACTCGGCGAGTGAGGCGGGGACGTGGCGGTCATCTACCCGTCGGTGAGGGGAGGGCCACCAGCTCCGTGTGGCACGTACACCCACCTGCGGTGGCCGGAGCTCGGTCGGAGCTTCGTCGGGTTCGACAGCCTCGAGTGGGAGCTCACGCCGGAACTCGACACGTCACACGGCTACTTCTGGGCGCACCAGTTCGCGCTCCGCGCGAGCGGTACCCCACCGAGCGGCGGCTACGCGGGTCTCCAGGCCAACGGCGCGTGGGCGGACGGCCCCGCCAAGGTGGCGATCTTCTCGATCTGGAACGCCGTCGCGGCACGCGGTGACGGGATCGCCCGCCCCTTCGGCGGGGAAGGGTGCGGCTATCAGACGCTGATCCGGTGGCCGTGGATCGCGGGTCGCGCGTACGCGCTACGGGTTGGCGCGTTGCCGGACGAGCCGGAGCGCACCTGGTGGGCAGCGACCGTGCGCGACACGGTGACCGGGAAGGAGGCCGAAGTCGGTCGCATCCTCGTGCCCGAGCGCTGGGATCGGCTCGACACGTGGTCGGTGGTCTGGACCGAGCTCTTCTCGCCGCCGATCCGCCGCTGTGAAGACATGGAGCCGGTGTCGTCGTTGTGGAGTCACTTCAGCGCCAATGGTGGCAGGGTGGAGCCGCTCTCCCTCGATTCGCGCTTCGGCGATCCCGCCCGCTGCGGCAACTCGTCCATCGAGGCCATCGCGCCCGGCGTGATCCGCCAGCAGATGGGAATCGCTGCGGCCGGCGATCGCCGCGATGAGTTCCGAGCCGTCGCACCGTCCCAACATCGGCGAGGCTTACACCGCGGTTTTCTACGACGGAGACGATGACGAGATGAGCGGAGTGCGCGTGCTGGTCGGCACCCGGAAGGGTGCATTCATCCTGACGTCGGACGGGAAGCGCGCCGCGTGGGACGTCGCCGGTCCTTACTTCGGTGGCTGGGAGCTGTACCACGTCAAAGGCACACCGACCGACCCGAATCGCCTGTACGCATCGCAATCGACCTCGTGGTTCGGCCAGCTCATCCAGCGATCCGACGACGGTGGAGAGACGTGGCAGCCGGTCGGCAACGACTTCCGGTACGAGGGTGTTCCGGGCACCCATCAGTGGTACGACGGCACGCCCCACCCGTGGGAGTTCGCTCGCGTCTGGCACCTGGAGCCGTCGCGCACCGACCCCGACACGGTGTACGCCGGGGTGGAGGACGCGGCGTTGTTCGTCTCGCGGGACGGCGGCCTGACATGGCAGGAGGTCGCGGGCCTGCGTGAGCACGGATCCGGGCCGGCGTGGCAACCGGGCGCCGGTGGGATGTGTCTGCACACGATCGTGGTCGATCCCACCGACGAGCAACGCATGACCGTCGCGATCTCGGCAGCCGGCGTCTTCCGCACCGACGACTCCGGCAAGACCTGGCGGCCGATGAACCGCGGCCTGCACTCCGAGGGCATCCCCGACCCGGACGCCGAGGTCGGGCACTGCGTGCACCGCATCGCCACACACCCGTCGAACCCGAGCGCGGTCTTCATGCAGAAGCACTGGGATGTCATGCGTAGTGACGACGGCGCGGAGTCGTGGCGCGAGGTCAGCGGCAACCTGCCGAGCGACTTCGGCTTCGCGATTGACGTGCACGCGCACGAGCCCGAGACCATCTACGTGGTGCCGATCCAGAGTGACTCGGAGCACTACCCGCCTGAAGGCAAGCTCCGCGTCTATCGCAGCCGGACGGGCGGCAACGAGTGGGAGCCGCTTACCCGCGGTCTGCCGCAAAGCAACTGCTACGTGAACGTGCTCCGCGACGCCATGGCGGTCGACGCGCTCGATCCGTGCGGCGTGTACTTCGGCACCACGGGTGGTCAGGTCTACGCGTCAGCTGATGCCGGCGACACCTGGGAACCGATCGTGCGTGACCTGCCCGCTGTGCTCTCGGTCGAGGTGCAAACGTTGCCGTGATCCGCGTCGTGCTCCCGGCGCACCTGAAGACGCTCGCCCGCGTCTCGGGCGAGATCGCGCTCGACGTGCCCGGTCGTGCCACGCAAGAGTCGGTGCTCGCCGCCCTCGAGGCGCAGTACCCGGTGCTGCGTGGCACGATGCGGGATCAGTCGACCCACCAACGCCGTCCGTTCGTGCGGTTCTTCGGCGGCGAGCACGACCTCTCGCACGACCCGCCCGACGCGCCGCTCCCCGACGCGGTGATCGCGGGCACCGAGGCGTTCTCCGTCGTCGGAGCAATGGCCGGCGGTTGAATCGGAGCGCGGCGAGCAGTCCGACCGATGAGTTTCGCCGGCACGGCAGGTCCTTCCGGGTAGGCATACGAGACAGTCCAGCGGTCGAAGGAGAGAGACGATGTCGGCGATGACGACGAACACGCTGAAGGTGCCGGGCGCCACGCTGTACTACGAAGTGAGCGGGTCAGGTCCGGTGCTGTTGTGTATCCCCGGTGGACCGACCGACGCCGGTATGTTCACCGACCTCGCCGGACGGCTGGCCGACCGGTACACGGTCGTCTGCTACGACCCGAGGGGTCACTCGCGCAGCCCGCTCGACGGCGCGCCCGAAGACATCCCGGTCGCCCGGCACGCAGACGACGCCGCGGCGATGCTCGCTGCTGTGACCGACGGGCCGGCGTCCGTATACGGCAATAGTGGCGGCGGCACGATCGGGCTCGAGCTCCTCACGCGGCATCCCGAACTCGTCCGCAGATTGGTCGCGCACGAAGCGCCGTTGATGGAGCTGTTACCCGATGCCGCACGCTTCCGAGCAATGCTCGACGACATCGACGACACCTACCGCGCCGATGGCGTCTTTGCCGCCATGGGCAAGTTCGGCACCATGGTCGAGGAAGGCGGACCGAAGTACAGCGAGGAGATGCAGCAGGCCGACCCCGACACGACGAGTCCGCCGGAGATGACGGAACGGATGATGGGGAACCTCGACCTCTTCATCGCCCATGAGATCCAGCCCATCAGCCGATACGTGCCCGACGTCGACGCGCTCAAGGGCGTCTCGAAGAAGGTCGTCAGTGCGGCCGGTGAGACATCCGGCGAGCAAGCGGCATGCCGGGCCGCGCACGCGCTCGCCGCACGCGTTGGGATCGAGGTGTCCTACCTCCCCGGAGCCCACGGGGGCTGGGGTTCGGATCCGCAGAACTTCGCCGACACGCTGGACCAGCTGCTTCAAGCTGGCTAGAGAGGCGGAGGGTCGGCTGCTTCGAGGTCGTGGAGCGGCGTCGGCGACTTACATGTCGAGCGGCGGATAGAAGGTCCCGGCGCCGACGGCCTCGACCTCGCTCAACATGTCTCGTTCGTAGGCTTGACCCCACGCTGGGTCGACGAGGCTCAATGCCTCGCGGTAGTAGCTCCAGTTCGTCGGGTCCAGTCGGTGGGCTTCCTGGAAGTGTGGGACCGCGTCGCGTGGGAAGCCGGCGCGATGCAGGTGCTGGGCAAGCTCGAAATGCGCGGCGGCAAGCCCGAACTCCGGTGGACGCGGCCGGGACCGTTCGATGACCTCGCCCTCCGAGAGCACGTACCGGCTCTCCCCGCCGTTGTGTGCCCAGTCGCGCACCGCTGCCGCGTACCGGTCTGTGTCGCTGATGTTGGTCGTCATCTCCTCGACGATCCTGCGCTGGCGTTCCGGCAGCTGCGCGATCAGGGATGACTGGTCCTGCCCCTCGGCGCGTGGTTGACGCGGTGCGAACGCAACTTCGGCCGGTCGCACGATGGTTCCGTCTTCGTCGACCCAGATTCCAAACGGGACGTTGGTCATGCCGAAGTGCTCGACCATCACGTGCGCGGGGTCCACCAACGACGGATGGGTAGGATGCGCGGCCTCGTGGAACGGCCGCGCCGCGTCCACGTCAGTGTCGAGCGCAACCGTCACGATTTCGACGCCGGCCGGAGACAGATCCTCGTGCAGCGCCTGCCACCCGGGCAGGTCGAAGCGGCACCCTCACCACGACGCCCAGGCGATCAGCACGACCTTGCGGCCGCGAAGGCTCGCCGTATCGAACGCGTTGCCGTCGAAGTCCCGCAGGACGAGATCAGGCATGCGCGCACTGTCGAGCACCCGCCGGTCACCCGACCGCGGCCCGAGCGCCCACAGGCCGTGCGCTTCGTCGTGCGCGATCGGCATGCCCAGCCGCTCGGCGACGACAGTGGCGTCGATGCGCCCCTCGACGTCGGGTTCGAGCGACGGAAGCGGCACGCACACCTCTCCCTGACACGCGCCCTCGGGCTTGATCTCCCAGCCCGTGATCTGATCAAACTCTTCGACGGTGAGGTCCAGCCGATCCAGCGTCACGGCGAAACGCTACCGCCATCGGGGCAGCGTGCCCGGAGACCGACGAGGAGCGGGTCCACCGTCGCACCCGATTTCGCAACACGCGAGCTGTGCGGATCCGGCACGTAGGCGTGCGCCGCGTCGTGCGCGATATCGAGCGCGCCTTCTCTGGGCCCGGTTGACACTCGGCGCTCGACGGTACAGTCTCGATCTTGCGGTGTCGTCGCCGCGGACGTGGGGCTTGCTCCGGACCTTGGCACTCCCTCATGCGAAGGGACATGCCAATGTCGGACTTTCTTGTTTCAAAAGGCTCTCTCGGTCAGATTGTCGCGAGCGGCGAGCTCGATATGGCGACAGCACCTCAGATCGACAGGGCGTTCGTGGGGCTGTCGGGCGACGTCATTGTGGATTGCAGGGACGTCACATTCATCGACTCGGCTGGGTTCTACGCCTTCGATCGAGGCTACGCCGCGGCAGTGAAGCGAAGGACGACGTTCGTCGTGGTTGGCCTGAGCCGGTTCCAGACGCGCATCGCGAAACTCCTCGGAGTCTCGTACGTGCTCTCTTCAACGGATCGCGAGCCCACGTCTAATGAGAGGGCCGCTTGAATCAACAGCGTCAGGGTCCGCGGCTCACGGCATCAGATCTGCGGGACTCGGAAACATCGGGGAGACGGCTCGCGGTCAGAGCTTGTCGAGCACCTGCTCCCGGTACGTGAGCAGCCGGTCGCGTAGGGCCCGGAGCCCGCGATCCGGTGGGACGTAGCCGCCAAGCAGGACGCGGCAGGCGCCCGCGGCGACGAACTGGCGCACGTAGTCCACGTCGCGCTCGGAGGTCGGGTCATGGCTGCCCGGCCACACGGTGAGCTCCAACTCATCGGGGTCACGCCCACTGGCGGCCGCGATCTCCCGAAGTCGGGCGACCGACACCGCGAAGTCGTCGGGACTGATGGTGTAGGGGAACCAGCCGTCGGCAACGCGAGCAGCGCGGTCGAGCGCGGGCAGGGTATTGCCGCCGAGCACGATCGGTACCGTTCCGCGTGAAGGTTGCGGCGACGAGTACACCCGGTCGAAAGTGAAATGCTCGCCGTGAAACGTCGCCGGTGACTGAGTCCACAACGCGCGCATCGCGCCGATGCCCTCCTCCAGTCGGGCGCCGCGCTGGCGGAACGGCGCGCCGACCGCCTCGTACTCCTCGCGCTGCCACCCGATGCCCAGGCCCAGCACCATGCGGCCACCCGAGAGGTTGTCGATCGTCGCGACCCGCTTGGCGAGCACCGCCGGGCTGTGCAACGGCGCGATCACAACGCTCGTTCCAAGCTTGACCGCCTGCGACACCGCGGCGACATAGGCCAGCGTGTCGAGCGGGTCGGGCATCGGCACCCGGCCCGCCGCCGCGCCAGCGCCGGAGGGGACCTGCCCGCTCTCGGAG
>JBKPCV010000224.1:0-11284 GCA_046727575.1 Actinomycetota bacterium
GTTGAGGACCGTGCTGCGGCGCCAGTGCGGTTCACGTTCCTTGAGGTGGTGTCGGACCATGCCGGCCTGCGACAGTGTGAACGACGTGAACACGCCGACGGCATAGAGCGGGATCAGCGCGTTGGTGATGCCACCGAACGCCACCAGGAGCGCGACGGCCGCGCCCGCGAGCATGAGGATCCCGTTCGAGAACACGAGGCGGTCACCACGGTTGGTGAGCTGGCGAGGCAGGTAGCCGTCGTACGCAATGATCGAGGCCAAGCTCGGGAACCCGTTGTAGGCGGTGTTCGCGGCGAGCACGAGGATCGCCGCGGTCGCGAACTGCAGAAAGACGAACAGGAACCCGTCGCCGAATACCTGCAGGCCGATCTGCGCGATGACGGTCCGGTCGTGGCTCGGGTAGGGCTGCAGGCGGTGAGCGAGCACCGAGATGCCGAAGAACAGCGAACCGAGCAGCACGCCCATCCAGACGAGTGTCGTGGCCGCATTCTTCGACTCGGGTCTGCGGAACGCGGGGACGCCATTCGAGATCGCTTCCACTCCGGTGAGGGCCACCGCGCCGGACGAGAAGCCCTTCAAGAGGAGGAACAACGTGAGTGTGCCGCCCACATCCCGCGTCGTCTCGGCCAACTCGGCGTTGTAGGGCACCGGGCTGACGTCGCCGAGGAACGAGCGGACGAGCCCGTAGACGATGAGCGCTCCCAGGACAACGATGTACAAATACGTCGGGATCGCGAAGATCCGCCCCGACTCCTTGATCCCACGCATGTTCATGAGCGTGATCAACACGATGAGCGCGATCCCCAGCTCCACGCGGTGCTCGGCAAGGCCGCTGAACGCGGGGATCGAGATGATGGCGGCAACGCCCGCCGAGATGGATACCGCGACGGTGAGTACGTAGTCGACCATCAGCGAGGCCGCGGCCACGAGCGACGACATCTCGCCGATGTTCTCGCGGCTCACGACATACGCACCGCCACCGTTTGGATAGGAGAAGATCACCTGGCGGTACGACACGATCACGATCGAGAGCAGGAGAGCGACGACAATCGCGATCGGCACGAGCTTGCTGAGACCGAGGGCGAGGCTCGACGCTCCAACCGCGACGACGAAGAGGATCTCCTCGGTGGCGTACGCGGTGGACGACAGCGCGTCGGAAGAGACACCGCGAGTGCGATCGACTTGGTGAGTCGCTGCTCCTCCATCTGTGTCGTCGCGAGCGGCCGTCCCACCAGGAACCGCTTCAGGACTCCGAGCATGGGCCTCCTCGTGTCATCGCCTCATTCCCGGCGGGATTCTTGCGCGAGTCGCGCCTGCTCGTCGGGACCTGCGAGCGCCAGCGCTGCCCCCAGCTGGTCCGAGAGCGCGACCGCCACGACTCGCTCCTCGATCGTGACCGCGACCTCGGGGTTCCCGATGAGCACGATCCGTGCTACCTCAAAGCCCTGCTCGAGCACCGGGAGCTCGACACCGTCCTCGGACAGCGACACGCCGCCTCCGAACCAGCGGTGCTCGGCCTGGCCGATCGTGCCGCCCCGTTCCAAGCGCGGCATCACGTAGACGAACGGGTGGAACTCGAGCCAGCAGTCGTGGAGTGAGAGCAGCGCTCGGAGCTCCTGGGTCACCGCGGCAAGGACGTCGTCGATCGAGGCGCCGCGCGCGACGAGGGCGGCGACACGATGGACGCGCGAGATCGCCTCTGCCGCCCGTTCCCGTCCGCGCTGCGACCGCCGGCCCCGCGACGCGACGGCACCGACGAGCAGACCGACGACGAGCAGGATCAACATCGTCTCGATGTCGTCGGAGCTCTCGATGTCCATCGAGAGGAACGGTCGGGTGAGAAAGAAATCGAACGACAGCGTCGCCATGACCGCGGCGAGGGCACCCGCCGCACGCCCGCCGATGATCGCCGCGACCACGACGACGAGCACGAGGATCAGCGCCAGGTTCGCGTTGTCGAAGTCGTCGCGGACGGGGACGAGCGCCAAGCCGACGGCGACCGGCCCGAGCGCCGCGAAGGCCAAGCCGACGAGGCTGGTCGCACTTCCATCCTCGGCTCGTCGCATCGGACCCATCATCCCCCACGGCGTGCGAACATCGTGGCCGTGGCCGACCATTCGTACAGCTTCCGCAGCGTGTGGACCCTCAGTGCGCCAGCGGGTGACGTGTACCAGGCGCTCGCCCGGCTCACCGACTACCCGATGTGGTGGCCGGAGGTGAAGGAGGTGCTGCCGCGGTCACACGACGAGTACGAGTTGCGGTGCCGGTCGCTCCTCCCCTACGACCTCGTCTTCACCACGCACCAGACCCGGCGCGACGCGCAGGCGCGGGTGCTCGAGGCGAGCCTCACCGGCGACCTCGACGGCATTTCGCGCTGGACCATTCAAGAATTCCCCGACGCGGCGCGCGCGACCTTCGAGGAAGAAGTCGTGGCGACGAAGGCGCTCCTCCGACGGCTCGACCCCCTGGGCCGGCCGTTCTTCCGCGCCAACCACACACGCATGATGCGCAACGGCGAGCGCGGGCTGCGGACCTTCCTGGCCGGTCACCGCGCGCGTTTCGACGATATGTAGATCTACTGGCGCGAGGGCACGATGTTCGTACGCACCTCGCGGAATGGGATCCCGCGGTCGACGGCCGGCTCCCGCGGCAGGCCAAGCACGCGATCGCCCGTGTTGTTGCGCTGGACCTCGTTCGTTCCGCCGGCGATCGACTGACTCCGGGTCTGGAGCATCGCTCGCGCTCGCTCGCCGCCGAGCGTATCGTTGGCGTCCCACGCGACGCCAGCCATGCCGGCGACATTGACCGCGAGCGCCGTCGAACGTTGCGCCGCGGTCGCGGCCGCCACCTTGACCATGGAACCGGCGTGGCCGGAGATCCGTCCGTCGCGCATCGCCAGTCCGAGTTGCCGCCCGACGAGGCTCGTCACCGCATCGGCCATGAACGTTCGGACCAATTCGTCGCGCACCAGCGGATCGTCGGCGACACCCCGCGCACGGGCGAGCACGAGGAGATCCTTCGGGAACGCGCCGTCGACGAGCGAAGCGGACGCCTTGCTGCCGCTGATGCCTCGCCCTGTCTGGTCACCCTCCTCGACCCCGCCGTGCTCGTAGGTGAGCCACGTCTGCACGACACTCCAGCCGCCGCCGGGAACGCCGAGCACGTTCGCTGCGGGCACGTGGACGTCGTCGAGGAAGGTCTCGCAGAACTCCGCCTCGCCCGTGATCTGCCGCAAGGGCCGCGGCGTGACGCCGGGCGCGTCCATGGGCACGATGAACATTGTGAGCCCGGAGTACTTGGGGACGTCCCAGTCGGTGCGTGCGAGACAGATACCGAAGTCGGAGAAGTGCGCCCCAGTGGTCCAGACCTTCTGACCGTTGATCACCCACTCGTCACCGTCGGATACCGCCCGAGTCGTGATGCCGCCGATGTCAGACCCCGCGCCCGGCTCGGACATGAGCTGACACCACAGCGTCCCCCGCAGGATCGGCACGAGGTGCTCGCGCCGTTGCTCGTCGTTCATGTGACCGAGAAGCGCGCCCAGGATTGGTCCGAACGTCCCACCGAATCCACCCGGGCGTTCGTATCCGAACACTTCTTCGTCGAAGATGCGCTGGTGCTCGGTGGTGAGACCCTGTCCGCCCCACTCCTTCGGGAGCGTGATGCCGGCGTACCCGGCGTCGTAGTACTTCGCCTGCAGCGCACGCGAGCGCGCCACGAACTCGAGCTCGCCCTCACCGGCACGCTGCCCGGCTGCCGTGGACGTCGCCTGGACCGGGTCGACGTTCTCCGCCAACCACTCGCGCAGTTCCAGCCGATACGCGGTCAGGTTGTCGGTGTCGACTTGGGTGACCACCGGCGCAGCATACGGCCGGTCACGGGCTCTTGTGCCAGCCTTCTGGGAGGTACTGCGTGCCGTCGACCGTCGTCACGTACACCTGCCACGCGTGGTACCCGTCGAAGGCGCGCGGGTCGGCCAGCATGACGCTCGCATACTTCTCGATCGCGGTCACGTACGCGTTGCTCGGGTTGTACGCGTAGAGCGCCTTGTCCATGTTCTCCGGTCCGCCGGCTGCCTTCAGATATCGCGCTGCTGCGCGGATCGCGTCGTGGTCGTCGTTGATGTCACCTTCGCCGTAGACGGCCCACGTGCTCGGGATGAACTGCATCGGACCCTGCGCCCCCGCGGTGCTGTTCCCGTGGATCCGACCGGTCTTCGTCTCGACGAAGTGGATCGCAGCGAAGTATGCCCACGGAATGCCGGTCGCCGCGTCGGCTTCGTCGTAGAAGCCGCGCAGTTCGGCGACGGACTTCGGGACGAGAATCGTCCAGTCGGGCAGGGCCTGCAGGGGCGGCCCGAGGTCCGGGGCGGTCAGCGCGTTCCCGGCGTCGATGTTGGCGCGCGCGATCTCGCGCACGTCGTCGGGAAGCGCGGCCAGCACCTGCTCCTGCCAGTCCGGGTGCGCGAGGAGCGCGCCGTACGCCTTCTGTTGCTCCCACCCGAGCCGCGCGAGACGCGCCGGATCGCGGTCGTCGGTACGCAGCCCTCGTTCGACGCGCGTGAGGACTTCGGCCGCAGCACGTGCATCCGTCGGCGCCGTGATCCGATCGGGACTGGTGACGGCGGGGGTCGTCGTGCTCGGACTGCCGGTGCTCTGGCTGGCCGCGCTCGGGTGCGTCGAGGTGGGTGGCGCCACGCGGTCGTCGCCGCCGCCGCTCGAGCACGCGACAGCGACCAGCCCGATGCAGACGGCTCCGATCCAGCTCAGGTGGAAATCTGCACGGCGGGGAAATGGCACGCCACAGGATGGCCCACGCCAGCACGCTCGGTGAGGACGGGCGCTTCCTCGGCGCAACGTTCCTCCGCCCGCCAGCACCGGGTGCGGAATCGGCAGCCCGACGGCGGGTCGTCGGCGGGCGGCACATCGCCGCGCAGAACGATCCGTCGCCGCGCCCGTTCGCGACTCGGATCGGGCGTCGGGATGGCCGAGAGCAGTGCTTGCGTGTACGGGTGCCCCGGCGCGTCGAACAGTGCCTCGGTCGGGCCGCACTCGACGATCTTGCCGACATGCATCACGGCCACCCGATCGGCGATGTGGCGTACGACGGCCAGGTCGTGGGCGATGAAGAGGTAAGCGAGTGACAATCGGGCTTGCAGCTCGGCGAGGAGGTTGAGGATCTGCGCTCGGATCGAGACGTCGAGCGCGCTCACCGGTTCGTCGAGCACCACGAGGTCGGGTTCGAGCGCGAGTGCGCGCGCAATGCCGACGCGTTGGCGCTGACCGCCGGAGAGCGCGTGCGGGAAGCGCGTCATGTGCTCGCGACCAAGACCGACCATCTCGAAGAGCTCAGGCACGCGGTTGTGGACCGCGCGTCGACGCTTCGCGATCACGAGCGGCTCGGCGACGATGGCGCGCGCCGTGAACCGCGGGTCGAGTGATGCGTATGGATCCTGGAACACCATCTGCACCCGGCGTCCGGCGAAGTCGATGGTCCCGCTCGTCGGTTCGACCAGCCGGAGCACGAGCCGCGCGACAGTCGACTTCCCGCTCCCCGACTCCCCCACGAGCGCGAGCGTCTCGCCACGCTCGATCGTGAAGCTCACGTCGTCGACGGCATGCACCACGCGCTTCCCCGCCCCACGGAAGTGTTTGACGACGTGGTCAACGGACAGCAACGCGCTCATGCGCGACTCTCAGCGCTCAGCTCTGGCGCCCGGATGCAGGCGGTGTGGTGTCCGGGGCGCAGCTCGAGGAGTGGCGGGACGGCGACGCGGCACCGATCCTGCGCAAACGCGCAACGAGGATGGAACGCGCAGCCTTCGGGTACTCGCGCGAGATCAGGTGGCGAGCCTGGGATCGGCGTCAGCGCCCCACGACCGCTCGACACGGTGGGCAACGAGGACAGCAAACCGCGCGTGTAGGGATGCAGGGGCGACGCGAACACCTGCTCGACATCGCCCACCTCCACGACTCGCCCCGCGTACATCACGACGATGCGGTCGGCGTGACCCGCGACGATCCCGAGATCGTGGGTGATCAGGACCACCGCAAGACCGACCTCGGCGCGCATCGTCTCGATGAGTTCGAGGACTTGCGCTTGTGTGGTGGCGTCGAGTGCGGTCGTGGGCTCGTCGGCGATGAGCACCCGTGGCGCATTCGCGAGCGCCATCGCGAGCATGACCCGCTGGCGCATCCCGCCGGAAAGTTGGTGTGGATAGTCGCGCGCGCGTGCTGCCGGCGAGCCGATACCGACCTGTTCGAGCAGGCCGACCGCGCGTTGCTTCGCTGCGCCGCGTCGCCCTGACCGCTCGTGAACCATGACGGCTTCGGCGATCTGCTGACCCACGCGCATCGCCGGGTTGAGCGCGGTCATCGGGTCTTGGAACACCATCGCGACCTCGCGTCCGCGGACCTCTCGGTATTCGTTCTCAGACAGCCCGAGTAGGGATCGTCCGTCGAGGCGCACATCGCCGGCAGCGATCCGGCCGGGCGGGTCGAGAAGGCCCATGATCGCCAACGCGGTCGCCGTCTTTCCGGATCCGGACTCGCCGACAATCGCGATGCGCTCGCCCTGCGCTACCGAGAACGAGACATCGTCGACGGCGCGGACCACGCGGCCGTCGGTCGGGAACTCCACACGCAGCGACGCGAGCTCGACGACCGGCGGGCTCATGCGCGCACCGCCACGCGGGGATCGAGCGCGTCGCGCAAGCCGTCGCCGAGGAAGTTGACCGCCAGCACGGTCGAGAAGATCGCCAGGCCGGGGAACAGCGTGAGCCACCACTCGTCTTCGAGGTTCGCAAGGGAGTTCGTCAGGAGGTTGCCCCAGCTCGGCGTGGGTGGCTGGATACCGAAACCGAGGAACGACAACGTCGTCTCCACAAGGATGGCAGCCGCCACGACGAGTGTCGCGTTCACCAGGATCAGGCCGACGCAGTTCGGGAGCACGTGGCGCACGATGATGCGCGTGTTCGACGCGCCGATGGTGCGCGCGGCGTCGACGAACTCGCGCTCGCGCAACGACAGAGTCGCGCCCCGGACCACGCGGGCGATCGATCCCCACAACAACAAGGACAGCAGCAGGGTGATGCCGAGTGGGCTCCCGAGGTCGAGAGTTCCCAACGGACCCAGGTCGACCGTTCCGATCGACACCGCGACCGCGAGGATCGGCAAGGACGGCAGCGCGATCCAGAGATCGGTGAAGCGCATGAGCAGTCCATCGAGCAAGCCGCGGTAGAAGCCGGCGATCGCGCCGATCGTGACACCGATGGCGGTCGAGAGAATCGCGACGCCGAACGCGACTCGCAGCGACACCTGTCCGCCGTGCAGCACCCGCGAGAGCTCGTCGCGGCTCAGCTCATCGGTACCGAACCAGTGGGACCACGACGGACCTGACGGCGGCTCGGTCAGGTGCTGCGCGGTGGGACTCGGTGCGAAGGCGACGCCCACGTAGCACGCGAGCACCATGAACACCAGAAAGCCGAGCGCGACGAGTGCCAGCCGGTGCTGCCGGAAGCGGCGCAGCACGATGCGCCACTGGCTCGCCTCGAAGGCAGTAACCGTTTCGGGCGCGATGAGGTCTGCGTCGATCGCCTCCGCGCGCGCCCGTGCCGACTCGTCGCCGACCCGCATGCTCATGGTTCCCGCTCGCTCATGCTGCCGCTCGCTCGCGACGCCCGCTCAGGCGGATGCGGGGGTCCAGCACGCCGTAGAGGACATCGGCGAGCAGGTTGCAGAGCACGACGAAGACGGTCCCGATCGCCATCCAGGCCAACAGCACCGGATAGTCCGAGGATTCGAGGGCTTCGAAGAACAGCAGCCCGAGTCCCGGCCAGCTGAAGATCCGTTCGACGACGACCACTCCGCCGAGGAGCACGCCGGCGTCGATCGCGACCACCGTCACGAAGGGGATCAGCGCGTTGCGGAGGGCATGCCGGCGGATGATCTGTCGACGCGGGACGCCCTTGGCGCGCGCGGTGCGCACGTAGTCGGTGCGAAGGGCGTCGAGCATGCTGTCGCGTTGATACCGGCTCCACGCGGCGACACTCGTGAGCATCAGCGTGGCAACGGGCAACACCATGTGCTGGATGAGGTTGCCGATGTTGCCCTCCTCCCCCACGCTGTACTTGCCCTGCACGTAGAAGATCTGGATGTCGAACTGCTGTCGGAGCCAGACGACGAGTACCAGTTGCAGCAGCAGTGCGAAGAAGAAGTCGGGCATCGAGAAGCCGAAGTACGCAAAGCCCGTCATCGTGTAGTCGAAGGCGGAGTGCTGACGAACGGCACTCACGACGCCGATCACGAGCCCGAGCGCGGCCGAGAGCACGACGGCCGTCCCGGCGAGCAAGAACGAGTTCCACGCGGCATCGGCGACCATGTCGGAAACCGGCTGCTCGGTGCGGAACGATCTGCCCCAGTCGCCCTGGACGAAGTCACCGAGCCAGAGCGCGTACTGCTCGGGCGTCGACCGGTCGAGGTGATACTCCCGCTCGAGGTTGCGGATGGTCTGCTGCGAGACGTTCGGTCGGTGGCGCAGGTCACGCAGCGGATCGCCGCGCGCGCTGACCAACAGGAACACGGTCAAGGTGGCGAGCAGGACGATGGGAACCGCGACCAGCAGCCGTCGCCCAATGTACGCGCTCACCGCGCCCGTTTCTAGCCGAGTATTGCGAACTGGCGTCAGGAGCGAACGGTCCACTCCTCGATGTTCCACGTGAACCCGTCAACGGTAGGGTTGTCACGCAGGCCCGAGATCGTGTCGTGATACCCGAGCTGTGTGGGCTTCTGGAACAACGGGATCGTCGTGACGTCGTTCTGCGCGAGCTGCACGTCGGCCTGGTTGAACAGCGCGGCGCGCCTCACCGGGTCGGGCTCTCGGTCGGTCGCGTTGAGGATCTCGTCGAGGGTCGGGTCGCGCAGCTTGGTGTAGTTCACGCCCGAGTAGTCGCACTGCTCGGCCTTGGCGAGTCGCGGCGGACACGCCTGGGGTATCGCGCCCGACAGCCAGATCACATTGTTGCTGTACGGGTCGGGCGAGCCCACCCAGGCGAACAGGATCGTCTGGTAGTCAAACCCGACGATCTTGGTGTCGAGCATGTCGGGCGCGTTCTTGATCGTGAGCTTGACGCCGATCTGCTTCAGCTGTTCCTGGATGATCTGCTCCGCGAACTCGCGGGCCTTGTTGCCCGTGGTCGTACCGAGCGTGAACGCGAGGCGGACGCCGTTCTTCTCGCGGACACCCTCGGCACCACGCGACCAACCAGCGGCGTCGAGGATCTGATTCGCCTTGGCGACGTCGCCCCGCTCGGGATAGATCGACCAGTTCGGCTGGTACTGCTGCTGATTGGTCATCCACATGACGTTGTTGAGCACGCTCGCGTCGTCGTTTGCATCTTTCACGACGCGGTCGACGATCTGCTGCCGAGGCATCGCCGTCGCGATCGCCTTGCGCACCGCGAGGTCGTCGAGTCCCCGCACGGTGGTGAGCATGTCGAAGTGCTCCCACTGCGGGCCGAGGCTCGAGGTGTAGCGAGCCCCGTCGGCGGACTCGATGCGCTTCCGCAAACCGATCTGGTTCTGCGGGTAGATGATGTCGACCTCACGAGCTCGAAAGGCATTGATCTCGCTGTTGCTGTCCGTGATCGGAATGAACACGACCTTCGACACGGTCGCCTGCTTGTCCCAGTAGTTCGGGTTGGGGACGAGCGTCACCTGCTTGTTGGGCGTGAACGACTGGACGAGCATGGGACCACTGGCGATCGGCTTCTTCGTCTTCGGATCGCAGATGCAGCGGTTCCACACCTTGTTGAAGTCGGAGCCTTCCAGCACGTGCTTCGGAAGGACCACGGTGCTCGTACTCGCCCACAGGTCGCGGTACGGGGCGAAGATCTCCTCGAACACCATCTCGAACTGCGTGGCGCTGATGACGTTGAACTCGCGGATCTTGTCGTATCCGTTCCGCGTCACGACGTTGTTCTTCTTGTTCATGATCGTGTCGACCGTGAACTTGAAGTCGTCGGCCGTGATCGGCACATTGTCGGACCACTTCGCGTCGGGCCGGATCGTGCAGTCGACGGTAAAGGGGCTGACGGTCGTGACGGTGCAGTCCTTGTCGAAGAGCCAGGGCTGATACGAGAAGTCAGGCAGCAACTTGTAGCCCCGAGCGAGCGCTGGTCCGACGATCATCCCGGTCCATTGGCCATTGCCCTCGGGCGTGATCATGTTCAGTACCGGCGGGAACTCCTCGGCGCCGACGGTGATCGCCCGACCCGACTTCGCGCCGGCCGCTCCTGCCGTGGGCCCGGTCGCAGCGGTGGTCGCGAACGCAACGACGAGGACCGCCGTGGTGACGGCCGCGGCGACGATCTCCCGGCGACGACGAGACGCGGTCTTTGTGTGCATGGCCGCCCCCACTTCGCCACTGATGTTGTACGCCGACGAACCCTTGCGTTGCGTCGGTCAGTCGAGTCTGAGCGCCAGCAGCACCGTCGTGAACATGAAGATGATGCAGGCGATCACCGTCAGGCGGTCGAGGTTGCGCTCCACCACCGTCGAGCCTGCCATCGAGCCGCCCAGCTGGCCGCCGCCGAACATGTCCGAAAGGCCCCCACCCCGCCCGGAGTGCAGCAGGATCAGGAAGATCAGGAGCAGCGCCACGACGACGTCGATGACGACGAGGATCGCATTGAGCATCGTGCGTAGTTTCTCCGGGTTCCAGGTGCTCGAGCGGTCAGAAGTCTACCTGGCTCTGCCCCGGCGACGGCTCACCGACGGTACTGGATGATGCGCGCGAAGTCGTCGGGATCGAGCGAGGCGCCGCCTACCAGCGCGCCGTCGATCTCCGGCTGCGCCATGAGGTCGGCGGCGTTGCCGGGCTTCACGCTGGCCCCGTACTGGATGCGCACCGTCTGGGCGGTGGCTTCCCCGTAGAGCTCGCGTATCGCGGTGCGGATCACGAGGATCGTTTCGTTCGCGTCCTGAGGCGTCGCGTTGCGCCCGGTGCCGATCGCCCAGATCGGTTCGTACGCAACGACGCATGTGGCCACATCGGACGCCTTGACGCCCTCGAACGCCGCGCGTGTCTGTGACGTCACACGTTCCGTCGTCATGCCGCCCTCGCGTTCCTCGAGCGTTTCGCCGATGCAGACGATCGGTGTCATCTGGTTCCTGAGCACCGCGCGCAGCTTGCGGCTGACTATCTCGTCGGTCTCACCGAACAGCTGGCGACGCTCGGAGTGCCCGACGATCACGTACCGCACGGTCAGCTTCGCCAGCATCACCGG
>JBKPCV010000225.1:0-16716 GCA_046727575.1 Actinomycetota bacterium
ATGATGGGGATTCGGAATGTCGTCTCACACGACACCAGCGAACCGCAGCCCGAGATCGCCCTCGAGCAGTTGGCGGCGCTCAGCATCCTCGCCCGTTGGATCGACGCTGCCAGCCTCCAAACTGCGCAAGCCCCGACGCAGGGACGCTGGACCGCTCGCCGTCTAGGAACTTCTTGGCCGCCACATGTCCTCGTTCACAGAGTCGAGGTCGTGCGATGCGCGGCTCGGAGGTCGAGCGGTGGGCCGGCTGACGGCTCGCCACGGCCTCCGAGGACCTGCGCTCGGCGCTCCTGCCAGCCAGGCCGCGTGCGCCACGCTTTGGGGAAGAAGAGCTCCGGGTCATGCTCGCGGCACGCGGCGTCGCGCCGCCACGGTTCAGTGCGGTCGAGCTCGATGAGCACCGCCCAGACGAGCGAGCGCCAGAGCTCATCCTCGTCCGAACCGGCGAGCGGCTCGTCGTATCTCAAGCCACCGAATTCGAGGAACAGCTATCGGACGCTCGCTCTGAGCACGCTCGTCCTCGACGCGCTCGCGGCGCACATCGCGAGCTGCGGACCGGGCGAGAATGGACTCGTGTTCCACGCCGATGGGCGCCCGATCGGCCGTTCGATGGCCTCGAAGCACATTCGGCTCGCGGCGCGAGCCGTCGGCCTCGAGGGGCGCACCTGGACCTGCGCCACCATCATGCGTCGGTGTTGCTCTCGAACCGTGTGAGTCCCGCGCTCGTCGCGGAGCGTCTGGGCCACGACGTCAAGACGTTGCTCAGCACCTACGCGCATGTGATCCGCGGCGATGATGACCGGGTGCGAAGCATCGTCGACGCGACCCTCGGCGGATCCCCTGAGGACTGGCTGAGCACCGAGGCGGTCTGAGGACCGGATGATGGCGACGTTTCCGCAGTTCAAAGCAGCGAGACAGGTCGGAATCGTCCCACACACTCATTGGGATCGCGAGTGGTACGCACCGTTCCAGGTCTCCCGGCTGCAGCTGGTCCACCTCGTCGACGAGCTTCTCGACCTCCTCGAGGCGGACCCCTCCTACGCGCGCTTCCTCCTCGACGGGCAAACAGCCGTGCTCGACGACTATCTCGAGGTGCGGCCTGATGCCGCCGACCGGATCGCGGCGCTCGTCGCACGGGGTCGGCTCCAGATCGGCCCGTGGATGGTCCTCATGGACGAGTTCATGGTGTCGGGCGAAACGATCGTGCGCGACCTCCAGCTCGGCCTCGCACGCGGCGGTGACCTCGGTGGCGCGATGCCGGTTGGCTATCTCCCCGACATGTTCGGCCACGTCGCGCAGATGCCGCAGATACTCCGGCTCGCGGGCATCGAGCACGCGGTCGTCTGGCGCGGCGTTCCCGGCGCGATCGATCGCACCGCGTTCTGGTGGGAAGCGCCCAATGGCAGCCGGGTTCGGGCGGAGTATCTCTATGGCTCCTACGCGAACGGCGAGCAGCTCCCGTCGGACGCGAGGGAGCTCGTCGCGCGCACCCGCAACTACGAGCTCGAGCTCGGCTCCGCGGAGCTCACCGACGGCGGCGTGCTCCTCATGAACGGCGCCGACCACGTGCCGCCGCAGCCCGAGCTCGGGCGCGCGGTCGCGGAAGCGAATGCGATCCAGGACCGGTACGAGTTCACGATCGCCTCGCTCCCCGAGTATCTCGACGCGCAGCCCAGCGTGGGCATCCCGACCTGGTGCGGGGAGTTGCGTTCGGGCGCCCGCGCGAACCTGCTCATGGGCGTCGCCTCGAACCGCGTCGACGTGCACCAGAGTGCCGCGGCGGCGGAACGAGCGCTCGAACGCCGGGCGGAGCCCCTCAGCGCGTTGTTCCTCTCCCCAGCGCGCTATCCGGATGTCCTGCTCGGCCTGGGCTGGCGGAACCTGGTCCTGAACAGCGCGCACGACTCTGCGTGCGCCTGCAGCCACGACGAAGTCGTCGAGGCCGTACGGGTGCGGTACGAGGAAGCGCGTCATATCGGCGAAGCGCTCGCGGACGACGCGTTGCGCGCGCTGGCGCACGACATCGACGCGCCACCCTCGTCGACCGTGGTGGTGAACGCGACGGCGGCCGAGCGTCCCGGTGTGGTCACCGCGGACGTTCCTACGACCGGCCCGGTGCACTTCGTGTCGATCGACGACGGGACGCCGCGCCCGACCCAAGTCATCGGCACTCGAACGCGTCAGGGCCTGTCGACAGTCGTCACCGGACAGAAGATCCGCTGGGTACTGAACCGAATGCGCGGTCGGGAGTTCGCAGGCATGCGCGTCGCACGCGTCGAGCGCCACGAGCGCATCGACGGCAGCATCGAGTACGCCTTCCACGAGGCGACGCCGGGCTACGTGGGCATCGATCTCGAGTCGACCCGCGACGAACTGCTCGCGCTGGGCGAGTCGGGTGCGACGATCGCGGTCCGCCAGCACCGCGCACCGACCGCGGAAGTCGCCTTCGCAGCCGGACCGGTGGCGGGATTCGGCTGGCGTGCGTATCGCACGGCCGCCGGCGACGGCCCGAGTACGCGTGTCGCCGCGCACGGAACCGTGCTCGTCAACGAGCACCTCCGCGTCGAGGTCGACCCGTCGGACGGAACGTGCAGCATCGGCGCCGACGGCGTCGCGATCGTCGGCGCCAACCGGTACGTCGACGGTGGGGACGGCGGCGACACCTACAACTTCAGCCCCCCCGACCTCGACCGCGTCGTCGATCGACCCGAGTCGGTCTGCGTCGCGGTCGTCGAAGCGGGGCCGGTCCGCGCGCGGCTGGCCGTGTCGGCGCGGTATCGACTGCCGACGCACGCGATCGGCGACCAGCGGTCATGCGCGCGGCGCAGTGACGACGCCGTGCCGGTCGACATCCGCACGGTGCTCGAGCTCCGGACGGGCGAGCGGTTCCTCCGCGTTCGCGTCGAGCTCGATCACCGAGTACGCGACCACCGTCTGCGCGCCCACTTCCCGCTCCCGCGCTCGGTGAGCGGCTCCGACGCCGAATGCGCGTTCGCGGTCGTTCACCGCGGACTCACGGCGGAGGGCAGCCCTGCCGAGTTCGGGCTCCCGACGTTCGTGTCGCGGCGGTTCGTCGATTGCTCCGACGGTGACGTCGGGCTCGCGCTCCTCCACGACGGCCTCCTCGAGTACGAGGTGGTGGAGCACGGCACCGAGCTCGCGCTCACGTTGCTCCGAGCGACGGGCTACCTGTCGCGCGGCGAACCCGCGTTCCGGCCGAGTCCCGCCGGGCCCCTGGACCGTCTGGAGGGGCCGCAGCTCCAGCGCCCGCTGGCCCTCGAGTACGCCGTGCTTCCTCATCGCGGCGACTGGGGCGACGCAGACGTGCACCAGGCCGCCGACGACTTCCTCGTACCGCTGGAACGAGTACACGCGACCGGCGCTCCGGAGCCGCGCTTCCCGCCGTGCGGGCACGGCGTGACAGTCGTTGGTGCGCAGGTCTCCGCGCTCGTCCGTGAGCACGCCGGCGCGCCATTGACACTACGGCTCTACAACCCGCGCCCGCTCGCGACGGTCGCGACCGTGATGCTCGCGGATGATCCCGCGGGTGGGCACGTGGTCGACTTCACCGGCCGCGAGGTCGCTCGCTTCACGCAGTCGGTCGAGCTCTCGCCCTGGCAGATCGTCACCCTGCGGCTCGACTGATCCCTATGTGCAGGCCGCGCCCGGTGAGGCCGTCGCAGCGCTCGTAGGTCAAGCCGGCGCCTTCGAACGCGGCGCGATACTGCCCGCGGGTGAACAGCCCCATGCGGTGCACCTCGGTGATGTGCTCGATGCCGTCGAGCGTCGCCACCACATACTGCATCTCCACCGTGCTGACGCTTCCGTCGCGACCACTGAGCACGACCCGCGCCGCGGCCACGTCGCTGCCCATCACCGCGTGTGCGGACGCCCGCCCTGCGATCCAGTCGGCGGGCTCCACCCAACCTTCGACGACCAGCACTCCGCCGTTGGTGAGGTGCGCAGCCATGTTGCGGATCGCCGCCTGGAGATCCGGCTCAGTGGTCATGTATCCGATCGCGCTGAAGAGACACGTCACGACGTCGAATCGCTCACGCAGACGGAACGTGCGCATGTCACCCGGGTAGACGAGCAGCCCAGGCCGCGAGATCGTCGCCTGCTCGATCATCCGTGCGCTGGGCTCCACACCGGCCGCCTGTTCGTAGCGCTGCGCGAGCCAGGCGAGGTGGGCGCCCGTGCCACATCCGACGTCGAGCACCGAGCGCGCGCCGGGCCGCCGGGCCTCGACGATCCGCACGACCTCTTCGACCTCGCCTTGATAGTCCTTGTCGCGGTAGAAGAGGTCGTAGACGCGCGCCGCGGCCGTGTAGGGCTCCGCCGAGCTTCGAGGGTCTCGCGTCATGCTGCCGGTGAGAGCAGCGTCTCGCCGCGCGGTTCCGTGCTCGACCAGCCCGGGTCGAACGCAGGGATCCGCAGCGCCACGTTGGGCGGTGCCTCCCACATCAACGCGACACGGTCACCGTGCCAGCGCAGCGAGTACGAGACGGGACCCAGCCGGGTGGGCGCGTCGCGCACGTCGAGCGGGTGGCCGCGCCACTCCGCCGGCCACTCGGCGAGCAACCCGACCACTGCTCCTGATTCGTGCAGGAGCGCGCTGCGCAGCGCAGTGAGGAACGCGGCGCCACCCGAATGCGAGAGTCGCCGGACGTCCGTCCATGATGCGCGCTGCCGGAGACGGCGCGAGGCCTTGCGCCGCGACAGCACCCCGAGGTGCTTCCACGCCGCGCGCGCCTCGTCGTCGAAGCCCCAGTCCTCGAGCGCCACGACGATCTCGGGCGGGACGATCCAGGCCTGCCCCGCGAGCAGGGTCTGTGAGCGTGCCGAGTCCACGGTCACCTGCAGGGCCGCGTCGGGGAGCTCGACCTGCATGCCGCGTCTGAGCTGCGCGCGCCAGCCGCGCGCGACCTGTTCCGGTTCGGGTGGCGCAGCGGTCGACCCATCGATCTCACGACCGAGCGCAAGCGCAAAGCGCGCACGGGTGCGGTGTGTGACGGGAAACAGAAAGGCCGCTTCGAGACGGGCGGCTCGATCGGTCCGCGGTGCGAACACCCCGGCGCGCGCGTTGCCACTGCTGACAATCTGCTCGGTGGTGCCGTCCGTCGAGACCGCCCACCTCGCTGGTGGTCGCGTGGCCACGATGGCAGGACGCTGGTCGACAACGATCACCGACCCCTCCGTTTCCACGTGCGCTGCACCGCGGACGACGAGAGCGACGACGAACGGCGCCGGCGAATCGTTGGCGATCTCGACGACAGTCGATCCCGGGGACCCGCCATAGACGCGGTGGACGGCGTCGCCCCCGGGCACGCGCATCGCCGTCACGACAACGGGCATCCCGTCGAGCAGCGACTGGCGCACGGCCACTTCTTCGTCGGGGAAGTGCCAGCGGTCGTCGGCGCCGATCCACCACGCCAGCTCCCAGTTCACGCGTTCGGGACGCAGGATCCCGCGACCGTCGACGTCGGCGAGGCGCGCACCGCCGAGCACGCCGACGAGGTGCGCGTGACCCTCTGAATACGTCACCGGAGGCCGTGGAGCTCGGGCTTCGCCTCGCGCAGCATCAACGTCGGGACGAGCTCGGCGGGATGCCGTCCGTCGTAGAGGACGGCGCCCACGATCGCGGCGATCGGCATCTCCACATCCCAGCGGCGGGCGAGCTCGAGAACGGCCGCGGTCGTGCGCACGCCTTCGGCAACCATGCGCATCTCGTCGACGATGCCGGCGAGCGCACGCCCGCGGCCCAGTTCGCACCCGACGGTTCGGTTCCGGCTCTGCGGGCTGGTGCAGGTGGCGACGAGATCACCGAGGCCGGCGAGCCCCGCGAAGGTGAGCGGCTCGCCGCCCAGGGCGACGCCGAGCCGCGTCAGCTCCGCGAGCCCCCGGGTGATGAGCGCAGCTTGCGCGTTGTCGCCATAGCCGAGACCGGTGGCGGTCCCCACTGCGATCGCGATCACGTTCTTCAGCGCACCCGCGATCTCACAGCCGATGAGATCAGGATTCGTGTAGACGCGGAAGCTGCGCGTCATGAACAACTGCTGGAGCAGCGCAGCAGTCGCGTCGTCCGGGCACGCGATGACCGATGCCGCCGGCTGCCCAAGGGCGACTTCCCGGGCGAGATTCGGGCCAGTGAGCACGGCGACGCGACCACGGCGATGGTTCGGGAGCACGTCGAGGGTCACCTCGGTCATCCGCAGCAGCGTGTCGCGCTCGACGCCCTTCGACACGCTGACGATCGGAACGTCGTCGCGAAGGAAGGCGGCCGCCTCGCACAGGACGCCTCGGAACCCATGCGAGGGGACCGCCATCACCACGACGTCGGCGCCGCTGCAAGCGGCACCGAGGTCGCCCGTCGCCCGCAACGTGTCGGGGAGGGTGATTCCCGGGAGGTAGGCGGGGTTCTCGTGCGTGCGTGCAATCGTCGCAGTGAGGTCGCGGTTGCGTCCCCAGATGACCGTCGGCGCGTTCGCGCTCACGATCGCGGCAACCGTCGTCCCCCAGGATCCGGCGCCGATCACTGCTACCGACGGAGCCGGACCCACGTCGGTAGCTTACGTTGGCGTGAGCGTGAGTCGAACCGGGGTGGTGGTTCCGATACGCGCGTTCGCGCTCGGGAAAGCACGGCTCGCGGAACAACTCGCACCGCGCGCGCGCGCCACGCTCGGACTTCGCCTTGCCGAACAGGTCGTGTCGGCCGCAGCAGGACTGCAGACCTTGGTCGTGTCGTCCGACCGCGAGGTACGGACGTGGGCCGACGAACAGCATCTGCCGGCGATCGACGACCCCGGCAGCCTCGACGCAGCCGCCGCGGTCGGGCGCGCCTGGCTCGCGGCGCGTGACTGCACACGCTGCGTGATCGCGCACGGCGACTTGCCGTTCGCGCGGTCGTTTGCAGGCGTCGTCCGCGACGCGTCCCAACCGGTCGTTGTGATCGTGCCGTGTCACCGCGACGACGGTACGCCCGTACTCAGTGTCCCCGTAGACGTCGAGTTCGCCTTCGCGTACGGCCCCGGATCATTTCGTCGGCACGCCGCCGAGGTACGTCGACTCGGTCTCGGCCTCCGCGTCGTGCGCGACGCAAACCTGGCGTTCGACGTCGACATCCCCGACGACCTCGGGAAGCTCGCGCACCTCGAGGGAGCGGCGACGACCTCATGACGCGACGAGAGGGCCCACGGGCCCTCTCGCTCGCTTCGCTTCAGTGCTGGGTCAGGTCGTCTTCTTGGCGACCCGACGCCGACGGCGCTTGACCGGCGCCTTCTTCGCCGTGGTGGTCTTCTTGCGGCGACGCTTGACCGGAGCCTTCTTCGCCGTGGTGGCCTTCTTGCGGCGGCGCTTCACCCCGCTCGCCTTCCCGGCCTTCTTGGCTGCGGCCTTCTTCCGGCGGCGCTTCACCCCGCTCGCCTTCCCGGCCTTCTTGGCCGCCGCCTTCCGGCGGCGCTTGACCGGAGCCTTCTTCGCCGTGGTTGCCTTCTTGCGCCGCTTCGCCGGCTTCCGTGCCGTCGCCTTGCGGGTGGTCTTGCTCGCCGCCCGGCGCTTCGCCGGCTTACGGGCCGTTGTCTTCTTTGCCGTTGATTTCCGTGCAGTGCGTCTCTTTGCCGGAGGCACGGTCACCACCTTTCTCGAGGGATGTTCGGGCGTAGGCGCGGTGTTGCTGTGCCTACCTGTTCACGGCGGACTTGAAGGCGGCTCCCGCGGAGAACTTCACGCCCTTTGACGCCGCGATATGTACCGGTTCGCCCGTGCGCGGGTTACGACCCGTGCGTGCCGCGCGTGATGAACGCGAGAACGAACCAAAGCCAGGCAACGTGACCTTGTCGTCGCCCGCAACAGCAGATTGCACAGAGTCGATGAACGCGTTGAGCGCGCGCTCGGCTTCGGCCTTGTTGAGTCCTGCCTGCTCCGCAATGCTGTCGACGAGTTCTGACTTGTTCACGCTTGCCTCCGTATCTGTGCGTGTTCCCAGGAAGTTGAACGCATTTGTGGGAAAACGTCAAGCATTTCCTTGTCGCGCGCCAAAAATCGATGTATCGGTGCTTCGACCGGCGAGCGAATGAAATGCTGCTCTTCTAGTGCTCCCAACGTTCTGACGCCCGCTACACACGCGCTTTCACGCGCAAGAATCGCGGGCGAGCGTATGACAGTTCCGATTGCAAGTGGTGGATTTCGCGCAACATTTTCTTGCGTGCACACCGAATCGAACCGTGAGCAGCGTGCATCGATACCGAAACGCGCCGCGTGTCCAGCGCGCGGCGCGCACCGCGCCGGAGCGCGCGCCATACGCGAAGGAGCCCGGCCACGCGGGCCGGGCTCTTCGGTGCAGCCCCGAGCAGATTCGAACTGCCGTTACCGCCTTGAGAGGGCGGCGTCCTGGGCCACTAGACGACGGGGCCTCGCTGGTTGTCTCGCGAGCTCGGGGGGGAGGACTCGAACCCCCAATGACAGGGCCAGAACCTGCTGTGTTGCCGATTACACCACCCCCGAAGGGCGGCAGTCATCGTAGCGGACCGGGTCTGCACGGGCCGCAGCGGATCGCCTCAGCGCAGTCGTTCGCGCGCTCCCCGGAGCCGGCGCAGCGCGCGTTCGCGTCCGAGCAGCCAGATCGAGTCGAACAACGGCAGTCCCTGTGCGCGGCCCTCGACCGCCGCGTACAACGCCGGCATCACCTTGCGCGGCCTGATGCCAAGTTGCTCGATCGCAGCGCGCGGGTCGATCGCGTCGACGGTCCACTCGCATCGTTCGACGTGCGCGCCGACGGCGTCCAGCACGTCGCGTACACGGTCGGTCGACTCCAGCTTCGCCCAGGAGAAGGGGTCGATCACGAAGTCGTCTTCGTCGACGAAGAGGAACTCCATCTGCTCGACGAGCTGCACGGTCGTCGTGGCACGTTCCTGCCCGAGCGCGACGGCCCTGCGGATGACCGCGGTGTCGAGCCGCTCCCCGAACCGCGCCCGCGCCTCGGGCTCGACTCGGCGGACGAGCTCGTCGAGATCGAGTCGGCGAATCCACTGCCCGTTCATCCACTCGAGCTTCTTGAAGTCGAACACCCCCGACGCGTGCGTGACGCGCTCCAAGTCGAACTCCGCCACGAGCTCCTCCACCGTCATGACCTCGCGTCCATCCGGTGGCGACCATCCGAGCAGCGCGAGGTAGTTGACGAGCGCCTCCGGGAGATACCCCTGCTCGCGGAACTCCTCGACGGCGTCTGCGCCATGGCGCTTCGAGAGCTTCGCACGGTCGGACGCGAGGATCAGCGGCAGGTGCGCGTAGACGGGCTGTGGTCCGCCGCCGAGTGCGTCGCGCAGTGCAAGCACCCGGTGTGTCGTGTCGAGGAGGTCTTCCCCGCGAATCACGTGCGTGATCCCCATCTCGAGGTCGTCGATCGCGTTGGCGAGGAAGAAGATCGGCGATCCGTCGGAGCGCAGGATCACGAAGTCGTGGATGAGCGCCCACTCGACCTCGACCTCACCACGGATGACGTCGTGAAATCGGCTCACACCGGTGTCGGGAGTGCGGAACCGGACGACCGCGGCCCGTCCCTCCGCCGCCAGTGCCGCCCGTTGCTCGGGTGTCAGATCCCGGCAATGCCCGTCGTAGCCCGGAGGCCGACCGGCGGCGCGAGCCGCTTCGTTGCGCTGCCGGACTTCGGCCTCGGTACAGAAACATTCGTAGGCACGGCCCTGCGCGACCAGACGGTCGGCAGCCTCGCGATACACGTGGGAACGCGCGCTCTGGAAGACCGGCCCTTCGTCCCAGTCCACGCCGAGCCACTGCAGCGTGTCCTGCACACCGGCGATCGCGGCGTCCGTCGTGCGAGACCGGTCGGTGTCCTCGATGCGGAGGATGAACACACCGCCGTGATGGCGGCCGTACAGCCAGTTGAACAGCGCGGTGCGCGCATTGCCGACGTGGATCTCGCCGGTCGGCGCCGGGGAGTAGCGAACGCGGATGTCAGCCACCCGCAGAGTGTAGGAATTACTCCTCGAGGAGGCGGCGGGCAACGACCACGCGTTGCACCTGGTTGGTGCCCTCGTAGATCTGGGTGATCTTGGCGTCTCGCATCATCCGCTCGACGGGATACCGGCGGGTGTAGCCGGCACCGCCGAACAGCTGGACCGCGTCAGTGGTGACTTTCATCGCGGTGTCGGCCGCGAACAGCTTCGACATGGACGCCAGCTCCGAGACCCGAGGATCTCCGGCGTCGAGCAGCGTGCACGCTTCGTAGACGAGGAGACGCGCCGCCTCCACCTGGGTGGCCATGTCGGCGAGCAGGAATTGCACTCCCTGGAAGTCGGCGATTCTCTGGCCGAACTGACGCCGTTCGGTGACGTACTGCTTTGCCGCGTCCAACGCGCCCTGCGCGAGACCGAGGGCCTGCACGCCGATGAGCGGTCGCGAGGAGTCGAGCGCCCCCATCGCGTAGCCGAAGCCCCCTCCCTCCTCGCCGATCAGGTTGGCGACCGGGACCGGAGCATCGTCGAGGTAGACCTCGCAGGTTGGTGAGCCGCGCATCCCCATCTTCACCTCGGCGTCGGCGATCGTGAGCCCCGGCGTGTCGCGCTCGACGACGAAGGCGCTGATGCCGCGGTGCCCGAGCTCGGGAGCGGTCTTGGCGAACACGACGTAGAGGTCTGAGATGCTGGCGTTCGTCACCCACGCCTTCGTGCCCCTCAACACGTAGTTGTCGCCGTCGCGCACCGCCCGCGTGCTCATGCTGGCGACGTCGCTCCCGGCGTCCGGCTCCGACAAGCAGTAGCTCGCCTGCAGCTCCCCTGACGCGACACGGGGCACGTACCGGTGTCGGAGGTCGGGACTGCCGAACATGATCACCGGCGTCATCGCGAGCTTGGAGATGATCGCGAACAGCGACGACGAGCCGCACACACGCGCGATCTCCTCCACGAGCAGTGCAAAGGTCACGCTGTCCGCGCCATCGCCCCCGAGTTCCTCGGGGAACCCGAGGCGCACGAAGCCCGAGTTGCGATAGGCCTCGAAGCTCTTCCATGGATACTCGGACCGCTCGTCGGCTTCGGCCGCGTGAGGCCCGATCTCGCGCTCTGCGAACCGGCGGAACGTCTCGCGGAGTTCCTCCTGCTCGGGCGACAGCACGCGGGATCAGGCCTTGTCGCCGACCGTCTGTTGCAGCTCGGAACGAAACTCGAGCATGAGCGGCGCGACCTGCGGTGGCATGCGCAGCACCGCATCGGGGACCGCGTCGACGATCGCCCGGCGACGGTCGTACTCGTGCCGCGCACCACGGACCGCGTGCGACCGCCAGTTGACGAGCTCGGGGTCGACCTCGCCCTTGTACCCCAGCAGCGTGGACGCGACGTCGATGTCAGCCATGACGGGCGCACGCCCGAACGAGGCTGCTCGTTTCATCGCCAGCTCTCCGATGACCGCCAGCGCGTCGTCCGCCGACTCGTGCGGACCGAGGGACAACTTGTCGCGCACGCGCTGCGCGAGCGTGAGCGCGTAACCGATGTTCGGGCCCGGACGCCCGAGGAGCGTGCCTGTGGGCTGCGCGCCTTCGAGGTCGCCCGGTCGGTCGGCGTGCCAGCTCTTCGCGGCCGGATACCGAACACCGGGTGCAAGGTTGGGCTCCTGCCGCGGTGCATCCTCGAGCTCGGGCGCGACGAACGGATCGGTGGGCATGGCGCGTTGCTACCCGCGACCGGGTGCGTGGAGCAACCCGTACACGAGAGAATCGAGGAGCGCCTGCCACGAGGCCTCGATGATGTTCTCGCTGACACCGATCGTCGTCCACGTGCGGTCCCCGTTCGTCGAGTCGACCAGCACACGCGTGACCGCCCCGGTCCCTTTCGCGGTGTCGAGCACCCGGACCTTGTAATCGGTGAGGTGCACGTGCGCGAGCTCTGGGAACTGCTCGCCGACTGCGGCGCGCAATGCGGTGTCGAGCGCGTTGACGGGTCCGTTGCCCTCCGCGGTGGCGATGATGCGCTCGCCGCCGACGTGAACCTTGATCGTGGCCTCAGTCATGGCACCCCTCGCGGTCGACGATGGGTCGTCGTCATCGGTGATGACACGGAACGACTCGACCTCGAACCACTCCTGCTCCCAGCCGGTCGCGCGTCGCATCAGGAGCTCGAGCGAGGCGTCTGCGACCTCGAAGTGGTAGCCCTCGTGCTCCATCCGCTTGAGCGTGTCGACGAGATCGTTGAGCTGGGGTCCGTCGAGCGCAAGACCGAGCTCCTTCGCCTTGAGTGTCAGCGTGCTCTTGCCGGCAAGCTCCGAGACGACGAATCGAGTGCCGTTGCCCACCCGGTCGGGCGGTACGTGTTCGTATGCGTCCGACCGCTTCGCGATGGCACTCACGTGCAACCCGGCCTTGTGCGCGAACGCCGAGGTGCCGACGTACGCGGCCTGGGGATTCAGCACCATGTTCACGAGCTCGGCGACGTGATGGGCGACGGGGGTCAACCTCTCCAGGCGATCCTCCGGAATCGTGGAGACACCCATCTTCAGCGAGAGGTTCGGGATGATCGTCGTGAGGTTGCAGTTGCCGGTGCGTTCGCCGTAGCCGTTGATGGTGCCCTGCACCTGGATGGCGCCGCCGCGCACGCCTGCGAGCGCGTTGGCCACGCCGGTCCCCGCGTCGTCGTGCAGGTGCACGGCGATGCCGACGTCGCCGCCGAAGTAGTCGACGACGGCTCGTACCGTCCGCTCCACCTCGTCGGGGAGCGTCCCGCCGTTCGTGTCGCACAGCACGAGGCGAGTGGCCCCAGCCTCGGCTGCACCCTCGAGGACGCGGAGGCTGAACTCGGGGTCGCCGCGGTAGCCGTCGAAGAAGTGCTCGGCGTCGAAGAACACCTCACGCCCGTCCGCCTTCAGGAACGCCACGGAATCGGCCACCATCGCAACGCCTTCGTCGAGCGTGGTCTGGAGTGCCTCGCGCACGTGGTAGTCCCACGCCTTGCCGACGATGCAGACCGTGGACGTGCCCGCCGCCAAGAGGTTGCGCAACGTGTCGTCGGAGTCGACCTTGCCCTTCACCCGGCGCGTCGAGCCGAACGCGACCAGCGTGCTCAGGTCGAGCCGGAGCTCGCTCGGTGCGCGCCGGAAGAACTCGTCGTCCTTGGGGTTCGCGCCCGGCCAGCCCGCCTCGATGAAATCGACGCCGAGCCAGTCGAGCTGCTCGGCGACGCGGAGCTTGTCATCGACCGTGAGCGAGATCCCCTCGAGCTGCGAGCCGTCGCGCAGCGTCGTGTCGTAGATCTCGACCTTCCTCATGTGGTCGCTCGCTGCGGGCCGGGATACCGGGCCCGCGGGCGCTCGCTCCTCCTCCACGTGGTCGCTCGCTGCGGGCCGGGATACCCGGCCCGCGGGCGCTCGCTCCCTCGGCGAGCTCCCTCCGCTCGCTCCGCTCGCTCTGGTCGCCGCGTCTGCCTCGGGCTGTTCGCTAGACATACTCGAGCCAATCCTTGTAGCGCTCGACTTGTCCGTGGACGACCGCGACGTAGGTCTCCTGGAGCTTGCGGGTCATCTCACCCGCGTCGCCGATCACGCGGTCGTCGACCGACCGGATCGGCACCACCTCGGCGGCAGTGCCGGTGAGGAACGCCTCGTCGGCGAGGTAGAGGTCGTGCCGGAGCAGCTGTTCCTCGCGCACCTCGTAGCCGAGATCGCGGGCGATCGTCATGATCGAGTCGCGCGTGATCCCCGCGAGCGCGCCACTGGCGAGGCTGGGAGTCAGGAGCACGCCGTCGCGGACGATGAAGACGTTCTCACCCGTGCACTCGGCAACCTGTCCCTGCGAGTTGAGGAGAATCGCTTCGTCGTAGCCGGACTTCACGGCCTCGACCTTGGCGAGGCTCGAGTTGATGTAGATGCCGGTGCCCTTGGCCGCGACCGGGTTGACGTTCGGGTCCATCCGGCGCCACGACGAGATCTTCACCCGCACGCCGGACGTCAAGCTCTCCTCGCCGAGGTACGCGCCCCACGGCCACACTGCGATCGCCACGTTCACACCGCACGGCAGGGGGTTCAGACCGATCTCGCCGTACCCGAGGTAGGCGATCGGACGCACGTAGCACGAGTCGAGCCCGCTCTCCCTGACGGTGAGCTTGCACGCCTCCACCAGCTCCTCGCGCGAGTACGGGATCTCCATCATCAACAACTTCGCGGAGTCGAGCATGCGGTCGACGTGGTCGGTGAGACGGAACACCGCGGGGCCGTCGGCGGTCGCGTACGTGCGAATCCCCTCGAACACACCCGAGCCGTAGTGGAGGCTGTGCGTCAATACGTGCACGCGCGCCTCGTCCCACGGCACCAGTTCGCCGTCCATCCAGATCTTGTCTGTCTTCTCGATGGGCATGCTCAGACATCCTCCTCGATTGGCCCCGCTCCCACTTGCTGACGCTGTTCCGGTCGGTCCGCATCGTGCGCGATGCGGTCCGCAATCTGGTCACCGATGTCCGACGTGGACCCGATGACCTGGTCGGACCGATCGACGGCACTGCGTACTCGCAACGCGGCCTCGGCTTCGCCGAGGAACTCCAACATCATCGCGGCGGAGACGATCGCCGCACGCGGATCCGCCAGCCCCGTGCCGGCGATGTCGGGGGCCGACCCGTGCACCGGCTCGAAGATCGACGGCCCGGTCCGGGCCGGATTGAGGTTGGCGGACGCCGACCGACCGTGGCCACCGGCGATCGCCCCGGCGAGATCCGTGATGATGTCGCCGAACATGTTGTCGGTGACGATCACGTCGTAGCGTCCCGGGTCCTGCACGAAATAGATGCATGCCGCGTCGACATGGTTGTACGCGGTTGCGACATCGCCGTAGCCGACCGCGACCTCGTCGAACGTCCGTTGCCACAGGTCGCCCGCGAACGTGAGCACGTTCGTCTTGTGCACGAGGGTGAGGTGCTGACGGGGCCGCGACCGCGCCAGGTCGAACGCGTATCGGACGCAGCGCTCCACACCCATGCGCGTGTTCAACGATCCTTGTGTCGCGATCTCGTGGGGTGTCCCCTTCCGGAGGAACCCGCCCTCGCCCGCGTACACACCCTCGGTGTTCTCGCGCACGACCACGAGGTCGATGTCGGGATGGCGTGCGTCCGGCGCAGCGACAAAGGGTCGGTGGTTGACGTACAGGTCGAGTTCGAACCGCAGGCGCAGGAGGATGCCGCGCTCGACGATGCCCCCACCCTGGCCGGCCGCCGCACCGACCGCCCCGAGCAACACCGCGTCGAGCTTGCGGATCGCCTCGAGGTCTTCCTCGGGCAGCACGACGCCGTCGCGCTCGTACCGTTCCCAGCCGAGGTCGAAGGGCACGGCTTCGTACGGCACGCCCGTCGCGTCGAGGGCCTTCACGGCCTCAGTCACGACTTCGGGGCCGATGCCGTCTCCCCCGATGATCCCGATCCGGTAGGTCATTGGTGTCCTTCGCCCGAGCCCAACGGGCAATGTCGCCTGCAATGAAAAACCGTCCGACTCCGGGGATCCGAAGTGGACGGTCGGGGGCGAACGCCGAAACCGGCGTTCGCTACGGAATGACGATGACCGATGCGCGTGGTTCCTCCATGAACGGTTCATTGTGCCAGGTCAGCGGCCACATCGGCAACTCTGATGACGGAACGAGCGCGGTCCAATCCGATCGGCCGGCGTGCCCGTTACCCTGCCCGGATGAAGAAGATCCTGCTGTGGGTCGGCGCGGCCGTCGTGGTCGTCGCCGCGCTCGTGTTCGCGGGCTGGTACTTCTTCCTCAAGAGCGATCCGGAGCCGCGCGCGGCGATCAAGGAGACGCCGATCCAGACCCGAGCGCCGAGCGCCGCATCGGGCAGCAGCAGCGGGACGGACGCGGGCGACCCCAGCCTCGACGGGACATACACCGTCGCACCGGGAAACAGCCAGAACTTCGTGGGCTACCGCGTCACCGAGAAGCTGGTAGCCAACATCGTCGAGTCGACCGCGACCGGACGCACCAACAACGTGCAGGGCACGTTGACGATCGACGGCTCGACCGTCGACCGCGTCACCGTCAGCGCGGATCTACGCGACCTGCAATCCGACAATGGCTTCCGCGACGGACGCATTCGCAGCTCCGGTCTCGAGTCCGACCAGTATCCCGACGCGAAGTTCGTGCTCACCAGTCCGATCATGCTGCCGAAGATCCCGTCCGCGGGCGAGACGA
Organism: Actinomycetota bacterium; assembly: GCA_046727575.1. Lineage (GTDB taxonomy): Bacteria > Actinomycetota > Acidimicrobiia > IMCC26256 > DASPTH01 > DASPTH01. The sequence continues at coordinate 16,175 of JBKPCV010000225.1, forward strand.
TTCAGATCGACGCGAACGGCGACTTCACGCTCCACGGCGTCACGAAGCGGGTGACGATCCCGATCCAGGGGCGATGGGACGGCACAGACGTGCAGATCGTCGGAAATCTCCCGATCGTGTTCGGTGACTACAACATCACTGCGCCCACGGCGCCTGCAGTTGCGTCGGTCGACGACCACGGCGAGATGGAGTTCCAGCTCTTCTTCAAGCGCCAAGGCGCGTAACGACGCGCGGCGCAGGGGCGAGCCGAGCGCGGTCAGCCGGTAGCCTTTTCGGGCTATGGAAACCGCACATCTCTCGAGACAGGCCTACGAGCGGTTGCAGGACGAGTTGGAAGAGCGCTCGACCAGACGCCGGCAAGAGATCTCGGCCACTCTCGAGCGCGCACGCGAGCACGGCGACATCCGCGAGAACGCGGACTACGACGCGGCGAAGAACGAGCAGGGGCAAAACGAGGCGCGCATCCGGCAGTTGCAAGAAATGTTGAACACCGCGGTGGTCGTGGAAGGAGCGACGGGGGACGTCGTCGCGCCGGGCACGAT
>JBKPCV010000226.1:0-15175 GCA_046727575.1 Actinomycetota bacterium
GTCATGGAGCCTCGAGAGCCCCGGCGAAAGCGCAGGTCAGGCATACTGCACGTCATGAGCCCGGAATGCACGTCACGGTCATGGACGGACTTCTAATCCGCGGGTCGGGGGTTCGAATCCCTCCGGGCGCGCCAATGGCTCGGGTCGCAGCGCCGCGGGTGTTTCGACCGACCGCAGAGGACCGCGGCCAATTGCTCGTACACTTCCGGTCACACGGGTGGGTCGCCGTCGACGCGCTCTCGCCAACAGCAGCGGCCGCTCTCCCCCACTGGGTCGATGCGATCGCGTCCGTGCCCGACGACGCCGGCGGCGTCCTCCAGCACTACGAAGCCACCGACGCCGGCCCCCAGTTGTGCCGTTCGGAGAACTTCCTCGACATGCACGCCGAGCTGCGCCTCCTGCTGTCCCGAGGGTCGCTCATCGAGGTCGCGGCCACGTTGCTCGGCGAGCCGGCAGTCCTCTACAAGGAGAAGATCAACTACAAGCTCCCAGGCGGGGCGGGCTACTCGCCGCACCAGGACGCGGCGGCGTACCCGATGATCGACGTCCACGTTTCGGCGATGGTCGCCGTCGACGACGCCGACGACGCCAACGGCGGCCTCGAGCTGGTCTCCGGATGCTCAGACACCGTGCTCCCGACCGACGAGCGCGGGTGCATCCAGCAAACGGTGGTGGAGACGCTCGACTGGCAGCCGGTGCCGCTCCGCGCGGGTTACACGTTGTGGTTCCACAGCCGCACCCCGCATCGCAGCGGCCCCAATCACTCGGATCGGCCGCGGCGCGCGCTGTACCCGACGTACAACGCCGCGCGCGAAGGCGACCGACGCGCTGCGTACTACGAGGCCAAGCGCGCCGCGTTCGCCTCGGCCGCACCCGCTGACCGCGCGTGCGTCTCGCTCATCGGCGACTTCGAAGGACGACCGGTACGACGGTGAGAGTCGTCTTCACCGTGCTCGACGCGTTGCCGCTCCGACATGTAGGTGTGGACCACACGCCTGTGCTCGACAGCCTCGCTCGATCGGGTGGCTGGAGCGCGGCCGGCGCGCGAGCAGTGATGACATCGGCGACGTATCCCAATCACGCGACGTTCAGCACCGGCACGGAACCGTGGCTTCATGGTGTGATCGCGAACTGGGTCCCCGAGCCGGGCCGGGTCGTCCCGGCCTGGAAGCGCGAGCTCCCGGTGCCGACGGTGTTCGACGCGTGCCACGCGGCTGGGCGCAGCAGCGCAGTGGTCGTCGGTGATCAATACCTCGTCGGGGTGATGGGCGCGCGCACGGCCGACCGCCACTGGCCACCGGACGGGCAGCCGCCCGAGGGGGCCCGACTCGATGAGATGGGGTACCTCGACGACCGCGAGACGTTGGTCGCGCTCGTGGAGTCGCTCGACCAGGACGTCGATCTCGTCGTCACTCAGCTCAACGGCCCCGACACCGCCGCGCACCTGTTCGGTCCTGACAGCGACGCCGCGTTCGCGCGGTACCGCGGGACCGACGCGCTGCTCGGCGCCATCCGTGAACACATCGTCTGGGACGACACTGTCTGGATCCTCGTCTCCGACCACGATCAGGAAGCAGTCGTCGAACGCGAACCTGTCGACCTCCAAATCGAGATCCACCGTCGCGGCCGCGAGCTCTTCGCTCTTCCGGAAGGCAACGCGGCGCTCGTGTGTGGCAGCGGCGCACATACGGCTCGTGCTTGGCTCGATGCCGTCGACGGCGTCGCCGGTTCCGCGCCTGTCGTGCTCGGCACCGCCCGGCTGGAGTGCTGCATGGTCTGGACCGAGCCGGGCCGCGCGTTCGGGTACTTTGGCACGCCGACGCGCCTCGGGAGCCACGGAGGACCACGGACGCGCGCACAGGTTGCGGTCGTCACCGGAGGTCATCCTGCAGTGGTCGGTCTTTCCCGCGCCGTCAGCGTCGGCCCGCTCGAGGCGGCCGACTGGGCACCGACGATCGCGGCGCTGCTCGATCTCGAGCTGCCGACGGCCACCGGGCGGTCGCTCGTCGCGTAGGCCGAAGCGAACTCCGGTTAACGGGCAGCCGCGACACGCTCGACGACCGTGCGCCAGTCGTCGAGGCCGGGGACGACCTTGCCGCGGATCTTCGCCGCGTCGTCGGCGCGTCGCAAGGTCACCAGGTCGGCGCACTCCGGCAGCGCCGCGAACGCTCGCACTTCCTCGGGGTCCATGACGCCACCCTGGAACTCGAGCGTCGTCACGCTGCGAGCCGACAACGCGTCGTGGTACGCGGGATCGGTCGCGAGCAGATAGCGCTTCGCTTGCACATGGCCGCCGACGAGGTTGGCGACTCGCCGGCCGAGCAGGTCCTCGACCCGTCGTCGTCCGTCGCTGTCGTGCGCGGCGTCGGGACGGAGCGTCCAACCGTCGTCGGTGCGGGCGAGCCAGCCGAGATCGTGCACGAGGCCGGCCATCTGCAGCTCGACGTCATGGGGACGCGCCGCCTTGAGCAGGTCCGCGCACTGGAGGCAGTGGTCGAGGATCGACAGGCCATCCTCGTCGTCGGCGTCGCGTGACGCCTCGAGCGCGCCGAAGAGCTCACTCGTGCTCGTGAAGCCGTCGGCCATGGGGGCATTCTGACAGCCCGATACGGCTCCGGCGTGCGCTCCGCTGGCCGGTAGCATTGGCGCGTTCCGGCGCCGGAATCGGCGCCGCGATTCGTGGTGACCGTAGCTCAGTTGGCGAGAGCGCCGGGTTGTGGTCCCGGAGGTCGGGGGTTCGAAACCCCTCGGTCACCCCAGGAGGCCGAGCACGCGGTCGATGGCGGCGGGCGCGTCCACGCCGACGACGACCGCGTGCTCGCGGCCCTCGTTCGATTCGCGCAGGGTGCCGTCATGTGCGTCGACTACCAGACGGCGTGAGTCGAACGTCACGAACAGTTCGCCCGCGGCGACAAGTAACGCGAGCGGGTCGTGCAGCACGACGGGCTCGTCTTGTTCGGCTGTCCACCGCTCGACCTCCGGCGCAAGACGCGGTTGCGCTGCGACGACCTTGGCGAGGGCCTCCGGTTGGAGGGGCATCGCAACGGTGACGTCGAGCGGAACGAGCGTGACATCGACAGCCGCGACAACGATCGCGGCGGCCGCGGGATCGCGTCCGAAGTTGGACTCCACGCGCCGAAGCCGCCCGCGATGTCGAACCGGCTCGAGCACGCCGCCCATGATGGTGGTGTTGGGCATCGTTACATTCAGCGCGACCAGCGCCGCCATGTTGGTGAGCGGTCCGATCGCTAGGAGTGCCTCGGGCCGCGCCGCGACGAAGCTCGCGGCCACCTCGTCGGGCCGCTCGCCGGCCACGACGGGTACATCGACGAGCCCCCGCGCGAGCTCGGCGCGCCATTCGGTGCGTCCACCGGTCGTGCTGACGCCGACGACATCGATCGATGCCAGTGCCTGCGCGCACAGAAGCGCGACCGCGTCGTCGGGATTGTCACCAACGTCGGTGTCGATCCAGAGACGCACGGTCAGTTGCTGAGGATCGCTTGCAACGCGCCGTCGAGCTCCGGATGCGCGAATTCGAATCCGCTCTGCTGCAACTTCGCGCTCGACACCCGCAGGCTCCCGACCAACGTGTCAACGAGCTCACCGCCGTACACGAGCTTGAGCCCGAACATCGGCGTGGGCAAGATCGTCGGTCGATGGACCGCACGTCCGAATGACGCCGTGAACTCCTTGTTCGTCACCGGATTCGGTGCGGTGAGGTTGACGGGTCCGGAGACCGACGGTGTGTTGACGAGATGGAGGATCGCGCTGACCTCGTCGTCGAGGGTGATCCAACTCATGTACTGATCACCCGAGCCGAGACGGCCTCCGATTCCGAGCTTGAACGGGAGCAGCATCCTCTGCAACATGCCGCCGTGGCGCGCGAGCACCAGGCCACTGCGCATCCGCGCGACGCGAATGCCGGCCTCGGCTGCCGGCGTGGTTGCGTCTTCCCACGCGACGCACACCTGCGCGCCGAAGTCGTTGCCCGGCGGTCGATCCTCGGTGAGGATCTCGTCGCCCCGATTCCCGTAGTAGCCGATCGCCGAGGCCGACACGAGCACGTCGGGCTTGCGGTCGAGCTCGCCGAGCGTGCGCGCCAAGAGCCCGGTCCCACGGGTGCGGCTCTCCAATACGAGTCGCTTGCGCGCCGGCGTCCACTTCTTGTCACCGATGCCCGCGCCGGCGAGGTGCACGAATGCGTCGACGCCGTCGAGTCTGGCCGCGTCGATCGTCCCGGCGTCGGGATCCCAGGGAACGTCGTCGGCACCCTCGGCGGCTCCGCGCACGAGCCGCAGGACGCGGTGTCCGCCAGCCCGAAGCCGCCTCATCAGTGCAGTGCCGATCAAGCCGTGTGAACCGGTGAGGCATACATCCACGTCGACACGCTAACGGTGCGGAACACCGCAGACGGACTCGGTAGGATGCCTGCGCGCCCCTAGCTCAATTGGTTAGAGCAAGTGACTCTTAATCACTAGGTTGCGGGTTCGAGTCCCGCGGGGCGTACCCCCTTCCCCCTGTTCTGGTCACTTTGGTGGCCATCCATACCCGCAGGGGGCATTGAATGCCACAAGAGTTGGCCGTCGCGAAGTTGTCGGAGCTGTGCGCCGATTCGCTCGGGATCTTTCGCGGTCGCGACGCGGTCGAGGCCGGCGTCACTCGCAAGCAGCTCGCCTCGCTGCACACGCACGGCGTCATCAACCGCGTACTTCCCGATACCTATCGGATGACGGCAGTCCCGCCGTCGAGCGAGCAAGACCTGCGCGCGGCCTTGTCGTGGGCTGGTGACGAGGCGGCAGCCGCAGGGCTCTCGGCCGCAGAGCTCTACCGTCTGGAAGGCTTGACGGCCGCAATGCCGGAGATCGTGGTCCCGGCATCGAGCCGTGTCCGCAGTAATTCGGTCATCGTTCACCGCTCGCACAAAGCTGCGGCGCTGATGGCGCGCGAGATTCGAGGCATGCGCGTCACGGGCGTCGAGCGCACGCTGTTGCAGCTGGCGGCGACGCTCGACGAGGAGAAGTTCGAGATCGCGTGCGAAGACGCCCGGCGACGTCACTTGACCTCGGTCGCGGCGCTGCGCGCGTACCTTCGTCGATTCGGTCGGCCAGGGCGACCCGGCGTGCGCGCGCTGCGTCAACTGCTCGACGAGCTCGACCCTCGCCACGCGGCGCGCTCGACGCTCGAGGTCAAGACGAGGCGGCTTCTGGCGACGCAGGGTCTTACCGGCTTCGTGCGCGAGTTCCCGCTCGAGTGGAACGCTCATAGGTATCTCTACGACTTCGGCTTCCCTGAACAGCGCACAATCCTCGAAACGAATGGTCGACGGTGGCACGACGACCCCACCCACTACGAACGTGACAACGAGAATTGGAGCGTCCCCGGCCGCCACGGATACCGGATCGTGTTCGCGACTTGGGACAAGGTCACACGCCAGCCCGAGCAACTGCTGCGCGAACTCTCCGCGACCATCGCCGCGTGAGCCACTCGAGGGACTCGTCGGCTAGCTCGGCGACTCAGGGCAGGGCGCGACGTAGTCGGTGTTGGGAGCAACGGCTTTCCACTCCTTGCGCGTGAGGTTGCCGCCGCTGCGCGCACACGCACGTAGGGTGAGCGCGCGCATGGCGACATCGACCGTCAGCACGGCGTAGCCATCCCCCCGCGCGACAAGGCGCGTGAACTTGGATCCGTCGTTCGAGAAACCCATCCTCTCAGCCAAGTGCTGTACGACGTCGCTGATGGTTCCGACCACGCTCCCCTCATCGAGGTCCACGAGCACCGTCACGACCTCGGTCCGGCCGGCGTCGTCCAACGTGTTTCCCACCGCGAGCTCGAGAGCTGCGAGGTGCTGACCGGGATCGATCGCCAGGTTTGACAGTGACACGGTTTCGTCGAGCGGGACCGTGATCCGGTCGGGGGACGCGCGGTTTCGGTCGATGATACGGAGCGTGTTTCCGTCGATGACCCACGCACGTCCGCCATCCTTGCTGATCGCAAGCTGCGCAGACACGCCGCGGAGCTTCACGCGCGCTGCCGACATCCGCGGATCCACGAGACTCTGCAAGCGAGCCACGTAGGACCTCGTCGTGTACGCGGCCCACCGTCCATCGTCGGAGATCGCGATGTCGTTCGCACCTACCGAGCTCGGGTCCCCGAAGCTGGTCAGCACGCCATCTGGCGCGCGGACGCGCCGGGTCCTTCCCGACTCGGGACTACAAGCGATCAGTGAGCCCCGCGCACTTCCCTCGGTGCCTGGGTCGCGCAGTCCTAAAAACCACTTTCCCGAAGCACTCGGGACGAGCGGACCGTAGTTGTCGAAGCCGCATATCCTGCCGCCCTTCGTCGTGGGACGACCGGTCGTGACGTCAACGACGGCTACCGACTTCGAGTCGTCGGAAGCAGTCGACTCGACGACCGCTCGCCGGCCGTCGCCGATAACTTCGACCCCCGAAAACCTTCCTGGCGTCCGGTAGCGGCCGAGGCGGTTTCCGTGGGGTCCCCAAAAGTTGATCGTGTCGGGCTCGTCGGGATCGGTCGTCGCTCGAACACCTGAAGCAGGGTGACTGAAGCGCAAGCTCGCGTCGTACGCCCGCGCTGAACTGACGTCCGCGTTCGACGATTCAAGTCGCCAGACCGTGACGCGTCCGTCCGCGGATGTGATGAGACGCTTCCCGCCCGCCATGAAGGTGGCTCGCGCTCGCGAGAGATCGTCACTCAACCGCGTCCCCTTCAGTCCCGCGCGCGACGTGGTCACCCCGGCCGCTGTGACCCTCCAGAGGCGAGGTTGATTCGCGAAGGTGACCACCGCGGTCTCGTCCCTGCTCCAGATCGCGGTCCCGACGATCTGTCGTTCTCGAGCGATGACGCTCGCGCGTACAAGGTCGACGATGGCCGTCGAGTCTGCGTTGATGTTTGTGAAGACGTCGAAGCGTCCGTTCGGGCTCAGTGCCCGTTCGCCGGCGCCCACTTCCTCCCACACGACGGCTCCGGTTGCCACGTCTCGGAGCGCGCTGGCCCACCGCGTCTTGTCGAGGAGGAGTGAGGTCCCGGGTACAAAAGAAACCGTGTGCGAGAGATTGGCGTTGAAATTCAACCCGGGGTCCCGACTACGCCACAGCAGACTCCCGGTGACGACATTGGCGACCAGCAGCTCGTTTGCAGCCGCGAGCGCGACCTCGTTGCCACCGCGTCGGGTCGCGAGCATCGAGTCGCGTGTGATGTCGAGCGGCGTGGTCAGGCCCACGGGCAGCGACACTGGGCGACGAGTTGCCGGCTGCGAGCTGGACACGGTGCCATCTCGCCTCGCTCCCGGCGGCACGATCAAGAGGCGACGCTCGTCCGCGTACGTGAGTGTGCCGTCGTCAGACAGGACGTACCGGCACGGAGTGTCAAGGAGCGGGCCATTGATGCAGCGTTGGATCTGCCATTCGCTGACGAGATCACCGGTTCGGGTGTCGTGGACTGCCAGGCCGTTCCCCGAAGGGATCAGGACGAAGTTCCCGCTGTCGCTGTACACGGCGGCGTCGGCGAGCGGGTTGGCCGAGGCAGTGAAGGTGCCGTCATAGAGCAGATTGTGGACATTCGAATCGAGCGAGAAGAGGCGCACTTCACCGATGTGCGGCTGCACGGCGATGCGCGCGCCGTCGTGGCTCACGTCAGGTGAAGAACCGGGCCAGGCCTTCGACAACAGCCTCGCACCGGGCAGTCTCCACGACGCCTTCGCCACGCGTGCATACGCAACGCCGTGCGTGCCCCATACGACCAGCCCTGTCGGCCGCGTCGCGGGACCCGCAGGCTGCACCCATTGGGCCCCAGAGACAACCCCGACTCGAGGCGCTGCCACCACCTGGCGGCGCCGGCCATGCGGCCCATAGACCGTGACGCGGTCGCGTTCGGTCTTGTCGACGATGACAAACGCGGAGCCGTCGCCCGCCGCGATCACGCTCCCGCCCCGGCGGATGGAGCGCTCGAGCTGCGGCCCCGCGAGCGTTGCGCGCAGCAGGGCTCGTCGCGCCGCGCTTCCGGCTTCGGTTTTCTGCGCCGCAGCCGCGAGCACCAACGCGGCGGGAAGGTTCTCGTCGACGAGGTTGCCGCTCGTGGCCGCGAGCTCGCGCGCGACTGCCGCGCGCCGTTGCTGATCGGCGCGGTGGGCGTTGGCGACGGCCAAGCCGGCACCGACGATGGCACCGATCGTGAGCACGGCCAGAAGCACCACCGCACCTCGGGCCAGGCGGAGGGTCTTGCGCTGCTGGCGCAAGTCTTCCGACTCGAGGTCCTCCTTCGAGGCGCCGTGCATCGGCGCCGCAAGCTCCGCGACGGCTCCGCGGAACCGCGTGTTGTGCAACGACAGATGGTCGTCGTCGCGCGCCCAATGCAGGTCGAGATGACGCGGCTCCTCGGTGAACGCGCCGCGCAGCGCGACTGGGACCGCGGTCGAGCCGGCCGTGAAGTCGCGCGTCGCGTCGTCCCATTCCCAGGTGCCGTCGGTGAGCACGGGCAGGATGGTCTCGACGCCGTGCATCCCTCGCCAGTGCTCGACTTCCTTGTTCACCCACTCCGAGGCGGCAGCATTCGGCGACGCGAGGAGAACGAAGTAGCGCGCGTGGTCGAGCGCCTGGACGATCGAGCCCCAGAGGTGCGGCGAGACGGCGAGGCCGGTGTCGTCGCGGAACACCCGCAGTGCTTGCCTCTGGTTCCACCTCTTGGTGAGACGCGAGAGGCCGCGTTGCACCGCGGGCGCGAGCTTGCCGTCCGCCGCGTGCGAATACGAGATGAAGGCGTCGTACTCCGTGGGCATCGCCGCGGTCGATTCAGCCTTGTGCGAACGGCCCCGTCAGATCCGGTTCGTCGAGCCGACGAACGGTACCGCGTCTCGGCGCCCGCTGGGGTGACGAAGGAGCTCGGAGGTTCAGCCGCGTTCGACGAGGTAGAGCGTGTTGCCGTCGGGATCGCGGAACGAGAACATCGGCGGCACCCCCTCCCACCGGAGGACTTCGGGATCCGCGTCGACACCGCGAGCGCGAAGCGCGGCGTGGTCGGCGTCGGCATCCTGGGTAGTCAAGCGGATGCCGGTGTCGGTCCCGGCGCTCCCGCCCTGCGGTAGGGGCATGAGTGCAACCGTCGTGGCCGCGCCCCGTGGGGCGACTTCGATCCAGCGCTGACCGTTTCCGAACGGGGCGTCGAGACGCTTTTCGAAGCCGAGCGTGTCGACGTAGAACTCGAGCGCTCGGTCCTGGTCACTGACGGGGACACCCACCGTACCGACCCCTGTGATACGGGTCGCGCTCTCGTCGGCCATCGGATCCTCCTCTCCAATCGATTTGCAGACACAGACTTCCCCGACAGCCGAAACTCAGCGCGGCGTCACCGCGCCGCGTCCTCGTGAACGGCTTGGGCGAATTCGGGGCCCAGCAGACCGCGCAGCTCGTCGACCAGCGCCCCGAGCCGCTCCGCATCCGATGGTTCGAACGGCAACGCCGACGCCGCGCCCACGGCGGCGATCGACCCGTACAGCACCGCGGCCGAACGGTGGGCGCCGAGCTGGGCGAAGATGCCGCACACGTGACGAAGCGAGAGCGACGGGCAGGGAGGAGCCCGGATCCCCTCGCGTTGGCAGGGCACCCGGGGGATCCGCGGGACGCATGCCTCGACTACGGTCTCGAGCCGGTGACCGAGCTGCCTGTGCTCGCGCGAACGGTCACGGCTGACAGCTCGTGACCGTTGCCTGGGTGTACCTCGTGGTCAGCGCGCTCGGCGCGCTGCTGACCTTCCTGGCGCTCTTTCCGGGACCGCGATCGGGTCTGTTGCCGGCGCTGTTCTTCGTCAGCAGCTTGCTGGTCGGTGAGCTCGCGCCGTTCCACGTCGCGTGGCAAGCGGTTGCGACGGTCGTGTTCATCGCGTTCGGCGCGCTCGACGCGTGGCCCGGGTGGCTCGGCTTCGTTCTCACGCTCGCGTCCTGGTGTGGACTGCTCATCGCGATCCGCCGCGCGCGCCGAACGGTCGACATCATGGAGGCCGCGCTCGTCGCTACCCTCGGCGCCGACTATCGCGCCGCGATCTCACCCGAGCTGACGGCAACGATCGGTACCGGGGACAAAGTCCGAGTGTGGCGACGCCCGTACCGATCGCGCGACAAGGACGTCGAACGGATTCGCAACATCCCCTACGGTCCGGCGGGGAAGCGCAACTTGCTCGACGTGTACCGCCCGCGGTCGCAGGCGACGGGCTGTCCGGTCCTCGTGTACGTGCACGGGGGCGGGTGGGTGACCGGGAGCAAGGACCGCCAAGGTCTTCCCCTCATGCTCCTGCTGGCCGCGCGCGGATGGGTATGTGTCGCGCCGAACTACCGACTGAGCCCGAAAGCCACGTTCCCCGACCACCTCGTCGACGTGAAGCGGGCCGTCGCCTGGGTCAGAGAGCACGGTGCCGAGCACGGCGCCGATCCGCGGTTCCTCGTCGTGTCGGGCGGCTCTGCCGGTGGACACCTGGCGGCGCTGGTGGCGCTCACTCCGAACGATCCCGAGTACCAACCCGGATTCGAGCACGCGCACACCGCGGTCACCGCCGCCGTGCCGCTCTACGGGGTCTACGACCTCCTCGACCGCCGTGGAATCCGACGCGACCGCGTCCAACGCAATTTCCTCGAGAAGCGAGTGCTCAAGTCCTCGCCGGAGCGCGACCGCGAGGCGTGGGAGAAAGCATCACCGATTTCGCACGTCCGCTCCGACGCGCCGCCATTCTTCGTCGTGCACGGTCGAAACGACTCGCTGTTGTTCTGGGAGGACGCCCACTACTTCGTCGACGCGCTCCGCGCGGTCTCGGACGAACCAGTCGTGTACGCCGAGTTGCCCGGCGCACAGCACGCATTCGAACTGTTCGCATCCGTGCGGGGTGTGGCGGTCGTCGAGGGCGTCGCTCGGTTCCTGGCGTGGGTCCGGTCGACGAGGCCACCCGCCTCGCGTCGTGTGCCGGGTATCGACTCGCCGAGCCGGCGGCATGCTTGACCGCGCACGTTCGCGGCCCCATCAGTCCCCGTCTGCAGGCCAGTTGGCGAGCGTGTCGACGAACTGCTGACGAACGGCCGCGATCCGGACCGACAGCCCCTCGACGGTCCATTCGGCGACCGAGATCGGCGGCAGCACGCAGACGTCGACGGTGCCCGGACGCATGAGCGCGGCATTGCGCGCCCCGACGTCGTCCGCGTTGCGCAGCACGATCGGCACGATCGGCACGCCCGCGTACATCGCGATCCGGAACGAGCCCTTCTTGAACGGGCCAACCTCGCGCCGGGCTGAGCGCGTGCCTTCTGGCGAGATGATGAGCGAGAGACCGCTGCGCACCGCCTCCTGCACGGGCTGAAGCGAGTCGACGGCCGACTTCGTGTCGTCGCGGTCGAGGAACACCGCGTCGATGAGCTTGCCGAGGCCGGCCGTGAGTGGATTCTTCTGGAGCTCCTTCTTCCCGACGGCGGTGTAGTCACGATCGACGATCCGACCGACCATGAGCACGTCGAAATTGTTGCGATGGTTGAAGATGAAGACCGCGGGCCGGTGTGACCACAGGTGCTCGCGCCCCTGGACCCTGAGCTTCACGCCGTTGATCGCGAACAGCGCATCGATCCAACGCGCCAGCAAGAAGTTCACGCCGGACCGTCGGTTGCGCGTCAGCAGACCGACGAACAGCCCGGCCGCGGCGGCTGGTGCCAACGCCGCGACGCCCGCTGTGTTCCGCAGCGCGCCGACTGGACCCACGACCCCGCGACTGTGGAAACGGAGGATCGGCCAACCGCGCCGGCGCGCCACCCGCTCGAGCCCTCGACGTGGGTTGGTCGGCCGTGGCTGACCGACGACGTACATGAATGCGACGTCCTCGTCGCCGTCGGCATAGAAGTAGCTCCGTTGCGGGTCGACGCCATGGTCGGACGCGAAGTGTTGTGCTGCGGCGGCCTTGGTCTCACCCCACACCACCGGCGTTCGGATCCCGCCGGTGAGCATGCCGTCTTGGACCTCGAACTCGTTGCAGACGATATGTTCGACGCCGAGGTCGCGCGCGAGCGGCGCGATCTGGTACCGCGTCGCCGAGGAGAGCAAGACCACCGTGTGGCCGCGGCGTTTGTGCGCGGCGATGAGCTCCCGGGCTTCCGGATAGACACGGTCGGCGAGCTTCTGGACGAACAAGCGCTCACCCAGCTCGAGCAGGTCGTCTTCGGTCCGGCCGCGCATCGATGCGGCGGCGACATTGAGCAGCCCGGCGAACTCCGCGGCGCCGAGACCCGCCTCGATCCCGAGACGCAGCAAACGCGCGATGTCCCCGAATCCAATCTCCCGGCGCCGCAAGCGGTCGTTGGCGAAGACGCCGGCGGAGAACCCGGCGATGAGCGTGCCGTCGAAGTCGAAGAACGCGCCGATCGCCGGGCCGGATTCGCTGGCCTCGACCTCGGCGACCGTCCCCGGGAGTCGCGGCGCACGCGTGCTCGTCTGTAGCGCGTCGGTGACCGTGTCAGCCATTGGCAGCCGGCCGGGCGTCGAACGTTGTCGTGCCGGCGCCCATCACCTCGTCGAACCCTGCGCGCAACGACTCTCTGAACAGCGTGTCGTGCGTCACCGCCGCCGGGTCGTAGTTGATGCCGACGAAGCATTGCCCAGCCTGCGAGTACATCGTGATCATCATCGCTGGACCGGGCAAGGGGCCGAACGGGTACAGCCTCTGGATCTCCGCGCCCGCTACGTACAACGAAAACGGTGGACCGGGCACGTTGCTCACCTGGAGGTCGTTGTCCAGCGCCATGGCCGACAGCTCGTTGAGAAGCCCGGTCGGGCTCCTGCTCAGCACCGGCGCGAAGAAGGCCATGGCGTCGATCGCAGGTTCCGCACGCGCGGTCAATACGACCTCGTGGATCTCCTGCATCCGGACAACCGGATCAGAAGCGTCGGTCGGGATCGGCACCCGCGCGCCCGCCCACTTGTTGCCGCCGATCGGGTCGTCGTCGGAACGCAGGCTGATCGGGATGGCGGCCGGCACCGCGTCGACCGGTACTCCGAGCTCCTCGTGGTAGTGGCCGAGCGCTCCGCCGATCGCTGCGAGGTACGCGTCGTTCACCGACGCTCCCGCGGCCTTCGCGGCACCGCGCAGGGAGGCGAGGGGAAACTCGATCGCCTCGAGCCGTCGAGACAGGCTCCGCCGCCGCAACAGGGGAGACGGTTGCGCCGGAGGAGGACCGATCATGCGTCGCAACGACTGCGTGAACGCGACTGCCTCGCTGACCGTCGCGCGTGGTTCACGCAGACCTTGGCTCGCCCCCCGGAGGAGACGCCCGGCGCCGTCGCGCACGCCCGACACCAACGACTGTGGCAGACGCAACAGCGCAGCCCGCGTCAGGTCCTCGGGAGTCACATCGGCGGGCACCGGCATCGGCGGCATCGGCGGTTCGGGGGCGTCACGCTCCTGGTCGAACATGAGTGCCAGTACTTGTACGCCGCCGAGCCCGTCGGTGACGGCATGGTTGAACTTCTGGATCAGCGCGGCGCGGCCGTTCTCGAGCCCCTCGACGAGCGTGGCCTCCCACAAGGGGCGAGCGCGGTCGAGCGGCGCCATGATCACCGTCGCGGTGAGGTCCAGGAGTTGACGGAGCGTGCCGGGAGCCGGCGTCCGGACGCGGCGCAGGTGGAACGACAGGTCGAAGTCGGGGTCGACGACCCAGCATGGCGTGGTGATCGGGAGCGCGGGCGCCACGACCCGCTGGCGCATCCGCGGGAAGAGTCGACTCGTCCGTTCGTGCAGGCGGTTGAGCCGGTCCCAGTCGGGCGCCCGGTCGAGCACGTAGACCGCAGTGATACTCGAACGGAACTGCGGATTGTCCTCGCTGCGGTACATCAAGTAGTCGACGGCGGCCATGTCGTCGCCGGATCGACGGCCAACCTCTGCCATCGGCCACCTCCCGAGTGCGCGCGGGACCAGGCATCGATGCCGGGCAAACGGTACCCCCGAGGTGCAGCGCTGCCGCCCGCTACGAAGCCGACCGCGGCTGACTACGGTCATCCCGCCAGGCCGCCGTCAGAGGGACGAGCCCATGAGCGTGTCACGGAGCGGACGCGCGACGCGCGAAACACAGGGAGCCGCGGCCTGGCCCGCAGCCCCCGGTGAACCGCTCGTCTTCCTGGCGGAGGCCTCGACGCCGGTCGAGCATCAGGTGCTCCAATCGTGGATAGAGGACCACCGGCCGCGCGAGACGCCGCCGGGCGCGGCCGAGCTCGTCACGTTTCCGCATCCGCACCACGACGAGCTCCTCGCCGTGGGCGAGCTCGAAGCGTGTCTCGCCCGCGACGACGATCCGCTCCTCGCGCCCGTGCGCGTCGCGTGGCTCCCCCCCGAGCGCAACGGCGAACGCACGTCGCGGCTGAGCGACTTCATGACGCTCCGTGACCCCAGGAATCCGAGCACACGACGACAGCATCAGATCCGCGCGCGGAGTCCGGATCGGATACGCGTGCTCGTCGGCGAACCCGCTCGAAAGTCGCAGCTCCGGCAACGATGGGAGCGCGTCAGTGGGCGACGAGCCGACACGGTGAGCGACCTCGCTCGTTACGTCGCGCGCCAGGCGGTGATCACGCTCGAACGTACCGAAGCGCGTGAGGTGGACGAGCGTTACAAGTTGCCTCGCCTCGTGAAGGAGGAGATCGTCAACAGCGCGCGCTTCCGCAGCGGCATCGCGAAGCTCGCAGACGACCTCGGCAGGGATGTCGCCGACGTCGACGCCGAGGTCCAGCGCTATCTCGACGAGATGGTCAGTGGTCGAAGCCGCATGCTCATCGACTTCGTCGTGCGTCTCGGACGCTTCTTCTACCAACAGGGCTACGAGACGATCGACTACGTCCCGGCACAGATCGAACGCGTCCGAGACGCCGCGCGCCGCCACGGCATCGTCCTGCTGCCAACACACCGGTCCAACCTCGACGCGCTCGTGATGCCCATCGCGCTCTACGAGAACCGACTGCCGCGGACGCACACCCTGGGCGGGATCAACATGGCGTTCTGGCCCATCGGTGCGCTCACCCGGCGGGCGGGTGTGATCTTCATCCGACGAGAGACCCGGGACAACCCGGTGTACCGCTGGACGCTGCGCGAGTACATCGGCTACCTCGTCGAGAAGCGCTTCAGCCTGCAGTGGTATCCCGAGGGC
>JBKPCV010000227.1:0-12440 GCA_046727575.1 Actinomycetota bacterium
TGGTTCACCGAGAACGCCAAGCCGGGTCGGATCGCCAAGATCGGCGGTGGATGCGTCCCCCCGCCGGCACCGTCTCCACCCCCACGACCCTGCCCCCCTCACACTCGAGCCTCGATTCACGGGCCGGGGTCATGTACCCGCATGTCTGGCTCTCTTCGAGCCGACGTCGGATCGGCGCGTGACTTCGATCAGACGCAGAACGGATGACCTACCGATCGTGCCAGCGCGAAGCGGCGGACACGCGTGTTGATAGCGCAGTGCGCGCGCGGTCTCCGGTGGTCACGCACTCGCTGATCATCGGGTTCAGCAACCGGATCGACACCACGTTGCCCGTCGGACACGCGGACGCGCGCTCGACATCGCCAAGAGAAAGGGGTCGAGGACGGCGTTGTACGCTCGACCAATGACGATGGACGCGTTGTCGGAACGACTCCGCGTGCTCGAGGACGAGCGAGCCATCCTGCAAACCCTCCACCAGTACGGGCACTCGATGGACTATGGCCCCGACGCCGATTTCATCGACTGCTTCACGGAGGACGGAGTCTGGGACGTGCAGATGCGCAAGACGCCGGCGTCCGGTTTCAAGTGCCGTGGGCACGCCGAGATCGAGGCGTCGCTGGCGACCCAGACGTCGGTTCGTGCGCCGGCGCTCTACGCCAAGCATCTCGTGATCGAGCCGCTGATCGCAGTGACCGGAGACGAGGCGTCAGTGCAGAGCTACTTCTTGCGCGTCGAACCGCAAGACTCGGGGCCGAGCCAGATCGTGGCGTCAGGCCGCTACCTCGACTCCCTGGTTCGGTGCCCCGATGGGCGGTGGCGGATCACCGAGCGCGTCGCCGAGATTGACGACATGTGATCGCACCCGGGGCGACGGCGGCGGCCAGACGAGTGCGTGGACCAGTCGGAACCCCGCGAACTTCGCGGTCGGACCGCCGCGTCACGCCGCGCAGATCGGGAAAGATGTGTAGCTTCAAGCGTCGGAGCAGGAATGATCGGGCGCGCCCGAACTTGGACTCGGGGGGATCGTCATGGCGAGTGTTCTCGACCAACTGAAGGTCGAATCAGGGGCGCCCGAGCGTTCGGCGCGCGCGGTCGCCCGTCGGCGCCGGAGCGTGCGGTGCGCGGTAGCGGGTCGCTGGCTTGCTGTGCTCGTCTTCGGCTTCGCGGCCGGAGCAGCGGTGGTGATGCTCGCTGACTCGGGGCCGAGCAAACCGAGCGTGCTCGTGAGCCCAACCGCAGGGTCGGGCGAGCCAACGGACCTCAACGGTCACCACGTCCACGGCGTGAAGGCGCAGGACGTCGCGGCGGAGGAGCTGCCCGACCAGCCGCTCGACGCCGCGACCAGGGCCCTGCTCAAGGAGCAGCTCGTCATCGCGCGCGACACCGCGTTGCGCTATCCGACGGCAGCCGACGCCGAGGCCGCGGGCTACCGGCTGGTCGCAGGTTTCGGCCCCGGGAGCGGCGCGCACTACATCGGCGGCCCCATGACCGGCCCGGGGCCGTTCGACCCGAGCCGTCCGCAGTCGCTCATCTACGACGGGACCAGTCCCACGTCGGGGATCGTCGGGCTCATGTACTTCGGGATGGGCGCGGAGGCGCCCGAGGGCTTCGCGGGTCCCAACGACCACTGGCACCGCCACAGCCATGTCTGCATCACGTTCGCGAACGGCAAGATCGACGTCCCGTTCCCGCCCGACGCCGACGTGACCGAAGCGCAGTGCGCGTCCGTCGGCGGCCGTTACATGGCGATCACGGGTTGGATGGTGCACGCGTGGGTGGTCCCGGCGTGGGAGAGTCCCGCCGGGGTGTTCTCGCACGAGAACCCAAACCTGCGCTGCGCCGACGGCACCTTCAACACCGACAAGGTCGGCAAGTGCCAGGGAACGTGACGGCTGTTCGCCCGGCCGTTTGCTGGTGTGATCGTGCGCAGGTGTCGTGACCTGGTAGATCGCGTTCGTGCCCTCCGCGCCGGGCAAGTTGCCCAGTGGGGGATCAGGCCCTTGCGGATGTTTCAAGGGAGCGGATACCGTCGGCCGCAAGTGCTCCCGGGGGACGACATGAGCCACGTCGTACTAATGACGGTCGCCGCCACCTTCGACCGCGTCAGCCTCCAGCCGTGCGCCCACCGGGAACGGTCTCCCGCCACACCCCAAGCAGAGGAGTAGGCCATGGCGCGTTGGCCCAAGCCACCGGAAGGCAGTTGGACGGAGCACTATCCGGAGCTCGGCACCGACCTGGTGTCGTACGAGGACTCGATCTCGCCCGAGTTCTACGACCTCGAACGCGAGGCGATCTTCAAGCGGGCGTGGCTCAATGTCGGGCGCGTGGAGCTGCTGCCCCGCAACGGCAGCTACTTCACGAAGGAGCTCGACGTCGCGAGGACATCGATCATCGTCGTACGCGACATGAACGGGACGGTGCGCGCCTTCCACAACATCTGCCGTCATCGCGGCAACAAGCTGGTGTGGAACGACTTCCCGCGCGAGGAGACGAGCGGAAGCTGCAGGCAATTCACCTGCAAGTACCACGGTTGGCGTTACGACCTCGAGGGCGCGTGCACCTTCGTGCAGCAGGAGAGCGAGTTCTTCGACCTCGACAAGAACGACTACGGCCTCGTGTCCGTGCACTGCGAGGTCTGGGAGGGCTTCATCTTCGTGAACCTCGCGGAGCAGCCGGAGCAGTCGCTGCCGGACTTCCTCGGGCCGATGATCACTTCGGTCGAGGGTTATCCCTTCGACAAGATGACCGAGCGCTGGTACTACCGCTCCGAGGTGAAGGCGAACTGGAAGATCTACATGGACGCCTTCCAGGAGTTCTACCACGCACCCGTGCTCCACGCGAACCAGACCCCGGCCAAATTCTCGAACGCCGCGCGGGACTCCGGGTTCGAGGCGCCGCACTACCGGATCGACGGGGCCCACCGGCTTGTGAGCACGGCGGGCATCCGAGCGTGGGAACTCGCACCGGAGATGCGCAAGCCGATGGAAGAGATCTGCCGCAGCGGGCTCTTCGGCCCGTGGGACCCGCCCGATCTCGGAGTGGACGAGCTCCCTGCCGGCGTGAACCCCGCTGGCTGCGATCCGTGGGGCCTGGATTCGTTCCAGCTCTTCCCCAACTTCACGATCCTGATCTGGGGCCAGGGCTGGTACCTCACGTACCACTACTGGCCGACGTCCTACAACAGCCACATCTTCGAGGGGACGCTGTACTTCGTCCCCGCGCGGACACCGCGTGAGCGCGTCGCCCACGAGCTGGCGGCGGTGTCGTTCAAGGAGTACGGCCTTCAGGATGCGAACACGCTCGAGGCGACGCAGTCGATGCTGGAGTCGCGTGTGGTCGACAAGTTCCCGCTCGGCGATCAGGAGGTGCTCTGCCGCCATCTCCACAAGGAGGTGGCCACGTGGGTGGACGACTACTTGCACGACCGCGTGCCAGTGGGACGCCCGTGACTGCGCTGCTGCCGGAGGAGTTCGCCGACCTCGAGCCGTTCGCGGCCGACTGGTGCCTGGCGACCGAGGCGGAGCGTTTCGAGAAGCGTCTCGCGTCATCGATGGCGGAGATGCAGGCGTTCTACGACGCAGTCACGCCCCGCGCCGCCGCGGCGATGGCGTACCTCGACCAGTACACGCTCGACGACCTGCCGCCGGAGGCGCTCAACCTGATGCGTCTCCTGTTCTCGATGATCATGGTGTCGTTCCCCGTCGAGATCTGGCGCCAGCCGCACATCCCCGACTCGGGCGCGACCCGTCTCGACTTGCAGGTCGAACCCGTTCCATGAGCGGGCGTCGCGAGCACCGCGCGCTCGCGGTCATATGACACGGCTCGCGCCGCTGCCGGTCGATCAGTGGAGCGAAGACGCCCGCCGCGTCCTGCCCTCGTACCTCCGGCGGCCGGAGCTCTACCTGTCAGGTGAACCTGACGCGCGGCCGATGCCCGGCGCCCTCGGGCTGCTGGCTCACCACCTCCCGGTCGGGCACGCGTGGCTGTCGTTCAACGAGGTGTTGGCCAAGGAGACCGCGGTCGACGCGCGGCTACGGGAGCTGATCGTGCTACGCGTCGCGTGGCGCACCGGCTCGGCCTACGAGTGGGCGCAGCACACGCGGATCGGTCACCAGGCCGGCCTCACCGCCGAGCAGATCCATGCCATCCCGCGCGGCGCTGCCGCCGAGGAATGGACGCCCGTCGAGCGCGCGGTGCTGACTGCCACCGACCAGATGGTCGATCGCCACGCCGTCGACGACGACACCTGGGCGGAGCTGGCCGAGCACTTCACCGACGCCGAGCTCCTCGAGCTGCTGTTCGTGGCCGGCGCGTACCTCTGTTTCGCGGTGGTGACGAACAGCGCGGGTCTCCGGCCCGACCCGCCGACCGAACCGATCGACGCGCCCGCGCTGCCCGGACCGGAGGTCTGATCGTGGGTCGATGGGAGAAGCCCGCGGAAGGAAGCTGGACCGAGCACTACCCGGAACTCGGCACCGGAACGGTCTCCATCGACGTCACGCCGGAGTCGTACGAGCTCGAGCGCGAGGCGATCTTCGGGCGGGCGTGGCTGAACGTCGGTCGCGTCGAGCAGCTCCCGACGGCGGGCAGCTACTTCACGAAGGAACTGGCAGTGGCGAACACCTCGGTCATCGTCATCCGCGGAGACGACGGGACCGTGCGGGCCTTCCACAACATCTGCCGCCACCGCGGCAACAAGTTGGTCTGGAACGACTTCCCGCGCCGGGAGACGAGTGGGCGCTGCCGGCAGTTCGTGTGCAAGTACCACGGGTGGCGCTACGACATCGACGGCGCCTGCACGTTCGTGCAGCAGGAGCAGGAGTTCTTCGACCTCGACAAGCGGGACCACGGGCTGGTGCCGGTGCATTGCGATGTTTGGTCCGGGTTCGTCTTCGTCAACCTCGACGAGACCCCGCGCTGGCCCTTGCGGGTGTTTCTCGGTCCGATGATCACCGCGCTCGACGCGTACCCGTTCGACCGCATGACCGAGCACTATGAATTCCGCGCCGAGGTCGCCAGCAATTGGAAGATCTTCCTGGACGCGTTCCAGGAGTACTACCACGTGCCCGTGCTGCACCCGCAGCAGGTCCCGTCGGCGGTGCGCGACCCACAGGCGGCGTTCGAGTGCGCGTACTTCCAACTCGATGGGCCGCACCGGGTGACGAGCAGCGGCGGGGCCCGGCGGTGGACACTGCCGCCCGAGTTCATGTACCCGATCGAAGTGGCGACGCGCAGTGGCCTGCTCGGCCCGTGGGACACGCCCGACCTCGGCGAGATGCCACACGGGCTCAATCCGGGACGCGTCGACCCCTGGGGAATCGACAACTTCCAGATCTTCCCGAATCTGGAGATCCTGATCTACCGTGGCTGGTACCTCGCGTACCGGTACTGGCCGACCTCCCACAACACCCATCTGTTCGAGGCGACACTCTCTTTTCTGCCGGCGACGACGGTGCGGGAGCGGGTGCAGCACGAGGTCGCCACCGTCGTGTTCAAGGAGTTCGCGCTGCAAGATGCCGGCACGCTGAAGGGCACGCAGATGGCGCTCGACTCCGGCGTGTTGCGAGAGTTCCCATTGAGTGACCAGGAGTTGCTGGTGCGGCACTTCCACCGGACGGTCGCGGCCTGGGTCGACGCGTACCGTTGCGAACCGGTGAAAGCATGAGCGGAGCGCTGCTTCCCTTGGAGTTCGCGGAGTTCGAGCCGTTTGCGGCGACATGGTGTCTCGCCACGGAGACCGAGCGGTACGCATGCCGGTTGGCGAGCTCGATGGAGGCGATGCAGTCGTTCTATGACGCGTTCTTTCCTCGCCTGAACGACGCGATCGACTACTGCGACCGGTTCCCGCTCGACGACCTGCCCGATGACGCGGGTCGACTGCTCCAGCTCGTGCACTCGCTCGTGATGGTCTCGATGCCGGTGGAGATCTGGCGACAGCCCCGGCCCGTCGACAGCGCCGATGCCGAACTCGAGCGCGTCGCCGAGCCTCAGCCGTGAAAGGACACGCCGCGCCGGCGATCACGATCACGAAGGTCACCGACACCGTCGGTGCCGAAGTCACTGGTGTCGGCGTCGAGCAACTCCTGACGGACGACGTGCTCCCCGCGGCGATCATGGACGCGCTCGAAGCGAACGGGGTGCTGGTGTTCCGCGGGTTGCACCTCGACCCCGAGCGGCAGGTCGCCTTCTGCAGGAGGCTCGGCAGGGTCGACATGTCGCCCGGTCATCACCCGGTTCCGGGCATCTACCGCGTCACGCTCGATACCTCGAAGAACTCGTCGGCCGACTACTTGCGGGGCACGTTCGACTGGCACATCGACGGGTGCACGCCTGCCGACGACGAACCCCCACAGCAGGCGTCGATCCTGACCGCCCACACTCTGGCCGAACGAGGTGGCGACACCGAGTTTGCCAGCACGTACGCCGCGCACGACAACCTCACCGAGGACGAGCAAGACTGGTTCGCGTCCTTGCGTGTGGTGCACAGTCTTGAGTCCTCGCAACGGCTGGTCACGCCCCACCCTGCGCCCGACGAGCTGGCCCGGTGGCGCGCGCGGCCCGAAAAGGAGCATCCGCTCGTCTGGAAGCACACCTCGGGTCGCCGCTCGCTCGTGCTGGGCGCGTCGACGTCCCACGTCGTCGGCATGGGCCGTGAGGAGGGTCGGAGGCTGCTCGACGACCTGCTCGACCGCGCTACCGCCCCCGGATGCGTGTACCGCCACGAGTGGGCCGCGGGTGACACCGTCATCTGGGACAACCGGGGCGTGCTGCACCGCGCGACGCGGTATGAGGCGACGTCGGGCCGCGAGATGCTTCGCACGACCCTGCTCGGCGACGAGCCGATTCAGTGATCGATCGAGGATACGGTCGGCCCGTCGACCGACCACAAGGGGGGCCGACGTGGGGAACCCCCACCCGGACGAGCGTCTGGCGTCGCCAGCTCCTGGCGCGGCTGAGGCTCAGCGCTCGTCGGACAGGACGAGCTCGGGGTGGCGGGCCTTGATCATCCGCCGGAAGCCGTCGCGCCACTCGACTCTGGTGCGGCCGAGGGCTTCGTGCATGTACGTGACATCCGGCCACAGCGGTGTGTGCGCTTGCGACGTGTACTCGAAGATCGGCTCGACGCCGACGAGCTCGCCCATGTATGCGCAGTACTCCTCGACGCTGACGGTCTCACTCCCGGCCCAGTTCACGACGAGCGGCGGGATCGTGGCTGCCTCCATCGCGCTCATGCCGAGGTCGACATAGTCGTCTTCGTAGATCGGGTTGTAGTTGTTGGGTTTGTCGGGGTGCAGCAGGATCGGCCTCCGCTGCAGGATCATGTCCAGCCGATCGGCCGGGGTGCCGCCCTCCGGGCCGTAGGTCGAGCAGATGCGGATGATTGCGAGCGGGATCCCGAAGTGCTCGGCGACCCAGGTGCACACGGCCTCCCCCGCCACCTTCGAGAAGCTGTAGTTCGCGCGGAGCGGCACGCCGGGCCCGTCGTCTTCGGTCAGGCGCCGCCGACCTCGGTAGCCGTAGATCGAGCCGGTCGAGCAGTACACGAAGCCCTTCGCCGTCCCGCAGTGGTGCAACAGGTTGCCGGAGGCGTGGGCGTTCGTCCGCACGCGGCGCGGCCAGTCGCCGTCACTGGGGTCTACGGCGGCGTGGAACACATAGGTGAAGTCGTCGGGAAGGGACGAGAAGTCGGCGCTCGAGACGTCGAGCTGGACGGGCTTGATTCCAGCTCCGGAGAGCTTGGCCTGGTCGCCGGGGTTGCGCAGGCGCGCCACACCCCACACCACGTTGCGCGCGGCCAGCTCCCGGGCGATGGGGAAGGCGATCTTCCCGGTAGCTCCGGTGATGAGGATCTTCTCGCCCGCGAGCACCACGACCTCCCTGTCGTGCCACACCCCTATGCCGCGTGGTTGGCACGGTAACGCTTGTCAACACCGTGATGCTGCCGCGAGGATGCCGGCATGGCGAACCTGGTCGGCAGCCCATCGGACGAGGTCCCCGCGATGCTTGCCATTGGTCGCACGGACGTCACGACCATCTACGTGTCGATGTCGGCCCGCCACCCCGATGGTCGCGATGCCGACTACGTCGAGTGGCACTCGCTGGACCACCGGCCCGAGCAGCACCGGCTTTCGTCGGTGCGAGCGTCGTTCCGCCTGGTGTCGACGCCGACGTGCCGGGCCGCGCGCGCGGCGAGGGACGAGCGCTACGACGCCGCCGACCACGTGATGACGTACTTCTTCACCGACGTCGCCGGCCTGTCGCAGTTCAACGACCTCAGCATCGCCATGGCCGAGGCCGGCCGCACTCCCTATCTGCTACCGCTGGTGGAGCGCGCGGTGTACCGCCTGGACGGTGCGGTCGCGGCTCCACGCATCAAGGTTGGGGCTGACGTGCTGCCGTGGTGGCCTGCGAAAGGTGTGTACCTGCTCGTCGAGCGCGGCGTGGCCCCGCCGCCGGATCTGGCCGATGTCGCAGGCGTCGGGGGCGCCTGGTGGGGCGGGGCGGAGCCGATGGACCCGCCGTACACCACGACGGACAACACCGGGCTGCAGATCACATATCTCTTCCTCGATGACGAACCCGCCGCGGTGGGGCGGCGATTGCAGCCTGCGCTCGAGCAAAGGTGGAGCGCATCGGATGTCGTGCCACTCCTGGCCGCGCCCTTCTACACGCTCGTGCCCTACGACTGGGAACGCCACCTGCCCTAGGAGATGCAGCGGAGGCGTGGTCGGATGGCCGGGACGCCGGAGCGGAATCGACCAGTGTTGTGGGAGTCCCAACGACTCCTGTCGCAGCCATCCATGACGGAGGAACCGGCCGAACCAAGTCAGGCGGGTACGCCGAGGGTGCGTACCGACGCGCCAGCGAGCTCGGGGCCGGTCGTTTGGAGATGGCAGGCGACGGTGCTGCCGTCGGAGGTTCGAGTGTCGGGGGGATCCACGGTGCGGCAGACGTCCATCACGAACGGGCAGCGCGTGTGGAAGCGGCAGCCCGATGGAGGGTCGACCGGGCTCGGCACATCGCCTGCCAGCACGATGCGGCGTCCCGACCGCTGCACCATGGGGTCGGGAACCGGAACCGCTGACAACAACGCCTCCGTGTACGGATGCTTCGGTGTGGTGTACACGGCTTCCGCGGGTCCCTGCTCCACGATTCGACCGAGGTACATCACAGCGATGTGGTCGCTCACGTGGCGGACGACCGACAGGTCGTGAGCGATGAATAGGTACGCGACACGGAGCTCGCGTTGGAGGCGGCGCATGAGGTTGATCACCTGCGCCTGCGTCGACACGTCGAGTGAGCTGACCGGCTCGTCGCACACCACGAGGTCGGGATTGATGGCGAGCGCCCGCGCGATTGCGAGGCGCTGGAGTTGTCCGCCCGAGAACTGGTACGGGTAGCGCGCGAGGTGTTGGCGACCGAGCCCGACGAGGGAGACGAGTTCGGCGGCGCGGTCTTCGCGCTCGCGACGGCTCATGTGCTCGTGCGCGCGCAGTGGCTCGGCGATACTCGACCCGACGGTGGCGCGCGGATCGAACGACGAGTACGGATCTTGGAAGATCATCTGGGCATTGCGGCGCAATGCGCGCAGGTCTCGCCGTGACATCGCGGTTACGTCTTCTCCGGCGATGCGAAGCTCGCCACCGTCGATCTTGAGCAGTCGGAGCACGCAGCGACCGAGCGTCGACTTGCCCGACCCCGATTCGCCGACCAAGCCGAGGGTCTGGCCTTCGGGGATCTGGAAGGTGACGCCGTCGACCGCGCGTGCGTGCGCATGGACGCGCCGGAGGATGCCCTTCCGGACCGGGAAGTGCTTCGTGAGGTCGCGTGCCTCCAGCAAGGGTACCGGGCTCGTGGTTCCGAGCTCCTGATACTCGTTCACGCCGGCTGCTCCGCATCAGCCGCGGTGGTGGCGTCGGGGAGGTCGAGCTCCGTGTGGCGGACGCACCGTACGACCGCGTCGCCGGGCAGTGGCTCGATCGCGATCGGTGTCGACGTGCACAGACGCTCGACCGCGTAGGGACACCGCGGATGGAATCGGCACCCTTCCGGCATCTGGTCGGGCGGCGGAACGCGACCGGGGATGGACGCGAGGTCGCCGTCGCCGGAGTGCCGTTGCGGCAGCGCGGCGAGGAGCCCCGCGGTGTACGGATGTCGAGGGCGGCGGAAGAGGTCATGCACCTCGGCGGTCTCGACGACCTGCCCCGCGTAGAGCACCGTGATGCGGTCGCAGATCCCCGCGACCACACCGAGGTCGTGGGTCACGAGGACGACGGCCATCCCCGTCTCGGCCTGGATGTCGCGCAGGAGCTCGAGGACCTGTGCCTGCACGGTGACGTCGAGCGCCGTGGTTGGTTCGTCGGCGATGAGCAGCTTCGGACGGCAGATCAGTGCCATCGCGATCATCACGCGTTGGCGCATCCCGCCCGAGAACTCGTGCGGGTACTGGTCGAGACGCGCCACTGGGTCGGGGATGCCAACACGGCTGAGCAGTTCGACGGCGCGCGCCCGCGCCTCACGGTGCGACACGTCTTCGTGGAGTAGCACCGCTTCCGTGAGCTGGTTACCCACAGTGAACGCGGGGTTCAGGCTTGACATCGGGTCCTGGAACACCATGGCGATCTCGGCGCCGCGGATTCGCCGCATCCTGTCGAAGTCGGCGCGGAGCAGGTCGGTCCCGTTGAACCGGATCGACCCGCCAATGATGCGACCCGGTGGTGACGGGATCAATCGCAGCACCGAGAGCGAAGTGACGGTCTTGCCGGAACCGGACTCGCCGACGATCCCGACGATCTCGCCCGGACGCACCGTGAAGGAGACACCCTCGACGACGCGGTGCACGCCCTGATCCGTCTCGAATTCGACCGTCAGGCCATCGACCGCGAGTAGCGCGTCGTCGGTTGCGGTCGCCGCGGTTGTGCCGGGAGTGACGTCGCCCGGGGTCGTTCCGGGCTTCGGCAACACTACTCGTGTGATGCCGGTGCGGCCTTTGCGCTTGCGCCGCACAGCGTCGATACCGAACGCGTCGCGCAGCCCGTCGCCCAGCAAGTTGAACGCGAGCACCGTCAACGCGATCGCTACTCCCGGGTACACGATCTGCCAGGGGTGGGTGAAGATCTTCTCGTAGGCGTCGCTCAGCATGACGCCCCAGCTCGGCTTCGGAGGCTGGAGTCCTACGCCGAGAAAGCTGAGCGTGGCTTCGGCAAGCAACACCGAGCCGAGCGCGAGCGACGCCTGCACGATCACCGGCGGCGCCACGTTCGGCAACACGCGCACGGCGAGCAGCCACCACGGTCTCGATCCGATTGATTGGGACGCTTCAATGAACGTCTCCTCGCGCACGGCCAACGTCTGCGCGCGCACGAGGCGCGTGAAGCTCGGGATGAAGACGATGGTGAGGGCGATCATCGCGTTCGTCAGACCGGGGCCGAGCACGCCGGCGATGGCGAGTGCGAGGATCAGCGCGGGGATCGAGAGGATTCCGTCCATCACGCGCATCAGGGTGTTGTCGAACCAACCGCCGATGTATCCCGACGCGAGCCCGAGCGGGAGCGCGACGACGAGCGCGGTGATGACGACCTGGAAGCTGGCGCGCAGTGAGACACCGGCACCGGCGAGCAGGCGGGCCACGATGTCGCGGCCGAGCCGGTCGGTGCCGAGCCAGTGCTGACCCACGGGTGGACTGAGGATGTGCGAGAAGTCGGTGTCGGTGGGGCTGTAGGGCCACCAGCGCTTGTACGTGAGCGTGGCGATGACGAGCAGCAGCAGGTAGGCCAAGGCCACCAGCGCCGCCTTCTCTCGGACGAACCGACGCAGGGCGCGGCGGGTCGGCCCGGCGATGCCGCCACCGATCAGCTCGATCGCACCGCCCGCGGCGGGCGATTCTGCGTCGAACGTCGGCGACTGACCGGGCCGCGTCGCGTAGATCGCTTCGGGATCGAGTTCGCCGCGCATCACGACACGCGGACTCGCGGGTTGAAGTATCCGTAGCTGATGTCGACGGTCAGGTTGATGACGACGAACATCAGGACGAAGACGACCGTCACGCCCTGAATGACCGGGATGTCGTAGCTCGTGATCGCGGCAATGAGGTAGCTGCCCAACCCGGGGATCGAGAAGATCCGCTCGATCACCACTGCGCCACCGAGCAGTGTGGAGAGCTGGAGCCCGAGCACCGTGACGGCCGGGATCGCGGCGTTCTTGAGGCCGTGCTTGCCCACGACGCGCGTTCCGCGGCTCCCCTTCGCCCACGCCGTGCGGACGTAGTTCGCATCGAGCGTGTCGATCAGGCTCGATCGGAGCTGGCGGGCGAGAGACGCCGCCGCCCAGATGCCGAGCGCGACCGCTGGGAGCACGACGTGTTCGAGCCACCCGGCCGGGTCGTCCTGGAACTTCACCCAGCCGAGCGCGGGGAACCATCCGAGGTTGATCGCGAAGAT
>JBKPCV010000228.1:0-5613 GCA_046727575.1 Actinomycetota bacterium
ACCCCACCCTTTACCGGCGCCTGGCGCCTTTACCGGCGCCTGGCGAACCGCAGGGAACCAGGAAGGCGGAAGGCCCGGTGTGGCGACGCTCGGAGCGTGTCGCCCGCCGGTCGAGCCCCGCAGGGGCTCGCCGGATCAAGGGCGCAGCTCCGAACGGCGGGCATGCCGGGTCTGGAGCCGGGCCGGCGTCCGGAGCCGAGCGGACTCCGGCGTGACGCCCCGGGTCGGCGCTTACTCGAGTGTGGACACGGTACGAAGCAAAGACATCACCACCGGTAGTGCGCGAACGCCTTGTTCGACTCGGCCATCTTCTGCAGATCGTCCTTGCGCTTGATCGAGGCCCCGATCCCGTTGCTGGCGTCGAGCAGCTCGTTGGAGAGGCGCTGCGCCATCGTCTTCTCGCGCCGTTGCCGGGCGTAGCCGACGATCCAACGGACCGCGAGGGTGGTGGCGCGCCGCGGACGCACCTCGACCGGCACCTGATAGGTGGCGCCGCCGACGCGCCGGCTCCGGACTTCGAGTGCGGGTCGCACGTTCTCGACCGCGCGCTTCAGCGTGGCGACGGGGTCACCACCCGTCTTCCGCTCGATGTCCGACAGTGCGTCGTAGACGATCCGCTCGGCGAGCGAACGCTTCCCGCGTTGCAGGATCTTGTTCACGAACTGCGTGACCACGACCGACCGGTGCACGGGGTCCGGCATGAGGTCGCGGCGGGTGGCGGGTCCCTTCCGAGGCACTTCGGTCTCCCTCAGGCGTCTTTCTTGGCGCCGTACTGACTGCGCGCCTGACGCCGCCCGGCTACACCGCTGGCGTCGAGCGCACCCCGCACGACCTTGTAGCGAACTCCTGGCAGGTCGCGGACCCTGCCGCCGCGCACGAGCACGATCGAGTGCTCCTGCAGATTGTGGCCGACACCTGGTATGTACGCCGTCACCTCGACACCCGTCGTCAGGCGAACGCGCGCAACCTTGCGCAGTGCCGAGTTGGGCTTCTTGGGCGTGTGCGTGAACACGCGGGTACACACGCCGCGGCGCTGGGGCGACCCCTTCAGCGCGGGGGTCTTCGACTTCTCACGGCTGCTCGTGCGACCCTTGCGGACGAGCTGCTGGATGGTGGGCAAACTGGATCCTCGGTGTGGGCTCGGGCTTGGGGGACGCGTCAGGAACAGCGGACGTGCTCAGGGGACGGGAACGGCCGACGGGCGACGCCAGACCGGCCAACCACACTAGCCGGTCCGAGGTCGTTTTGTCCAAGTACCGTCGTCGACGTTGGCGAAGCGTCGGCGACCACGGACCATCCCGATCACGGCGGCGCTCGCCGCCCAACATGCCGGCCTGGAGGACATCGAACGCGCGATCGAAGACGGCCGCGTCCTCGCCGACGGAAGGCCGGTCCTGAACCCCCGAGCGCGAGTCGCGGCCGACGCCGCGATCAGCGTCAGGCCCGACGCCAGCCTGCGCGGCACGCAGAAGCTGGAGGCCGCCATCGCGGCCTTCGGCGTCGCCGTCGATGGACGGGTCGCGCTGGACCTCGGAGCGGCAGCCGGCGGCTTCACGTGGTTGCTGCTGCAGCTCGGCGCGGCGCGCGTCTATGCGGTCGACGCGGGGCACGGACAGCTCCGGGGCGCACTTCGGCAGGACGCTCGGGTCGTCAACCTCGAACGGACCAACCTCGGCGATCTCAGCACCGACCTCGTACCCGATCGCATCGACCTCCTGACCGTCGACCTCTCCTACCTGTCGATCGCGCGAGCGCTGCCCGAGCTCGACCGCCTGCGATTCGCCGAGGGCGCCGACCTGGTCGCGCTGGTGAAGCCGATGTTCGAGCTCGCGCTCGACCGTCCTCCCGACGACCCCACTCTCTTCCGCCGCGCGACCGACGCCGCTCGTCGCGGGATGGAAGCGACGGGCTGGTATGCAGTCGCCGACGTCCAGTCCGCGGTGCGCGGTGCGCGCGGAGCCGTTGAGTTCTTCGTGCACGCTCGTCGGTGACCGGCCCGGTCAGGTCGCGGCCGCACCCCCGACGTCAGGTTCGCCGGCGGCGTCGTCGTCGACCGCTTCGGGCCCGTCCGACTCGACGTCGTCGGGGACGACCGCACCGGCATCAGCGGCCAACCCGCCGAGGCCGCCGAACGCCGTGACGATGTCTGCCGCAGCCGGTCGATCGACGTCGTCGACTTCGCCGTCGCGATCGGCGAGGGCTTCGCTCGTCGAGTCCGGCGCAGTCTCGATGTCCGGTGCTACGTCGGTGCCACCGAAGCTTTGCGGCGCGACGCGTGTCAGCACGTCGGGCACCGAGCCCGGCAGCGGGAACGCCTCGGGGCCCTCCTCGTCCTCGTCGATCGCGGTCGCGCTGCTGTCGGCGAGCCAGGCGGCGAGGTCGAGGTCGCCCTCGCCGTCGGCGTCGGACGAGTAGAACGGCAGCGGCTCGTAGTCGGGCGCGTGGGTGGCGATGTCGCGGTAGCGGTTCATCCCGGTACCCGCCGGGATGAGCTTGCCGATGATGACGTTCTCCTTGAGCCCGACGAGGCTGTCGCTGCGGCCTTCGATCGCGGCCTCGGTGAGCACCCGCGTCGTCTCCTGGAACGACGCTGCGGAGAGCCACGAGTCGGTCGCGAGCGAAGCCTTGGTGATGCCCATCAGCACGGGCCGACCCTCGGCTGGCTGCTTGCCCTCGGAGACGAGTCGACGGTTGATGTCGGCGAACTCACGTGCGTCCGCCTGCTGACCTGGCAGGAAGCTCGAGTCACCAGGCTCCGACACGCCGACGCGCCGCAGCATCTGCCGCACGATCACCTCGATGTGCTTGTCGTGGATCGAAACACCCTGCTCTCGGTAGACCTTCTGGACCTCGTCGCTGAGGTACTGCTGGGTCTCGCGGATGCCCTTCACCTCGAGGATCTTCTTGGGATCGATCGGCGTCTTCGAGTCGCCGGTCAACTGCTGGCCCGCCGCGACCTCGACACCGTCAGTCATCCCGGGGAAGAGATGGGTGCGGCGAGTGACGACGTGCGCGTCCTCCGTGCCGTCGTCGCCGACGACGGTGAGCACGCGCTCGCCCTTCTCGTTCTCGCCGATCCGTACCACTCCGGAGATCGCGGCGATCACGGCCGCGCCTTTCGGCGTGCGGGCCTCGAACAGCTCGACGACGCGCGGGAGACCATGCGTGATGTCCTCACCGGCGACCCCGCCCGTGTGGAACGTCCGCATCGTGAGCTGCGTGCCCGGCTCACCGATCGACTGTGCCGCGATGATGCCGATGGCTTCGCCCTGGTCGACGAGCTTGCCCGTCGCGAGCATCGTGCCGTAGCAGTTCGCGCAGACGCCCTTCAGCGACTCGCACGTGAGCACGGAGCGCACGCGGACGCGAGTGACTGTCGGATCCTCTGCGAGCTGGCGCAGCTCGATCTCACCGACCTCGGTGTTGCGAGGCAACATGGTTCCGTCGGCGAGCGTCACGTCGTCGACGAGGCACCGCCCGAGCAGCTTGGTCTCCAGCACGCGCATGTTCTCGGGCTCGGTGTTGACGGGGTCGACCCACACGCCGCGCGGCGTCTCGCAGTCGTCCTCACGGACGATGAGCTCCTGGGCGACGTCGACGAGCCGGCGGGTGAGGTAGCCGGAGTCCGCGGTTCGGAGCGCGGTGTCGGCCAGTCCCTTGCGTGCACCGTGCGTGGAGATGAAGTACTCGAGCACCGAGAGGCCCTCTCGGAAGCTCGACTTGATCGGGCGCGGGATGATCTCGCCTCGCGGGTTCGCGACGAGGCCTCGCATGCCTGCGATCTGCTGCACCTGGAGCAGGTCGCCGCGTGCGCCTGAGCCGACCATCATGTCGATCGGGTTGAACTTCTCGGCCCGCATCTCTTCCTGCACGGCGTCGCGCACCCGGAACGTGGCTTCGGTCCAGTTCTCGATCTCCTTCTGGCGACGCTCCTCGTCGGTGATGATCCCGCGGTCGAACTGTGTCTCGACCTTCTGGGCTTCGTCCTCGAAGTGCTGGAGCAACGACGACTTCGTCGCCGGCGTCTTCACGTCGGAGATCGAGATCGTGAGCGCGGAGCGCGTGGCGTACTCGAAGCCGAGATCCTTCAGGTTGTCGAGGCTGTCGGCCACCATCGCGCGCGGGTACCGCTCGACGAGCTTGCTCGCGAGCTCGGTGAGGTCGCGCTTCTTCACGGGCGCGTTGTGGAACGGGAAGTCTTCCGGGAACGCCTCGTTGAACAGCAGTCGACCAAGCGTCGTTTCCACCAGCACCGACCGCGCGGCCTCGCCGTTCGGTCCGAAGCGCTTGAGCACGATCGAGTCGGTGTCGACCGCACGCTCGGGGAACTCGTCGACCGGGAAGCGGCCCGCGGGCACCCGCACCTTGATCCGTGCGTGCAGCGACAGGCCAGGACCGCCGTTCTCGCTCACCTCGCCGTTCGGGAAGAGGCGCGCGTCGTGGGCGAGCAGCGCTTCGTCGAGCGAGGCGAACGTGCGCCCCTCGCCAGACGCGCCCTCGACCTCCTCGGTGAGGTAGTACGCGCCGATGATCATGTCCTGGGTCGGGACGGTGATGGGGCGGCCGTGCGCCGGCGACAGGATGTTGTGCGCCGACAGCATGAGGATGCGCGCCTCGGCCTGCGCCTCCGCTGACAGCGGGAGATGGACGGCCATCTGGTCACCGTCGAAGTCGGCGTTGAAGGCCGTGCACACGAGCGGATGGATCTGGATCGCCTTGCCCTCCACGAGCACCGGCTCGAAGGCCTGGATGCCGAGACGGTGGAGGGTCGGTGCCCGGTTCAGGAACACCGGGTGCTCCTTGATGACCTCTTCGAGCACGTCCCACACCTGCGGGCGGGCGCGCTCCACCATCCGCTTGGCGGACTTGATGTTCTGCGCGTACTCGAGGTCGACCAGCCGCTTCATGACGAACGGCTTGAACAGCTCGAGGGCCATCTGCTTCGGCAAGCCGCACTGCTGGAGCTTCAGCTGCGGGCCGACGACGATGACCGACCGGCCCGAGTAGTCGACGCGCTTTCCGAGCAGGTTCTGGCGGAACCGGCCCTGCTTGCCCTTCAACATGTCGGACAGCGACTTCAGTGCCCGGTTGCCGGGACCGGTGACCGGGCGGCCGCGACGGCCGTTGTCGAAGAGCGCGTCGACGGCCTCCTGCAGCATGCGCTTCTCGTTGTTGATGATGATCTCGGGCGCGCCGAGGTCGAGGAGCCGCTTCAGGCGGTTGTTGCGGTTGATCACCCGGCGGTAGAGGTCGTTCAGGTCGGACGTGGCGAAGCGGCCACCGTCGAGCTGCACCATCGGGCGCAGGTCGGGCGGCAAGACCGGCAGCACCGTGATGATCATCCACTCGGGCCGGTTGCCGGACTTGCGGAACGATTCCACCACGCGCAGCCGCTTGGTGGCCTTCTTGCGCCGCTGGCCCTGCGTCGTCTGCACTTCGATCTGCAGTTCGTCGCCTAGTTTCTCTAGCTCAACCGTGCGGACGATCAGGTCGCGGATCGCGCCCGCGCCCATGTCGGCCTTCAGCACCCCTGGCGCAAGCTCGCGTAGCGAGCGATACTCCTGCTCCGTCAGGATGCGGCGCATCTTGATCGCGTCGATCTGCTCCAGCTTC
>JBKPCV010000229.1:0-4492 GCA_046727575.1 Actinomycetota bacterium
CGCCCGGATCGGCGCGCTCGCACCCCTGCGTCACGCGCTCATGCACGGCGCCGAGCTGCGCGAACGCGCCTGGGTGACGCGCGTCCTGCACGCGAACGGACGCGCGACTGGGGTCGAGTGGACCGACGCGCGTGGGCAGACTCACACGGAACAAGCGGATCTGGTCGTGCTGGCTGCACTGGCGATCGAGACCGTGCGGCTCGCGCTGCTCTCCGACTTTCCGGACCCGCACGGCCAGATTGGGCGCCGGCTCATGGTGCACTGGTACACGTTCGCCACTGCGATCTTCCACAACGAGCGCGTCCACGGCTATCGCGGCCGCTCGACGACGCACGTGTGCGACTCGTTCGCCGACCCCGACTTCGAGAGCGCACGCGCGGCTGCCGCGGAGGCCGGACTCCCGTACTTCCGCGGTGGCACGATCGAGCTCGGTGGAGCGCCGGAGCCGATCACCGAAGCGCGCGAGTACCTCAGGATGCTGTCGTTCGTCGCACCGGAGAAGCCGTTTGGCACGAACTTCAAGCAACTGATGCGCGCGAGCGTGTTGCGAGACCGTTTCTTCGGTCTCCAGATGATCGGCGAGGATCTCCCGTACCGCACCAATACGGTCGACCTCGACCCGAAGATCACGGACTTCCGCGGCCTGCCGGTCGCGCGGATCACGTACTCACCCGGCACGCACGAGCTCGCCGCGCAAGCCTTCTATCTGCCGAGGCTCGCTGCCATCGCGCGCGCGTCCGGCGCCGAGACGGTCTCGGCGACGCCAGGTGTGACATCGGATCGCTTCCCGTTCGCCGCGAGCGACGTGCCGTACACCGCGCACGTGCTCGGCGGCATGACGATGGGCGCCGAACCCGCGACGAGCGTGACGGACGGAACCGGCCGGATGCACGCGATCCAGAACGTCGTCGTGGCGGACGGGAGCGTCTTCCCGACCTCCGGCGGCCACAATCCGACCCTCACGCTGATGGCGACCGCGCTGCGCAACGCCAGGGAGTGGGCTGACTAACTTCTACACGAGACTACGGGCGCCGCACAGGAGGTCGGACATGGCAGTGGAGACCCAGATCGGCCGGGTGGGCTCCGGCGGTCGAGTGTCGAATGCGGTGATCGACTCCGACGGGCACGTGCAGGAGCAGCTGACGCTGCCCCCGGATGTCATGACCGAGGTCATGGAGCGCATCGGCGCTGACATGACGGCGTTGACGGCCGACCCCGATCCGGTGCCGTCGGAGAGCAGCGGTCCGCCGACCCTCCAGACGATCGCGGGCGGGTGGGATCCGCGCGCGCGCCTCGTCGACATGGACGCCGACGGCATCGACATCGCGGTGCTCTATCCCACGACGCCGGGCCTGTCGTTCCTGCCGGATGCCGAACGGTGGAGCCTGGTGTGTCGCACGTACAACGACTGGCTCCAGGACTACTGCGCGGCAGCACCCACGCGTCTCTTCGGCGTCGGCCTCGTCCCGCTGCAGGATCCGGTTGCGGCCATCGCGGAGATGGAGCGGAGCCTCGAGCGCGGCTTCAAGGCGGTGATGATCCGTCCCGCGCCGTACATCGACGACAAGAAGCTGCACGATCCGGTGTACGACCCGTTCTGGGACGCCGCCGCGTCGGCCGGGTGCCCGATCGGCGTGCACCCGTTCTCGTTCCCGGACATGCCGAACGTCGTGAAGCTGCTCGGGCTCGACCACGACACATTGGGCAACCCGAGCAAGGGCCTGATGCTGCGCCAGGGCCTCGGCAACGCGCTCGACATCATGGTGGCGATGGGTTGGTTCGTGGGTGGCGGCATTTGCGAGCGGTTCCCGAGCCTGAAGGTCGCGTTCCTCGAGGGGTCCGGAGGGTGGGCCGCCCCGATGCTCGAGCGGTTCGACCATCACCTCGAGGTGTTCGGCAGCCGCTACCAGACCTCGCCGCCGTCGGAGCTCTTCAAGCGGCAGTGCTACATCAGCTTCGACCCCGACGAGGAAGCGCTCGCGTTCACCGCGAACTCCAGGCACGTGGGTGCCGACCGCATCATCTGGGCCAGCGACTACCCGCACCCTGACGCCAAGATCCCCGGTGTCGTCGCCGAGCTCAACGAAGCGATCGAGCCTCTCACCGAGGAGCAACGACGCCTCATCCGCGGCGACACGGCCGCCGCGCTCTACAACCTGTAGCTCCCCACCACAACGAACTTGCGTCAAAAACGGGGGCTATACGCTCTTTTTTGACGCAACTTCGGCATGGGATCGGCAGGGGTCAGCCCACTTTGCTGGTCCACTCGGCGGCGGTGCGGACGACCTCGCTGAACGGCCTGTCGGTGTCGAAGCTCGGCTCCCGTGGCAGGCCGAGCACGCGCTCGCCGATGGCATTGCGTTGCATCTCGTTGGTACCGCCGGCGATCGACATCACCCGACCGTTCAGGTAGTTGAGCGACGCTCGCTGGCCCTCGAGATCGCCCGGTTCCCACACCAGCGCGGCGCCGCGCCCGATCTCCATCGCGATCCGGGCACGCTGCGGGTCGAACGTGCCCATGGCGAGCTTGCCGTAGGCGGCGATGCCCGCCGCCTGTCCGGTAGCGGCGCGCAGGTGCGATGCGATCCGCTGACCGAGCTGTGCCTGGACGTAGTTCATCGTGTGGACGCGCGCGATCTGCTGGCGTACGACCGGGTCGTTCTCGCGTCCGACGCGGCGTGCGAGCGCGACGAGGTCGGGTGGCAGCTCGCTCGCGCTGTGTTGAGCCTGTGCGGCCAACGCCGCACCGCCGCGGTCTCCTCCGCGTTCGAACACGAGCATCGTCTGCGCGACGGTCCACCCGTCGTTGACGTCGCCGATCACATCGTCGTCGGTGAGCTCGACGTCGTCGAGGAATTCCTCGCAGAACTCGATGTCGCCGTTGATCTCCTTGATCGGTCGCACCGTGACGCCCGGTGCCTTCGTCGAGACCGCGAACCACGTGAGCCCCCGATGCTTCGGGACGTCCCAGTTCGTGCGCGCGAGACACATTCCGTAGTCCGCGTAGTAGGCACCACTGCTCCAGATCTTGGCGCCGTTGAGGATCCAGCGGTCACCGTCGCGTGTCGCGCGCGTCGTAATTCCCGCGAGATCGGACCCCGCGCCGGGTTCGGAGAAGAACTGCACCCACAACTCGTCGCCGGCGAGGATGCGGGGGATGTGGTGGCTGAGGAATTCGGGCGATGCGTGGCGCAGCATCGTGAGCGCGCACACCCCGAACGTCGTACCGCCCGCCACGCCGAAATTGGGCATCTGATAGCCCACTGCCTCCTCGTAGAAGGCGCGTTCGTGGGCCTGGCTCAAGCCTTGCCCGCCGTACTCCTTCGGCCAGCTGATGCCGGCAAAGCCGGCTTCGTAGAGCTTGCGTTGCAGGCCACGCGCGTGCGCGAGGACGTCCTCGGTCATGTGCCCGGTGCCGCGGATCCGCTGGACGCCGCCAGGTGGCGCGGGCTCGAGGTTCTCAGCGAGCCAGGCGCGCGCTCGCTCCCGGAACGCCTCGTCGTCTTCTCGTACGTCGATCGTCATCGTTCTCCTCAGAGTCCGTGCAACCTGACGATGTGCTCGCGGTGCCACGCGGGCTCTCCGTACAACGACGCGTTCGCGGTGAGCCGACGCAAGTACAGGTGCAGGTCGTGCTCCCACGTGTACCCGATCCCGCCGAGCACCTGCCAGCAGTTCTGCGCGAGCTCGATGCCACCGTCGCCGACAAAGGCCTTGGCGATACTCACGGCCTCAGGTGCATCCGGAGATTCGTCCTGGAGCGCGTGCGCGGCGCCGACCGCCACCGCTTTGCTCTGCTCGAGCAGGAGGCTGGTGTCGGCCAGGAGATGCTTCACCGCCTGGAACGAGCCGATGGGGCGACCAAACGCGGTCCTGGCCTTCGCGTAGTCGAGCGTGAGCTCGAACAGTCGGTCCATTGCACCCACCGACTCAGCCGTGATCAACGCCGCCGCGTACTGGAATTGACGGTCGACCGTCGCCGACGACGTGTCCGCCTCGCCGACCCGCGCGGCGCGCGGGATCTCCACGTCGTCGAACCGGAGCTCGCACTGCCGGCGGGTGATGTCGAAGCTCTCGAGGCGGTGCACCTCGATGCCGGGCGTGTCGCTCCGCACCAGGAACTGCGCGGCGCCGCTGTCGTCGACAGCTGACACCAGGAGCCAGTCCACCCGGTCGGCGTCCTCGACCAGGCTCTTGGTACCCGACAGCACGAACCTTCCGTCCTTCTGCGTGACGTGCACG
The DNA here is from genome assembly GCA_046727575.1 of Actinomycetota bacterium. Classification (GTDB taxonomy): domain Bacteria; phylum Actinomycetota; class Acidimicrobiia; order IMCC26256; family DASPTH01; genus DASPTH01. Next base: position 4,243 of record JBKPCV010000229.1, read on the forward strand.
CCCGCGTCCGGGTTCCAGTCGCCGGTACGGTCTGCGACGGCCCAGCTCGCGGTGCGCTCCCCGGCGATCAGAGCGGGCAGCACGTCAGCACGCTGCTCGTCCGAACCGGCAGCGGCCAGCGCGTACGCGACGACGTTGACCGGCACGAACGGTCCCGGCTGCAGGTACTTGCCCCGCTCCTCGGCGAGGACCACCGCGTCGAGCACACCTGCGCCCGACACGCTCCCGCCGCCGTGCTCCTCGGGCACGA
>JBKPCV010000230.1:0-37941 GCA_046727575.1 Actinomycetota bacterium
GACGATCGCTTGCCAGGAAGTCGTGATGGTGTCGAAGGTCCAGTCGCTGGGAGGCATCGTCGGGAGCAGCGACTCCACCCGGTCATAGGCGCGGCGTAGCAGGCCTGGGTGCTTGGACAGCTTCCGAGCTGGTTCAGCACCGACCCGCTCGAGCGCAACCTCGTAGGTGGCCAGCAGCAGGACGCGTCGCAGCTCGATACCTTCCGGGACGGCGTGGAGGAGCCCCTCCTGTTCCTGGGGCTCGAAGAACGGGCCGTGCGCGATGACATCAAAGCCTTGGTCGAGCCATGCGCCGACGAGCTGGCCGTGCACGGTCTGTGCCTGTTGGAAACGCTCGGTCGTGAGGCCAACAAAGCCGCCGACCGTGTCCACGACATCGTCGAGGTCGAGCAAGGCAACCGCTCGGCCCGCCTGACGGAAGCGATCGCCGAGCGCGCCCGCGACCGTGCCCTTGCCCGAGGGATTGGTCCGATGACGACGACGAGAACCGGCACCGCACCACTCTTACTCAAGAGTGTGACGCCCGAAGATGCCGATCAGGGACGCGCCAGAACGCGCACCCGAGATCGCGCAGCCGGCCGCACGTCGCCTGGCCCATAGCGGCACCTAGCGCCCTCTGCGTCCTCGCCAATCCGTCTGCGGTCGTCACAGGTTTTTCCGCTGGAGGCGGCGACGGGAATCGAACCCGTGTCCAGGGTTTTGCAGACCCTTGCCTGAACCACTCGGCTACGCCGCCGGAGACGACGAGGCTAGCCGGGGACTTCGAACTGGCCGTGGCGACATGGTCCGACGGGGCCTCGCGCGGCGAATGGTGCGTCAAGCACCGCCGTGCAGCGGCGGTATCGTCGCCGCGATGAAGCGCAGTGCCGTGTTCGGCCTCGTGCTGCTCACCGTGCTGACTGCGGGGGGCAACACCGCCGGCGCGGCACGCCAGGCCCGGCGCCCGATCGAGTTCGCCGTCGGCACCAGCACGCTCCAGTTCGACGTCACCGGGAGACAGCTGACCACCACGGTCTTCTACCCCGCCACCGGTCGGGCGGCGCCCTTCGACGTCGTGGACGCTCCCCGAGCGACGAGGTGGGGCCCCTACCCGTTGATCCTGTTCAGCCACGAGTTCGGCGCGAAGCCCAACACGTACGGCGCCCTGATCCATGCATGGGCCGCGCACGGCTACATCGTCGCGGTCCCCACCTATCCCCCGCCCGCAGCCGACGAGAACGCGGGCAACGACCAGCAGCCGGTCATCGACCTGAGTGAGCGGGTCGCGGACGCGAGCTTCGTCATCGACCGCATGCTCGACCGAGTGCGTGGCGGCTTCGGTGAAATCGTCGACCCCAAGAGGATCGTGGCGGCCGGGCACGCGCTCGGTGCGGTCACCACGTTCGTTCTCGCGTACAGCACCTCATTGCGCGACCCGCGCGTCGATGCGGCGGTGACCCTCGCCGGGCGGCTCGTCGGCGACCAAGGCGACTACTTCACCGGGGTCACCACGCCGTTGCTCGCGATCCACGGCGAAGCCGACACGGACGATCCGATCACCGCCACCGAGAATGCCTTCGACCTCGCCAGTCCGCCAAAGTTCTACGTCACGCTGCTCGGCGCCGATCACAGCGATGCGTTCGTCGACGCTTCCAACCCCGGCTTCAATGTGGTCGCCAACACGACGCTCGACTTCCTGTCGGCATACATCGGCGGGCGGGTGAGCGGTCTGCAACAGCTCGAGCGCGACGGCAAGGTCAGCCGCGTCTCGAAGATCATGAGCCAAGCCGACTAGGGGCGAGGCAGTTGTACGACAGCTTCGCCACGGTCTGGGAGGCGATGGCGGGCGCGGTCCCCGATGCGACCGCGGTGGTGCAGGGCGACCGCCGCGTCTCCTGGAGGGATCTCGAGAGGAGAGCCGCGCAGCTCGCGAGCGCGCTGGAGGCCGCCGGTATCGGACCCGGCCACCACGTCGCCCTCTACCTCTACAACTGTCCCGAGTACCTCGAGTGTCTGTTCGCGTGCTCGAAGCTGCGAGCGCTCTCGGCGAACGTGAACTTCCGCTACGAAGCCGGTGAGCTCGCCGCCCTGCTCGTGAACGCCGACGCCGAGGTGCTCGTGTACCACCGGTCCCTCGGCGATCGCGTCGCCGCCGTGCTCGATCAAGTACCCACGTTGCGCGCGCTCATCGAGGTCGACGACGGCGCGTCACCGGGGCCGGTGCCGGGAGCCGCCGACTACGCGGACCGCATTGCGAGTCACCAGCCGATGTCACCGATCGAGCGCTCCGGCGACGACATGCTCATCTGGTACACGGGCGGCACCACCGGCTTGCCCAAGGGTGTGCTCTGGCGGCAGGGCACCCTCCTGAACTACGGCACTGCGTACGCGTACGCCCTGCTCGAGCGGCCGGGGCCCAAGTCGATCGAGGAGGCGGCCTCCGACGCGCGTGAACGTCACTCCCGCGGCGATGATCCGGTCGCGCTGTTGACGACCCCGCTCGTGCACGCGACAGCCGTGCACCAAGCGAACACGTACCTCGCGATCGGCGGCACGATCGTATTACTGCCGCGCGGCACCGTCGACGGTGACGATGTGTGCGCCGCGATCCAGCGCGAACGCGTCACGTCGCTGACAATCGTCGGCGACGTAGTCCTACGGCGCGTCCTCGACGCGCTCGACGCTGCCGAGGCTCGCGGGGAGCCGTACGACCTCTCGTCACTCCGGCGGGTCCACAACTCGGGCGCGATGGTGAGCGCGGCGCTCAAGGACTCGCTGCTCGCGCGCGGCGCGATGAGCTTCTACGACTCGCTCGGCTCGAGCGAGGGGGTGGGCTACGGCGTCGCGCTCACCACGAAGGCCGGCGAGCACGCGACGGCGCGGTTCGAGCTCGGGCCGCGAGCGCGGGTCATTGCCGAGGACGGCCGTGACGTCGTGCCCGGTTCCGGCGAGCCGGGAGTACTCGCGGTCGCGCAGTCGGTCGCGGTGGGCTACTACAACGACCCGGAGCGCTCCGAGGCCGTCTTTCCCGTGATCGACGGTAAGCGCTACGCGATGCCTGGCGACTGGGCGATCGTCCACGAAGACCGGACGGTCACGCTGCTCGGTCGGGGGTCCGGTTGCATCAACACCGGGGGCGAGAAGGTGTGGCCCGAGGAAGTCGAGGAAGCGCTCAAGGACCACCCGGCGGTTGTCGACGCGCTCGTGGTCGGTGTGCCCGACGACACCTGGGGCGAGACGATCGCCGCGGTCGTCTCGACCGATGGATCCAGCCCCGGCGCGCCTCCCACCGAACAGGAGCTGTCGGCGTGGGTCGCGCACCGACTGGCGTCGTACAAGCGGCCGCGGCGAGTCGTGTTCGTCGAGGAGGTACCGCGGACGACGGTCGGTAAGGCCGACTACGCGTGGGCGCGCGCGCTCGTGTCGTGAGCGCGCGCGCGGCGCGGCAGCGACCGGAGCGCCGCGATCGCGACGAGCGCGCCGAGCCCCCCGATGACGACTGCGCCGACGACGCCCCAGGTCGCGATGCCGGCCCAGAGCGCGACGACGAGCTGCGTCGCGATGACTCCGAGGCGATTCGGTTCGCTCCACGCGTCGAAGCGACGATGGAACGCCTGGAGCTGTGACGGTGTGTGCACGCGCGCCGTGAAGAAGACGGTGAGGCCTCGCGAGAGGCCGAACCCGACCGCGATCGCGAATGCGGTGGGCGGGCTGGCGCTGAGCACGCCCACCGCCGCGGTGAGGAAGACCGCAGCGGTCATGATGTATGTCGCGAAGCCGACACCGACCTGCCAGCCGAAGCCGACGCCGTAGAGCCAGCCGCGGTAGCGCGGCAGCCAGTCCTCGTTGACCTGCCGGTGGAAGAACGGGGGACGCACGCCGAGGACGCCGCTGTCGATCGCTGCACACGCGACCGCGAGCGCCGCCAGCACGCCGAGAGCGCCGTGGTCCGACAGCCCGGCGGCGGACGCCACTGCGGCTCCGAGTGCGGACCCGACCCCGAGCGTCGCACCGCCGGCGACGGAGCCGACCACGAACCACGCGGCGGTGACGCCGAAGTGCTGGTTGCGGGCGCGCTCGCTGAGCGGCGTGATCTGCGAGAGCATCGACTGACCGCAAGGCGACCACGTCGACCGAGCCGCGGCGGCGACGGCCACGAGGAGTCCGAGCACGACCACGAGTTCCACGCCGGGAGAGCCTACCGGCGTGGTCGGCGCCGGTCGTGCAGGTGCTCACGGACGAGGCCTGCGGTGCGGACGGTGTCCTCCTGTGGGAAGAAGTGCGAACCGTGGAGCCTCAGGTAGGGGGCATCGGCGGCTTCGGCCTGCGCCGCGAAGACGTCGGACGGGAGGTTGGAGTGGTCGCCGGCCGCGACCACGATCGCACCCCGGAACTCCGGTAGGTGCGCGAACGCGCGCGGAGCGCCGTCCGGCTCGCCCGCGGCCTCGAAACAGCGCGCCTCGACGTCGGGGGTGCAGGCCAGCTCGACCGAGCCGTCCGGACGGTCGCGGAAGCCGTAGCGGACATACGCCGCGAGCGCGTCCGGCTCGAGCGTGTTCATCGGAGGCCGGCTCCCGTACGAGGCCCGCACTGCCTCGCGGTCGGGCCACACGGCGCGCCGCTCCCGCGCGATAGTGGCCATCGGGTTCGGGCCGCCATCCGTCTGCGGAATGTCCCCGGGCGGGAACGCGATCGCCTCGCACAGCAACGCACGGCGTACGATCCCCGGCCGCTGTTCGTCGAGCATGATCACCGCCGCGCCCCCCATCGAGTGACCGAGAGCAAAGACCTGGTCGATGCCGAGCGCGTCGAGCACCGCGAGCACGTCGCCCGTGACGTTCGGGAACGAGCAGGTGCTGAGGTCCTCAGGCCGGTCACTCCCGCCGTGTCCCCGCACGTCCACGCCGACGGGCCGGTACTCCCCACCCAGTTCCCGCGCGAGGGGATCGAAGAATCCCGCGCAGAACCCGTTGGGATGGAGCAGCAACAACGGGGGGCCGTCGCCTCCCCAGTCGAGCGCCTGGATGCGCAGACCGTCGTGCTCGACGAGGATCGCGCGGGGATCGGTCACGACGGCGCACGCTACTGCCGGCGCCTCGACCGCTCCTCGCCGTCGGGGACCGCGTGCCGGCGTGGCGCAATCTGCCGGTTCTCGTGCGGATCGCCGTCTTCGGCCACGGTGGACGGTCGCCGTCAAATGCCGTCGACTCGCCATCGCGCCGAGCGCGTTCGGTATCCTGCCAACATGCCGATAGCACCGGGGAATCGCCTCCGCTGCGCGCAGTGTGAGACGGAGATCATCGTGGTGAAAGGCACCGACGGCGAAGTGCTGTGTTGCGGCCAGCCGATGGCCCCGCGCGAGGGGTGACGACGATGGCGAACTTGATGGGCAAGCGTTACACCTGCGGAGTGTGCGAGGCGACGGTGCTCGTCACCAAGGCCGGCGACGGCGAGATGACCTGCCACGGCCAGCCGATGGAGGTCGCGCAGGCCAAGCCGCTCCCCTCCTCCGACTGACGACGCGCCACACGCCGGGGGGCCCGTCAGTGAACATCGCCATGCTCCTCGAGATGGCCGCCGATGCGTTCGGCGACCGGGTTGCGGTCGGGAACGCCGAAGACGGCCTCACGTACGAAGAGCTCCGCCGTTCGGCCCGGGCCGTCGCCGACCGCGTCGACGACTCGGGTGCGAAGCACCTCGCGCTCATCGAGCCGAACGGGCCGATCGTGCCCGCCGCGCTGTTCGGTGCCGCCTGGGCGGGCGTGAGCTACGCGCCCCTCAACTATCGGCTGCCGGACGCGTCGCTGCAGGAGCTGCTCGCCCGCATCGAACCGTCGGTCGTCGCGGGCCTCCACTGGATCGACCCCAAGAGCGCGTCCGCACGAACCTTTCCCGAGGCACCGGAGCTTCCGGCCGTGCTGCTGTTCACGAGCGGAACGTCGGCCGCGCCGAAGGCCGCTGTGCTCGAACATTCGCAACTGCTCGCCTACGTGTTCAACACGGTCGAGTTCGGCTCGGCCGGTGCCGACGAGGCGTCGCTGATGTCGTCTCCTCCCTTCCACATCGCCGGAGTGACAGCGCTGCTCAGCGCCACGTACAGCGGGCGCAGGCTCGTACCGCTTCCCGGCGTGCGGTTCTCCGCGGAGGAGTGGCTCGAGATCGCGCAACGCGAGTCGATCACCAACGCGTTCCTCGTCCCCACGATGCTCGCCCGCATCGTGCACACGATGGAGGCTCGACCCGAGTGCCGTGTACCGAGCCTGCGCAACCTGGTGTACGGCGGCGCGCGCATGCCCGCGCCGGTGCTCGAACGCGCGCTGGCTCTGTTCCCCGAGACCGACTTCGTGAACGCGTACGGGCTCACCGAGACGAGCAGCACGGTCGCCCTGCTCGGGCCCGACGAGCACCGGCTCGCGATGTACAGCGACGACCCGGTGTGGACGGCGCGGCTGGCGTCGGTCGGCCAGCCCATCCCCGGGATCGAAGTGCGGATCGTCGACGAGTCAGGAGTCGACGTCGGCATCGACGTGCCTGGTGAGATCCAGATCCGCGGCGACCAGGTGAGCGGCGAGTACGCCGACACCGACTCGAAGACCGACGCCGACGGCTGGCTCCAGACGGGCGACCGTGGCTGGCTCGACGTCGACGGCTACCTGTTCTGCGAGGGCCGCGCCGACGACACGATCATCCGCGGCGGCGAGAACATCGGGCCCGCCGAGATCGAGGACGCGCTGCTCACCCACGATGCCGTGTCGTCGGCGTGCGTCGTCGGCCTGCCCGACGAGGAGTGGGGCGAGCGCATCGTCGCCGCGGTCACGCTGCGCCCCGGCGTCGACGAGGTCGACGTCGGGCACCTCCGCGACTGGGTGCGCGACCGCGTCGGGTCGCTCAAGACGCCCGAGCAGATCGACGTGCGCGACGAGCTCCCGCAGACCGCGACCGGCAAGATCCTCCGCCGCCAGCTCAAGAGCGAACTCTCCGGCGACTCCTGACCGTTTCTGCTCAGCGTCAGCCGTCTTCGATCTTGATGGCCTGCTTGGGGCACTGGCGGACGGCCTGCTCACACCTCTCGCGCAGCTCGTCGGGCGGGTTCTCCTGCAGCAGGTGGAGCAGGTTGTCGTCGTCGCGGACCTCGAAGACCTCCGGGGCGATGCCCATGCAGATCGCATTGCTCTCGCAGAGATCCATGTCGACTACGACTTTCCACGCCATTGCGCCTCCCCTGAGCCGAGACATCCCGATGCTAACCCCGCGTCGGTGTCAGGCGGCGAGCCGTACTGCCCGGTGCGACAGATCCGGCGAAGCGGACGCCTGAGGCGCGGCGTATCCTGCCGTCTCCATCCTCGCCGAGAGAACGGAGCACGCGCGTGGACCACACGTACAAGATCACCGAGATCGTCGGTTCATCGACCGCGGGCGTCGACGACGCGATCCGCAATGGGATCGACCGCTCGGCCAAGACACTCCGCAACCTCGACTGGTTCGAAGTCACCGACATCCGCGGGGCGTTGAGCGACGGGGCGGTGGGTTGGTTCCAGGTGACGATGAAGGTCGGCTTCCGTCTCGAGGACGGCGACTGAGGCACTACAGCTAAGTTTCCGCTCTCGGCGGCTTCGCCGCCGGGCCGCTCCAAATGCCGCCCCGGCGTACGCCTCGCCGCGGCGCAGGTACCTGCGCCGCGGGCGCTCGGCTCAGCGCCGTTTCGGCTTGGTCACGTCGGGAACGCAGCGGTACGGCTCGGCGACGACGTACTGCGCGCCGTCGCCCTCGACGAGGGCGCCGCACGGTATCGCACGCTCGTGCATCGCAGGCCAGGTGGAGCGTCCGATCGTGGCCGGGATTTCGTAGGAGAACTCGTCGCGGTTCGCAACATCGAGGAATCGCTCCACGGTGAGCCGACGTCCGACGCGCCGTAGTACGCGCACGAGGAAGTCGGCGGCGAAGTAGCCGTCCACCATCGCCGGCGTGATTGCTGCGGCCGAGTCGATGGCGCGAATGTCATCGACCATCTGCCGGAGCGCGGCCGTTCGGCTCTCGAGTGGTGCGATCGTCACGAGCACTGTGACGCCGGCGCCGGGCGCGGGCGCGTTCGGTGAGTAAAGGGCGTCCTCGGTGGCCACCGTCCCGACGAAGCCGAGCGCGGCCAACTGCTGCTCGAGTGCGACGACGGTCGATTCGGGCGTCAGCACGAGCACGGCCGCGGGGTTCTGCGTCATGAGCGTTTGCGCGACCGCGGTGACATCCGACATCGACGGCGGGTCGCGGAGCACGATCGGCGTCGCCACCGTGAAGCCGGCGTCTTGCAGGACGGCCGGTCGCGGGGTCGAGCTCGAGGCGGACGGCACTGCGGCGGGCTGGTCCGTGACGATCGCGACGGTCTTGCCCTGGGATCCTCCGAGCAGGGCCGACAACTGCCGGCCCCAGGCGGGATTGGGACTTCGCCCGCGCTCGCTCACGCCGCTCCCGGTGATCCCGAATGCGTACCGGTTGCCGTGCCACGTCGCGCTGGTCGCGGTTCCGACGAACGGAATCCCAGCCCGAGCAAGGGTCTGCGCGGCGTCGGAGAGGTCGATGGCGGGCACGACCGCGAACGCGTCGCTCGTGAGACGCGCGACCGCGGTCGTGTCGGCCGAGTTGGCGGCTCCTAGGTACTCGATGGTACGACCGCCGATTCGCCCGGCCCGCGCGAACCGCGCTTTCGCGCCGAGGTCGGCGCCTGCGGCGGCGGGATCGGCGGGCACCAACCCACCGACCATGACCGTCGTACGCGTGACACCACGCACCGCCGGCGTCGAGGCCGCGACCGGCACGCTCGCCAGCGCCGCGACGACGGCGCCCACTCCCGCGAGCACGACCGAGTGGAGCATCGGCGGACTCTACGACGCCGAACGGCGCGCCACGCCGCAGAACCATTGCGCGTTGGTCACTGCCGGACCCGCACGACCTTGCCGCACGTGTACGGCGCCTGCACCGCGAACGCAGCGCCGTCACTCTCGACCAGCGTCCCGCACGGGGTGGGCGCGTCGTGCGCGGCGGGGAACGTCACAGGACCCACTGTGTCAGGAACGCGGTACGTGAACGACCGGTTCGCAGCGCGGAGCAGCCGCGTCACCGTCAGGTTCCGGCCCGCACGCCGCAACGCCTCGACAAACAGGTCCGCGGACCAGTACCCCGCGAGCACGGATTGGTCGATGGCAACATCGGGCGACTGCGCGCGCACGTCCGTCACCAACTGCTGCATCGCGGGGTTGGTGGCCGACGCTTCGACGGCCGCGCTCTGGACAAACACCCATGAGCCGCTCGCGGCAGCGACGAGCTCAGGGTCGTACTCGATGGCATCGGTGAAGAGGCCGCTGAACCCCGCGCCAGCAAGTGCCCGCTTCATCCCGACCACGTTGGAGTACGACCCCGACACGAACACCGCGTCGGGCGGCGCACCGGCGTTGGCGCGAACGGCTGACGCCGCGAGCGGGGCGTAGTCGCCGCCCGCAGGGACGGGCAGGCTGCTCGCGGCCGACACGACGGAGAACCCGGCACTCTTTGCGCCCGCCGCCAGTGAGCCGAGCACGAACTGGCCCGACGGCGTGTCCTCGGTGAACAGCACCGCGGTGGGGTTCGGCGCGCGCGTCCCGATGGCCGACTTCACGAGAACCGCCCAGGCGTCGCTGGTGACCCGACCGCCGGGTGGTGCGTCCGTGCACGCCACCGTTGGCGTTCTCGCGCGCGAACCGCGCCTTCGCTCCGAGGTCGGCTCCGCCGAACCGGAGCGCGTCGCCGAGCCCACCGACTTTGATCGACGTCGCGGTGACGCCGCGCACGACGGACGGTCGATGTTCGGCGGCACCGGCCGCGACTGTGCTCATCGTCCCGACCAGCCCGACCAGTGCGAGCATAAAGGCGCGCGCGAACACGCGGCGGGTCATTCGACGTCGCGCAACACCGGGGCGAGTTTCTCGAGCAGCGCGTGGATCTCCGCCGCGCACTCCTGGAACACGTCCTCGTCGCCGCCGGCCGGGTCGTCGACGTCTTCCCAGTGCTCGAGCACGACGTCGTCGAGGTGGAGCGCGGCAACACGCTGCGCCAACGAACCGGGCAGGTCGGGCAGGTCACGGGCGAGCCGCTTGAGCGTGGCGGTGCGCGCGGCCGCCTGCGGGTGCTGTCTCCGGACGAACTGCACGTGCTCGCGCGCCATGGCGATCACCAGATCGGCGGTCCGCAGATCCTCTGCGGTCAACTGGCGACTGCGGTGCGGATGGTTGCGCACGCCCAGGGCCGCGAGCGCCGACTGCGTACGGAGGCTCATGGGAAGACCCTCGACCACGTGTGTACCGCGCGTCGTGACGAGGACGTCGACGTCGCTCCCGATGAGGGCACCGGCCATCACCGAGCGCGCGGCGTTGCCCGTGCAGAGCATGACGACGTGCGGCATCGCCCGGTGAGCCTACGCTGCAGTCGTGACCGTCGAGGTACGCCGAGCCGACGAACGCTTCCACACCGAGCTCGACTGGCTCGACTCGTGGCACAGCTTCAGCTTCGGGAACCACTACGACCCCGCGAACACACACCACGGTCTCCTGCTCGTGAGCAACGACGACATCATCCGAGGGGGCGGCGGATTCGGCACGCACCCGCACCGCGACATGGAGATCGTCACCTGGGTGCTCGAAGGCGAGCTCCGTCACCGCGACAGCATCGGCACCGACGGCGTGATCTATCCCGGCCTCGCGCAGCGGATGAGCGCGGGCACGGGCATCGCGCACTCGGAAGTGAATGCGAGCGCGACCGCGGACGTACACCTCGTGCAGATGTGGGTGGTGCCGGACACCAACGGCCTCCCGCCGAGCTACGAGCAGCACGACGTGAGCGAGGCACTGAGCGGTGGAGGATTCGTCACCGTCGCATCGGGCCACGCCGACGGCGCGGCACGCGGTGGCGTCACGATTCACCAGCGCGACGCGGAGCTCCTCGCAGGCCGTCTGGCGGCGGGGACCGAGGTCACGGTGCCGGGTGCTCCGCACGTGCACGTGTTCGTCGCCGCGGGGACCGCCGAGCTGGAGCAGGTAGGACCCCTCGCCACCGGCGACGCGGTCCGACTCGCCGACGACACGTCACGGTCGCTCGTCGGCGGGCCCGACGGAGCCGAGGTGCTCGTCTGGGTCACCGCGTAGCCGGGCGTGCGGGTCGTCGCGGTCGACTGGTCCGGACGCGCGGTCGGCGAACGACGCGCGATCTGGCTCGCCGAGGCGCGCGACGGCGTGCTGCGACGGCTCGAAGACGGACGCACGCGCGACGAGGTGTGCGATCACCTCCTCGCGCTCGCGCGCGACGACCCATCCCTCGTCGTCGGCTTCGACTTCTCGTTCTCGTTCCCGTCATGGTTCCTCGACGAGCACGGCTACGCGACCGTCGACGAGCTGTGGGAAGCGGCTGAGCGCGACGGCGAACGATGGATCCACGACTGCGCGCCACCGTTCTGGGGGAAACGCGGCCGGCGGCATCCCGAACCGGTTGTTGCTCTGCGTGCGACGGAGATCGCGCTCGGTGCGGTCGGCAGTGTACGGCCGAAGTCGACCTTCCAGGTGGGTGGCGCCGGGAGCGTCGGGACCGGGTCGATCCGCGGTTTCCCGGCGCTCCGACGGCTGCGGCGCGGTGGCTTCGCGATCTGGCCGTTCGACGCGCCACGGACACCGTTCGCCGTCGAGGTCTGGCCCCGTGCATGCACCGGCGCGGTCGTGAAACGCGACCAGTCCGCACGCGCGGCGTTGCTCGACGCGCGCTTCCCGGATCTCGCGGACGAGCTGCGGACGCGCGCGGTCGCGGGCGAGGACGCGTTCGACGCGGCCGTCACTGCGCTGGTCATGGCGGGCCACGCAACCGAGCTCGCCGCGCTGGAACCGCCGCAGCACCCTGCCGCGCCACTCGAAGGGTGGGCGTGGTCGCCGCCGTCGCCTGCTCGCTGACGACCTGTAATTTGCGCGCGAATGGGCACGAAGGGCGTGCTGCACGCGCTCTTCTTCATCGTCGGCGCGGCGCTCTTCCTGTTGGTCGTCCAGCTGCTGTGGGGGCCACCTGCGGGAATCGTCGTACAGGGCGCGCTGCTGGGCGGGCTCACCGCGCTGATCTCGCTCGGGATCGCGCTCGTGTATCGCGCGAACCGCATCCTCAACTTCGCGCAGGGTGACCTCGGCGCGGCGCCGGCTTCGCTCGCGGTGTTGCTCGTCGTGAGCAGCGGCGCAAGCTGGCTGCTCGCGTTCGCCACCGGGATCGTCGCGGCCGTCGTCGTCGGCGCGGTGGTGGAGCTCCTCGTGATCCGGCGGTTCTTCCGGGCGCCGCGCCTGATCCTCAGCGTGGCCACGATCGGACTCGCGCAGGTGCTCGCCGGTATCGGTCTGCTGCTGCCGCAATGGTTCGACGTCACCACACCCCCGCAGAGTTTCCCGGCTCCGATCGACGCGTCGTTCACGATCGGCGTCGTCCGCTTCGGCGGGAACGAGGTGATCGCCGCGATCACGGTGCCGGTCGTCTGCGGACTGCTCGCGCTGTTTCTGCGCACACGTGTCGGCGTCGCGGTGCGCGGCACCGCGGAGAACGCCGACCGCGCCGCGCTGCTCGGGATCCCGGTACGGCGGCTCGAGACGCTCGTCTGGGTCATCGCCGCCGTGCTCGCGTTCCTCGCCGTCTTCCTGCGTGCGGGGATCGTGGGACTTCCGATCGGCACGGTGCTCGGGCCGGCGATCCTGCTGCGCGCGCTGGCGGCGGCGGTGATCGGCGGGATGGAGCGCCTGCCCACGATCGTGGCGGCTGCGATCGGTCTCGGCGTCATCGAGCAGTCGGTCGTCTGGGGCTGGGGAGAGCGCGCGTACGTCGAGCCCGTGTTGTTCGTGATCGTGCTCGCAGCCCTCGTGCTCACGCCTGCGGGCCGCGGTCTGCGCAGCCGGATCGAACCATCGACGTGGCGAGCGGTGCGCGAGCCCCGTCCCGTGCCTCGTGAGCTCGCCGGGCTGCCGGAGCTGCGCTGGACAGGCATCGGTCTGGTCGTGCTGATCGCAGTGGCACTCGTGCTGGTTCCGGCAGTGTTCAGCCCGAGCCGGACCAGCCTCGCCGCGGTCGCCGTGATCTACGCCGTCATCGCGTTGTCGCTCGTCGTCCTCACGGGGTGGGCCGGCGAGATCAGCCTGGGCCAGATGGCCTTCGTCGGCATCGGTGCCGCCGTCGGCGGTCTCATCACCGCGCGCTGGGGGTGGGACCTCGCGCTCGGCTTGCTCGGCGCGGGACTCGTGGGTGCCGCCGTCGCCGCGTTGATCGGTCTTCCCGTGCTGCGACGACGGGGCCTGACGATCGCGGTGATCACGTTGTCGTTCTCGCTGATGACGACGTCGTGGCTCCTGAATCCGCAGTTCTTCGGCACCGGCACGCGACTCGACTGGCTCCCGCCGCCCCGCTTCGAACGAAACGACGCGCTCGGGTTCCTCGGCGTCCGGTCCGAGGCGAGCTACTACTTCCTCTGTCTCGTCGTACTCGCGATCGCGATCGTCGCGGTGCGCGGCATCCGCCGCACCCGCAGCGGCCGAGTGCTGGTGGCGATCCGCGAGAACGAGCTGGCGACGAGCGCGTACGGGATCAACCCGCGCACCAACGCGCTCGCGGCGTTCGCGATCTCCGGCTTTCTCGCCGCAACCGCCGGTGCACTGTTGGTGCAGCACCAGAACGGAATCCAGCTCGACAGCTACTCCGCGGGCGAGAGCCTCGTGGTGTTCGCGATGGTCGTGATCGGGGGGCTCGGCTCGATTCCCGGCGCGTTGCTCGGTGCGTTCTACGTGCGCGGCGTGACGTGGGCGCTCCCGGTCGACTGGCAGATCCTCGCGACCGGCGCCGGCCTCTTGCTCGTGCTGCTGGTATTCCCAGGCGGCGTGGGAGCGGCATTCGCCGACCTGCGCGACGCGTTCGTCCGCCGCGTCGCCGCCCGCCGCGGCCTCACACGCGTCGCCACGGCTCCGTCGGCACCGCGTCGGATCTCCGCGCGCCGCGAGATCACGACACCGGCCGCGGGGGAAGCGCTCGCCGTGCGTGACCTCGACGTGGAGTACGACGGCGTGCAGGTCCTGTTCGGCGTGGACCTCGACGTCGACCGCGGTGAGATCGTCGCCGTCCTCGGCACGAATGGCTCGGGCAAGTCGACACTCCTACGCGCGGTGTCCGGCATCGTCCGTGCCAAGCACGGGACGGTCACGATCGATGGGCGCACCACCACGGGGGTGCCGCCCGAGCGGATCGCGGCCATGCGGGTGAGCCTCGCGCCGGGCGGCGCTGGTGTGTTCCCGTCACTCACCGTCGCGGAACACCTGCGCCTGGCTCGATGGCTGCCGCGTCGCTCGCGTCCCGACGATCCGCTGGAGCGCTTCCCAGAGCTCGCGGCTCGCCTGCGGGAGCAGGCCGGGAACCTGTCGGGCGGCGAGCAGCAACTGCTCACCCTCTCGATGGCGATGATCACCTGCCCGCAGCTGCTGCTCGTCGACGAGCTCGCGCTCGGACTGGCCCCCGGAGCGGTCGAGCGAGTGCTCGATGTCCTTCGCGAGTTGCAGTCGTCGGGAACCTCGATCCTCGTGGTCGAACAGTCGCTCGACTTCGCGCTGGAGATTGCCGAGCGCGCCTACTTCCTCGAGCGGGGCGAAGTTCGCTTCGCGGGCGCGCCACGTGAGCTGCTCGAGCGTCCCGACCTGGTCCGCGCCGTCTTCCTCGGCCGCGCGGCACGACAGCCCGAAGCGGTTCCAGCAATACGCGGCAGCGATCCCCGGCTCGAGGTTCACGGCGTCACCAAGCTGTTCGGTGGTGTCGTGGCGCTCGCCGACGTGTCCTTCGCAGTGGCCCCGCGTGAGGTCCTCGGCTTCGTCGGCGCCAACGGTGCCGGCAAGACGACGCTGTTCGACGTCGTGTCGGGCTTCGTCAAGAGTGACACCGGCACGGTCAGGGTGCGCGCGTCGGACGGACCGGTTATCGACGTGTCGCGTCGTCCGGCCTATCAGCGCGCTCGTCGCGGGTTCGGGCGTTCGTTCCAGGACGGCCGCCTCTTCCCGGCGTTGACGGTCGCCGAGACGATCGCGGTGGCGCTCGAGCACGCAGTCCGCGTGCGCGACCCGGTGTCTGCCGCGCTGCATCTCCCAGCCGTCGCGCGTTCGGAAGCGGCTGTCGCGGCCCGTGTCGACGATCTCGTCGAGCTGTTCGGGCTCGGCCAGTACGTGGACCTCTTCGTCCACGAACTCTCGACGGGCACGCGTCGCCTCGTCGATCTCGCGTGCGCGCTCGCGCACGAGCCGTCGGTATTGCTCCTCGACGAGCCGTCGAGCGGCCTCGCCCAGGCGGAGGCCGAGGCGCTCGCTCCCCTGCTGCTCCGCGTGCGCGACTCGTCGGGCGCGAGCCTCCTCGTCATCGAGCACCACCTTCCCTTGGTGCGCTCCGTCGCGGGGCGCCTCATCGCCCTCGACCTCGGACACGTGATCGCATCCGGTGAACCAGACGCGGTGCTGCAGGATCCGGCCGTGGCCCGAACCTTCCTCGGCTCCCCGGCGCCTTGACGATGACCGCTGCGACCCCTGCGCGATCATTCCCGCATGCTCCGGGGCGGCCGTCGGGCGGGACTCGCGCTGCTCACGCTCGCGCTGGTCGGGAGCGGCGCCATCGGGCAGCCACTCGGCGCTGTCAACTCGCGCCCGAGCAAGCAGGCGACGACCCTCCCCTTGACCTTTGACGAAGCGAAGGCGCGCGGCAAGACCGTCAACTGGGGCGCGACGTGCGACCCCAGCACCGGAAGGATCGCGGTGCCGAGCGGGTACGCGCCTCCCTGCGTCGAGCCGTGGAGCGGTGGCGACAACGGCGGTGCCACCGCGCCGGGCGTCACGATCAACACGATACGGGTCGCCCTGTACCAGACGCAGCCGGACCTGCTCCAGCAGGCGTTCTTCGAGAACACCGGCAGTGACGAGAGTTTGGCGAAGGAGCGCGAGACCACGCAGGCCTATGTCGACTACTTCTCGGCGCACTACGAGCGCTACGGACGCAAGGTCGAGCTCGTGCCCGTGAAGGCCAGCGGCGCGCCGGACGACGCCGTCGCCGCCAAAGCCGACGCGATCAAGGTCGCGACGGAGGTGAAGGCCTTTGCGTCGTTCGGCGGCCCGGCGCAAACCAGCGCGTATGCCGAAGAGCTTGCGGCGCGCGGCGTCCTCTGTATCGGCGACTGCCTCATCGCCGAGCCACAGCATTTCCTCGAACAGCACTCACCGTACCTATGGCCGATGCTGGCGTCGCCCGAGCAAGCGAGCGAGCACTGGGCCGCGTTCGTCGGTGAACAGCTCGCGCGGCGCAACGCCGTGTACGCAGGATCTCCTGAGCTCACGCGCCGCCCGCGCGTCTTCGGCATCGTGCACTACGACGACGACGCCGGCAGCTTCCGGCGCAGTGTGTCGCACTTCAAGGACCTGCTCGCCGCGCACGCTGTCAAGCCGAAGGTCACGGTGCCGTACACGCTCGACGTCGCCACCGCGCAAGAGGACGCGCGTCTCGTGATCACGAAGCTCAAGACGGCCGGCGTCACCAGCGTGCTACTCGCCGCCGACCCCGTGTTCCCCGCGTTCCTCACCAAGGAAGCGACCACCCAGCAGTACTTCCCCGAGTGGGTCGTGCTCGGGTACGCCTTCACCGACACCGCGGTGTTCGGCCGCCAGTACGACCAGCGCCAGTGGGCGCACGCGTTCGGAGTGTCGCTCCTCCCGGCGCGCACAGCCGACGACATCGACGAGCTCGCCAACCTGCTCACGTGGCAGACGGGAAGGCCCCCCGCAGCGAAGACCTTCCGTGAGCTCGTACTGGCGCCCCTCGTGTTCTTCACGGGCGTGCACCTGGCCGGGCCCCGGCTCACCGCGAAGACGTTCCGCGCCGGCTTGTTCCGCTATCCGAGCGCGCCGACCACGACGCCGACTCGCCTGCATCTGTCCTGGGGGAGGCACGGAGTCTGGAAGTTCCTCGACGTCACCGGCGGCGACGACGCCACCGCGATCTGGTGGGACCCGAACGCGACCGGACCCGACGAGGTCGGACGCGACGGCAGGGGGCTGTATCGGTATGCCGACGGAGGACGGCGTTACCTGCCCGGCGCGTGGCCGTCGAAGCCCATCGGGTTGTACGACGATGCGACCTCGCTCACCGTGCTCACACAGCTTCCGCCCGAGGACGCGCCCCCGAACTACCCGTCACGAGCCTGACGCGGGTCGGCTGGCCTGTCGGGGTTCTCGCGCTCGTGCGCCCGCACCCATCCCTCGCCGGTCACGTAGCGACGGATGACCCGTGCGGGGCTCCCGACCGCGAGGCAGAAGTCGGGTAACGCCCCGCTCACGACAGAGCCGGCTCCGACCGCCACGTGCCGCCCGATGTCGGCGCCCGGCAGCACCACCGTGCCGTGGCCGAGCCACGACCCGTCACCGATGCGCACGGCGCGCACGTCGGCGAACTGGCGACCGATCGCGACGGTCCGGTCCTCGTATCCGTGGCTCGAGTCGGTGATGTAGACGTGATGACCGGTGAAGATGTCGTCGCCGAGCTCGATCGATTCGTGAGCGACGATGCCGCTCCCCTTGCCGATGAGGCACCGGTCGCCGATCTTCAGGCGGGGCGTCCGACCGCCCGGGGCGCCCGGCATGATCCCCGCCGACAAGGTCGAGTACGGACCGACGATGCATCCGTCGCCGATCTCGATGTACTCCTCGCCGAACAGCGCCGCGACCGGAAAACAGATCGCCGACCGTTCACCGAAACGACGGAAACGCTTCGCCCGCGCGTTGCGCGGACGGATCGTCGCGAGGCGCGTGACCTGCTCCCACGCCGCTTGGAGCGCGTCGCCGCCGAGCACCTCGAGCCGCTGGCGAACGGACGTCACGCCCGAGCGTAACCCCGGGGCGACGTACGATCTGCGCCGGGAGGGTCCCATGGCCACGCAGTCGGTCGCGCGAAGCGATCCCAGCCGCAAACTGCTGCTCGCGCTCGTCGCCGGCGGTGCCGTGTCGATCGCGCTCGGCGTGTACAGCAACGTCCACGACCCCACGCAAGAGAAGAAGTACACGCTCTTCTTCACCAACACGATCAACTTCAAGGTGTGGTTCGCGACCGCGGTCATCGTGCTCGCGGTCGTGCAGGTGCAGCTGGCGATGCGTTTGTACGACAAGATCCACGTGCCGCGCACAGCCCCGCCGTGGCTCGGTGACGCCCACCGCCTCACGGGCACGCTCGCGTTCGGGCTCAGCCTGCCCATCGCCTTCCACTGCCTCTGGGGCCTCGGGTTCCAGTCCACAAACACCCGCGTGCTCGTGCACTCGTTGCTCGGATGCGTGTTCTACGGAGCCTTCACCATCAAGGTGCTCGCGGTTCGGATGCACGGTCTACCCGCGTGGACTCTGCCGCTCGTCGGCGGCCTCGTCTTCGCGGTGCTGGTCGGGATCTGGCTCACCAGCTCGTTCTGGTTCTTCACCTCACGGCCCGCGGGCATCCCCCTGTTCTGACCACATGCTCGAGCGCATCGTCAACATCGTCCAGGTGCTCGTCCTGATCGTCGCCGGAGTTGCGGTGGTCCTGCTGTTCACCGTCGATTCGGGCAGCGGCAAACCGTCATCGGCCGGCGCCACGCTCTTCGCCGACAACTGCGCGCGCTGTCACGGCAACAGCGGCGGCGGCGGAATCGGGCCGCAGCTGTCCGGCGGCAAAGTCGTGAAGGCGTTTCCCGCCGTCGCCGACGAGATGCAGTTCGTCACCCGCGGGCAAGACGGCATGCCCGCGTTCGGTAACACGCTGTCACCCGCAGAGATCCGACAGGTCGTCGACTACACGCGAACGCTCTAGCCTGCGAACGCGAAAGGCGGTGAAGTCATGGCTGCTCTGATTGTGATCATCGTCGTGGTGGTGCTGATCGTCATCGTTGCGCTCGAGTCGTTCCACTCGATCGGCTCGACCGAGGTGGGGCTCGTCTCGAAGCGCTTCGCCCTGCGGCGGCTCTCCGACGACAACCCCATCGGGTTTCGCGGTGAAGCCGGTTACCAGGCCGGGCTGCTCATGCCGGGCTTGCGGTTCAAGCTGTGGCCGCTGTTCGGCGTGAAGAAGTTCCCGTGGGTGCAGGTCCCTGCGGGAGAGATCGGTGTGGTCATCGCCCAGGTCGGCGAGCCGCTGCCGATCGGCGCCAAGAGCGCCGTGTACAAGCCGGAGTTCGGCAACTTCTCCGATCTGGCGGGATTCGTCGAAGGCGGAGGGCAGAAGGGCGTCCAGCGCCCCGTGCTGCCTCCCGGGACACTCGTCCCCATCCACCCGGTCGCCTTCCTGGTGATCACGACCCAGGGCGTGTACGGCCTTCCGGTCTCGCCCGAGCTCGTCACCCAGGCCAAGGGTGGCACCCTCACGCCGCAGTCATTCGGCCTCGCGCCCGAGCAGCTCCGCGTGGTCGTGATCGCGCCCGACGGCGAGATCGACATGATCGGCGTGGTGACGACGCTCGAGGGGCCGCCGCTCCCGGAGGGCGACATCGCGAGCCGACTCGGCGCGTTCAGCGACATCTCCGCCATGGAGACACGCGAGGGCGGCGTACAGGACGCGGACCTCATCGAGACGCTGCTCGGCAGCAAGAACACGATCCACAACAACTACCAGGACTATCAGGCGTTCCTCGACGCCGGCGGCAAGATCGGTTTGCAGCACGACCCGCTCCTCTACGGCGCGTATCTCCTCAACCCGTTCCTGGTGCGCGTCGACCTCGTCCCCATGCTCGTCGTGAACCAGGGAGAGGTCGCGGTGATCAAGGGCTTCGTCGGCCTGCCGACGCTCGACACGTCGGGCGTGGAGTTCAACTTCGGGTCGATCGTGCGCCCGGGGCATCGCGGCATCTGGCAGGAGCCGCTCCGCACCGGCAAGTACCCGATCAACCCGCGGGTCTATGCGGCGGAGATCGTCCCCACGTTTATCCTCACGTTGAACTGGGCCGACGCGACGTCCGACGCGCACGACCTCGACGCCCAGCTGTCATCGATCGTCGGCAAGAGTCGCGAGGGCTTCGTGTTCCAGATCGACCTCCAGGTGCAGATCCATGTCCCCGACACGCGCGCACCAAAAGTGATCTCGATGGTGGGCACGATGCGCAACCTGGTGAGCGAGGTGCTCCAGTCCGCGGTCGGGAACCATTTCCGCAACACGCTCCAGGCCCTCGAGGCAGTGAAGTTCATCGAGACGCGGCGCGAGGTGCAGGCGGCCGCGCTGGAGGCGATCACCCGCTACCTGACGCAGTACGAGGTGGAGACGCGGGGTGTGTACATCCAGGACGTCGTCTTCCCACCCGAGCTCGTGGTCGTGCTCACCCAGCGCGAGATCGCCAATCAGGAGAAGGCGACCTTCGAGGAGCAGCAGCGCGCCCAGACGTCGCGGATCGAGATGGAGAAGGCGAAAGGCACCGCCGACATGCAGGCCCAGCTCGCCAACGCCCAGGTCGGTGTGCAGATCAAGGCCAACCAAGCCGAGGCGCGCGAGAACGAGGGCAAGGGTGAGGCCGCATACGTCGAGCTCACCGGGCGCGCCCAGGCGACCAAGGTGCAAGCCGTCGGGCTCGCGGAGGCCAAAGCCACCGAGGCACTCGGCCTGGCACGCGCAGTGGGCTTCGAGGCCCAGAAGAACGCGCTGGGCGGTGGCGCCACCGCGCTGGTCGCGGTGGCGAACGCGGTCGCCGAGGGTCACATCACCGTGGTGCCGGACGTTTTGGTCACGGGTGGTGGGGGCGGCGGCCCGGTCGACGGACTCGCGGCGACGCTGATGCGCTACCTCGCGGACGGCCGAGGTGGCAACGGCGCTCCTGCCGGCTCGGCGCCGGGTGCGGCAACCATCCCGGCCTCCCAGCCCGACGGCGACTCGGCTCCCGAGCCGGGCTCCGAGCCCGCGTCCGAACCCCGAGGCGACGAGGAGCCGCCGACCACGCCCTGACGCCGGCGCCCATCATCGTCGAATAAGTGTCGTACCCCCGCGCGATCGTGCCCGAGTGAGCCTCCCCGAGGGTGGGAGGCACGAGAGCCACGACAGGCAGAGGACGAGAGGCACGAGATGGACACCACGATCGAAGGCGCGGCGGTGCGATTCGAGGCTTGCACGGAGTTCCGCTCGGGAGACGATCCCCTGGTCTGCACGTGCGGCTGGCTGGACGACGACCACGGCGAGTTGGCGTCGCAGCGCGTCTCCCGCCGCGGCCGGCAGCGCCCGATCACGCTCCCCGAGCGTCGGGCGTCGTAGCTAGCGCGGTGAGGAGCCCGCACGGGTCCTCCACCGACACGCGAACCTGCCGCACCCGGATCGGGAAGCCGGCGGTGCGAGCGTGCACGGGCGGCTCGAACTCCAATCGCACGAGACGCTGCGACGAGCCGTTCACGAGCCAGTTGCCGCGCCAACCGTGGGCACCCCATCCCCACACGCGGCCGTGATCACGCACGGCAGCGTGAAGCTGACTCCGTGGTGCGTCGAGCGAGAACAGCCACGACATCCGCACGCGTACTTCACCATCATCCACCTCCACGCGGCAGTATTCGGGCACCACTCCGAGCAGCGCGATCGAGCGGTTGATCCCGGTGAACCGGATCGCAAAGCGCGACGGCATGGCCATGGCGGCGCAGCCTACGAGTGCGTACCGATCGCCATGTAGTGGGGATGGAGGCGGCCGCGGTCGAGTCGCCGTGCGTCGACGACGAGCCCCGCGTCCGCCATCGCCGCGCGCACCGCTGCGCTCGGAATCAGCTCCAGCGCCTCCCCCTCGGTGATGCGCGCGACTCGGGTCGCGAGGACTTCCTGGAACCGACTCCAACGCGCCTTCCAGCCCGGGGCCACGTCGAGCTCCTTCACGACGAGGCGTCCACCGGGTGCGAGCGCGGTGGCTGCGTGTCGGAGCCACTCCTCGGCTCGAGGCCGGCCGAGCAGGTACAACATGTCGACTTCCACGATCGCCTGCCACGACGCGTCGGGATGCCAGCCCGGAACGACACGGCTGAACGTGACGCGATCTTCGACTCCTGCCGCGTGCGCCGCCTGGCGCCCGACCTCGAGCTTCTCGTCATCGATGTCCACGCCAGCGATCCGGCGGCCGGGCGCCTGGGCCGCCAGGTACACACTCAGGAGCCCGTGTCCGCACCCGGCGTCGAGCACCGACCCCTCGGTCGGCACCACCGCCGCGACGGCCGGAAACGGACATGTCCACCACCGGAGCGTCGTGTGCAGCCGGGTTCCGAGCGACTGGGATGCGTACGCGCGGCGAGCGGTGACGGCTGCGGCGTCCCTCACGTGAGATACCAGTTGCGCGCGAAACCGAACGCCCCCACCACGAGCAGGACCGCCGCGGCTGCGAGCACCGGCACGCGTGCCTTGGGCCGCTCGTCGAGCAGCAAGCCCGCGAGCGCGAACAGGGGGAACGCGCCCAACATGTAGCGGCCCATGCCCTGGAAGTCCTTGGTGGCGAGCGCGGCCAAGGCGATCGCGAGCAGGGTGTACGCGCCGTAGGCGGCGCCCAGGCGCCGGGCGACGAACGGCACCGCGACCAGCGCGACCAGCGTGATGATCGCCTGCACCAGGATGCCCGCGCGGTAACCGGTGTCCACCCCGTGGAGGAGCTGGCCGCCGAAGCCGATCTTGAACCACGTGTGCGGGCCTTCCGCCTGGTCCCAGGCTTGCTGCACCGTCGAGTAGGCGAATGGATCGTCGAAGCGTGCCCAGAGCCATGCCGACCACGCGACGGTGCCCACCGGTGCGAGCAGAACGCCGAGGTCGCGGCGACGCAGCACCCGCACGTCGAGCCGCGCCGGGATGCCGAGCGACGCCGCGATCGATGCAGATCGACCAGGACCGCGCGCCGGTAGCCCGCCCCGCCGTTCGATCGCGCGCAACAGGAGCCCCACCGCGACCGCGATACCGATGGGACGCGTCACTGCGGCGGCCGCGCCCGCGAGCCCTGCGAGCACAGGTTGGTCGTGTTCCAGCAACACGAACGCGCCGATCGCGCACGCCAGGAACAGCGCGTCCGCGTAGCCGGCGCCGTAGAGGAACCACCCGTAGGGATACAGCGCGAAGCACGCGACCGCGAGAATCGCCGTCCGTCGCTCGAGACGGCGAGCACACCAGTGGGCAAAGAGCACGAGGGTGGCCAGGCCGGCGAGCCACGTGACCGCGATCAGCGCGAGGGGTGTGTTGTCGATCACACGCGCGAGCGGTCGGGCGACCAATGGATATCCAGGAAAGAACGCGACGGGCGACTGTTGACCGGGCGTGTACGTGTAGCCGTGGTCGGCGATCTGCGCGTACCAACCGCAGTCGAACCGACACCAGCCGCCGACGACTTCACGGCCGTCGAACTCGAGCGTGCGATGCGCATCCGGGAGATTGACCGCCAGCGCGGCAACCGCCGTGAGCACGAGTGCGATCGCGACGTACGCGACGGCCGCGCGGCGGACGAGCCAGCCCGAGCTGGTGCTGCGGGTGCCGGCCGCGACGACCGCGCCGCGCGCTGGCTCGGTGAGCACGAGCGGAGCCTACCGGCGCGTCTCTTGGTCAGCGGGGCGTGTGCCGTCGAGGTCGGCGAACGTGCCGAGCCGAAAGCCGGCGCGCTCGACTGCCGCGCGCGCATCACGCGACGTGAGCGCGTCGAGCTCAGCGTGGCCGTGGTAGTCCCACCCGAGCGCTGCAAGCTCCGCGTCCGCGGCTTGGCTCGGATGGCACACGAGCTCCGCGCTCTCGACGCCTCGCTTCGCGAAGCGATCGAGTGCAGCGCGCAAGAGGCCGAGGTCGAGACGACCCGCCTCGTCGAAGCCGGCGGAGGCCTCGGGAAACTGCACCATGGCGTGGCGCGCGCGTGCTTCGAGGCGGGCCGCGAAGTACCGCACGCCGAGCGCGATCGGTGACAATCCCGCCGATCGCGTCACGCGAATTGCGGGTATCCGGCGCGTGCACGCGAGCTCGACCGTCACACGGGCGATGCTCGGCCAGAGGTGAAGGTTCTGGTGCGTGTCGAGGTGCGTCACGGTGAGGCCGCACGACCGTAGAACGCCGATCTGTGCGTCGAATTCGCGTCGCACGTCGTCGGCATCGATTCGACCGGTCGCCGCCCGCGACAGGAACGGCTTCCAACTCTTCGGCAGGTTGGCCTGTGCGTCGACGAGTGTGGGCACTTCGCGGGCGGTGAGCACGGTGCCTTGGTTGCCGACCAGTGCGAGATGCGCGCCGACCCCGAGGCCGGAGTCTCGGAGGGCAGGCGCGAAGTCGACGAGCGCCTTGCCGTTCGCGAGCGCCGACGTGCTGGTGACGATCCCCGACTGGCCCGCCCGGAGGATGCCCTGGCAGAGGCCGGCGGTGAGGCCGAAGTCGTCGGCGTTCACGATGAGCACGGGCGCGGTCATGACGGAGTGAAGCTATACGAACAGTGCCGCGTTCAGCGCGATGCGCCGATTCCCGGAGGTCCGAGACTGCGAATTTCGGGAGCGAGATCGCGCCACTCCCGGACGATGCGCGTGATGGTCCCCCATGACGACAACGTCGAGATACCGCGTGAACGCGCGAAGTAGTCGAGTCCCACCTGCACGATGCTGAAGCCCATCCGGTCAGCGCGTGACAGCAGCTCTGCGTCGATGAACGAGCCTTCGCTCCGAAGGGTGACGGCGTCGAGCACCCGGCGCCGGAGGAGTTTGCACGCGAAGTTCACGTCGCGGACGCGCAACCCGAGCGAGAACCGAATCATCAGGTTGTAGACCGCCGAGTAGAGCGTTCGGCGGAAGCCTTCGCTCCGGCGATCGAGCCGGTAGCCGCTCAGGACGTCGGCGTGGTACGTGCGCAGCACGCGGACCAGCCGGCCGGTTTCCGCGAGATCGAACGGGAGATCAGCATCTGTATAGAGGACGAGGTCGCCGGTCGCGGCACCGAGACCGGACCGGACAGCACCGCCGAGACCGCGATTGCGTTCGTGGTGGACGACGCGCACGCGGTCATCGGCGACCGCAAGCTCGTCGAGCAGCTTTCCGGTCGCGTCCGTCGAGGCGTCGTCCACGCACACGATCTCGTAGCCGGCTACGTGGCCGGTCGTGACGAGCGAATCGAGCGCGCCGCGCGCGACGGCGGTGATCGTGGCGATGGTCTCCTGCTCATTCCAGAACGGGATGACGAGACTCAACCGTTCGTCGGAAGCGCGTCCCATCACCGTTCGCTTCCGCGCGCGGACGCCGCCGGGTCAGGCCGACTTGCGCGTCCGCTTCGCCGCGACCTTCTTGGACGACGCCTTCTTGGCCGCAACCTTCTTCGTCGGCGCCGCCCGCTTCGAGGTCTTCGCGCTGCTCGACGCGGTCCTCTTCGCGGGCGCGCGGCCGCTCTTGGCCTGCTTGGCGCCGGCGCGCTCCAGGCTGGCCTCGAGCGCGGCCATGAGGTCGAGCACCTTCGCCGGTTCCTCGCTCTCCGGCGCGGCGACGATCTCCTCGCCCGACGCCTTCTTGTCGATGAGCGCGAGCAGCTCCTCGCGGTACTCGTCGTGGTACTTGTCCGGGTCGAACTCTGCGGTGAGGGAGTTCACGAGCTGCTTCGCCATCTCCTTCTCGCGTTCGGTCGGCGCGCTCGACGGCTCGGCCAGCGGCGCCTCGCGGTCGGGTGCGAGCACCTCGTCGGCGAACCGCATCGTCTCCAGCACGAGCGCACCGTCCACCGGGCGGATCGCGACGAGCGCTTCCTTCGAACGCAGGACGAACCGCCCGATGGCGACCTTGCCGAGCTCTTCCATGACGTCGACGAGGAGGCGGTACGACTTCGCGGCGTCCTTGTCGGGGATGAGGTAGTACGGCTGCTCGAAGTAGACGGGGTCGATGTCGGAGAGGTCGACGAAGTCCTCGATCTCGATCTGGCGGCTCGCCTTGGGCTTGAGCGACGCGAGCTCCTCGCCCTCGACCACGACGTAGCGCCCGGGCTCGACCTCATAGCCCTTCGCGATGCGCTCGTTGGGCACCTCCTCACCCGACTGCTCCGAGACCCGTCGATAGCGGATGCGGGCCCCGGTGCCCTCCTCGAGCTGGTGGAAGCGGACGTCGAGCGACCGCGTCGCCGAGATCATCCTCACCGGCACGGTGACGAGGCCGAAACTGATCGATCCAGTCCAAATTGCGTTGGGCACGGGGTTCTCCTCGGTGAAATCAGCCCGCTTGCCGGACTACTACCTTCGCAGGTCGTGGCTGCTCGTTCCAAGGGTACGGGACGCGCGGGGACCGAAACGATGGTCGAGGTCGAGGGCCGTCACCTCCGGCTCACCAACCTCGACAAGGTCTTGTACCCCGCGACCGGCTTCACCAAAGGGCAGGTCATCGACTACCACACCCGCATCGCCCCGGTACTGCTCCCCCACCTCGAGGACCGCCCGCTCACCATGGTGCGCCTCCCCGACGGGGTCGACGGCGAGCGGTTCTTCGAGAAGCGATGCCCGAACCACCGACCGAAATGGCTCGAGACCGTGCCCCTCGACGCCGATTCGGACATTCGGGCCTGCTGCATCGAGGACCTGCCCGGCCTCGTGTGGACCTCCAACCTCGCCGCCCTCGAGCTCCACACCCCACAAGCGCGGGCACACGACCCGTGGCACCCGACGGCGATGGTCTTCGACCTCGACCCGGGCGCCCCCGCCGGCGTCCGCGACTGCGCGCGCGTGGCACTCGACCTGCGTGACGTCCTCCAGCAGCTCGGTCTCCACGTCGTCGCCAAGACCTCGGGCTCGAAGGGCATCCACCTCTCGGTTGGCCTGAGTCCGTCGGTCGACGCAGAAACGACGAAGGGGTTCGCGCTCGCCGTCGGTCGCATCCTCGAGTCCCGCGACAAGAAGCGCGTCACGGTCAACATGGCGAAGGATCAGCGGCACGGAAAGGTCTTCATCGACTGGAGCCAGAACGACCGCCACAAGACGACCGTGTGCGCGTACTCGTTACGCGCGACTGCGGTGCCGAGCGTGTCAACACCCGTCGCGTGGGAAGAGCTCGAGGCGCTGGCAGATGACGGCGACGCTGACGCCCTGACCTTCGATCCGGCTGCGGTGATCGAGCGCGTCGAGGAGTACGGCGACCTCTATGCGGACAGCCTCGCCGAGGACCAGGAGCTCCCCGAGCTCAGCTGAGGATGTCCTTGCGCCGGAACCACCACACGGCGAGACCGACGAAGACAAGGACGTACCCCACCATCAGCAGGGCACCGCGCGCCATGTCGGCGGTCGCGTGTCCCTCGAAGATGAGGTCACGCCAGGAGTCGAAGTAGTGCGTGGGCAACACGTACCGCAATGACCCGAGCGGCTCGATCGCGTCGAGAATCTGCGACGTGATGTAGAGGCCGACGCCGGTGACTGTCGCGGCCGCCGGGGAGTCGGTCATGCACGACAGCAGGAACGTGAACGCCACCAGCCCCGTGAGCATCCACGACACATATGCAGTCGCAATACCGATGTGCACCAGCAAGTCGCCGACGGACTGGTGGATCAGCGTGACCTGCCCGTTCTCGAAGCGGGGCGCGTCGAGACCGTGCCACCCGAACGCGATGCCACCCGCGGCGAGCGCCACGAGCACGACCGTGAGCACTGCTGCCCACGAGACGAGCGTCGCCACCCCAAGCTTGGCGAAGAGCAGCTTGATGCGCCCGACTGGACGCATCAGGACGAACCTGAGGTTCCCCCACGAGGCGTCGCTCGCCATCGCGTCGCCTCCGAAGATGGCGACGATGATGATGAGGAGGAAGGCGCTCATGAGCGCGAGCGCGGCCGCCGGCATCACCAGCCCGGAGAACCGCGACGCCAGAAACAGGAGACCGCCTCCGTCCCCTTCCTGGGTGTCGGGCGGGTTCAGTTTCAAGGCAATGGTCATGATCACCGGGATCAGGACCACTACTGCGAACGCGATGTAGGTCCGCATGCGCCGCGTGGTCTTGACGGCTTCGGCGCGTACGACACCCATCAGTTGTCACCCTCGACGAGGCCGAGGAAGGCGTCCTCGAGCCGATGGCGGGAGGTCACGGTCTCCACGCCCACTCCGGCGCGTACGAGCGCGGCCACCAGCTCCGAGCGCTTCCCGCCGTTCATGCCGACGTTGAGCCCCGGCGCGTCGGACTCGATGCGCTTCACCATCGGCAGCTCTTCGAGCACTCGCTCGGCCGCGGCGACGTCGTCGACCTCGAGGTACACGGCGCCCGACGAGCCGACCAGCTCGCGGACCGATCCGGCCGCAACCAGGCGGCCCTTGTCCATCACGACCGCGTGGGTGCAGATCTGCTCCACCTCGGCGAGGATGTGGCTCGAGAACAGCACGGTCGCGCCCGCCTCGGCGACACGCCGCACCAGCTGCCGCACCTCTCGCATCTCACCCGGATCGAGGCCATTGGTCGGCTCGTCGAGCACGAGCACCTCGGGGCGGCCGAGCAGCACACGCGCAAGGCCGAGCCGCTGGCGCATGCCCTGCGAGTACGTCTTCACCTTCCGGTTGATGGCGTCGCCGAGGCCGGCGATGGCCAATGCCCCGTCGAAGTCCGCGTCGGCGAGCCGAGCGCCGCCGGACTCCCACCAGAGCCGAAGGTTCATCAGCCCCGAGAGGTGCGGCACGAACGCGGCGGTCTCGATTTGCGCGCCGACTCTGCGAAGGAGCGGGGTACTCGGACGGACCCGTTCGCCGAACAGGTACGCGTCGCCCGCAGTCGGATGGACCAACCCGAGCAATACACGAAGCGACGTGGACTTGCCGGCACCGTTGGGACCGAGCATGCCGCAGATCTGACCGGGCTCGACGGAAAAGCTCAGGTCGTCGACCGCGAGCACGTTGCCTTTGAATCGCTTGGAGAGGCCGCGCACCTCGACGACCGGCGCGCTCATCTGCGTACGCGCTGCGACGTGCAAGTGGTGCGCCAGTGAACCACCCGACGAGCCTACCGTGGCGGCCCATGGACGCCTCAGCGGAGTCTCAGGCAGATCTCAGCGGAGACGAAGTGGAGCCGTGCAGGAGCGAGCGGGCGCGAGCCGGGTACCCCGGCGAGCAGCGAGCGACCTCCGTGTCGGACGAGCGGGACGGCGGAACGGAGTTGACCCGGCTCACAGGTCGGCGTCCCCGTGACACGCAGCGCACGCGCCTGTACCTCGCCGAGACGCCGCTGCCCTCGAGCCCGCTTCCGGGCCTCGACGCGTGCGCGCGGTTCGTCGACCGTGTGGTCGGTTCGATGTGGTGGCACGTGCGCTTCCCGGAGCGCGATCTCGCCATGGTCCCACGGCTGCGTCCGGGAAACGGCGCCCGTCAAGCGTTCTACCGGGAGGAGGAGACTGGACCGACCATCACCTTGCCCCGCCGATACCGTACGAAAGGTGTCGTGCTCCACGAGTTGGTGCACTTCGCGCTCGGTCTCGACTCTGGGCTCCCGCACCACGGGCGTACGTTCGCGCGCGTGTTGCTCGACGCCACGCTCGAGTTCTGCGGTCCCGACCGAGCGGCCGTGCTCGCCGAGTCGTACCGCACGCACGGCGTGCACATCGGCCGTCCGCCGCGGCGCGGTCCCGACGGTTTGCTGCGCTACGGCTGCGACGAACGGCTCCGACTCGCCCGCGGCCGGATGCTGTCGGTCCGGTACACCACTCCCGGCGACGAGTGGAAGTCGATCACCGCTCGGTTCGAGGGGTACGAGCGGGGCGCGTCGCGGTTGCGGTTGACCGGGTTGGACGGGGACGTCATGCACGTTGCGGCCGCGTCCGTGTGGGACGTCTCGGATGCATGACGGTACGCGGCGCGCGATCGTCGCGGCGTTCCTCGCCAATCTCGGGATCGCCACCTCGAAGCTCATCGCCTTCGCGATCACCGGCTCGGCGTCAATGCTGGCGGAGGGGATCCACTCGGTGGCGGACACGGGGAACCAGGGGCTGCTCTTCCTCGGCGGACAGCGAGGTCGCCGTCGGCCTACGGTCGAGCACC
Organism: Actinomycetota bacterium; assembly: GCA_046727575.1. Taxonomy (GTDB): domain Bacteria; phylum Actinomycetota; class Acidimicrobiia; order IMCC26256; family DASPTH01; genus DASPTH01. Next base: position 29,979 of record JBKPCV010000230.1, read on the forward strand.
AGTTCGGCTTCGGCACCGAGCGGTACTTCTGGGCGTTCGTCGTCGCGCTCGTGCTGTTCTCTCTGGGTTCGCTCTTCGCGCTCGTCGAAGGCGTCGAGAAGCTGCTGCATCCCGAGGCGCTGGAGTCGCCGATCTGGGCATTCGCCGTGCTCGGCATCGCGATCGTGCTCGAGTCGCTCTCGCTGCGCACTGCTCGACGCGAGGCCCTGCCGATGCGGGGGCGACGATCGTGGTGGCAGTTCATCCACACGACGAAGAGCGCGGAGCTCCCGGTTGTGCTCCTGGAGGACACCGGCGCGCTCATCGGTCTCGGTATCGCACTCGCTGGCATCACGCTGGCCGAGGTCACGGGCGAACCGCGCTGGGACGCGGCCGGCAGCCTGGGCATCGGGTTGCTGCTCGGGATCATCGCGGTGGTACTGGCAGTCGAGATGAAGAGCTTGATCATCGGTGAGGCGGTCACGCCGGATCTCGAGGAGAGGATCCGCCGCGCGATCCTCGCAGGCCCCGAAGTGCGGCACATCATCCATCTCCGCACGATGCACCAGGGCCCTGACGACGTGATCCTCGCTGCGAAGCTCGACTTCGTGTGCACCACGATTCCGGAACTCACCGATGCCATCGACATCGTGGAAGCCCGCGTGAGGGCGTCGGCGCCAATCGTGAAGCTGATCTTCATCGAACCGGACGTCTACCGAGCGCCCCAGGGGCGGGAGGACGCTTGATGCCAGAGGACACGACGGCAACGACGATCGAGACCGTCGAAAAATTCAACGAGGCCTTCAATCGGCACGACGTCGACGCGGTGATGGCAACCATGACCGACGATTGCGTCTTCGAGAGCACGGCGCCTCCGATGGGCGACCGCCACGTCGGGCAAGCAGCGGTGCGCGCCGCGTGGGTCGAATTCTTCGGCTCGACGCCCACCGCGCACTTCGACGCGGAAGACGTCATCGCGACTGCCGACCGCTGCGTCGTGCAGTGGAGGTTCACGTGGACGAACGACGACGGCACTCCCGGTGCAGTGCGGGGCGTCGACGTCATACGAGTACGCGACGGGAAGGTCGCCGAGAAGTTCGCCTACGTCAAGGGCTAGAAGCGAAGCAGACACGCTGCCGCCGCTGGACGTCGCCGCCGGGCCCCACCCACCGCCGCCGTCGCCTCCGCTGCGCTCCGGCGCCGACGCGGCGCCGCCGCCACCGGCGTCTGCCCGCCCTCTCGGCGCAGTCCTAGCTCGGCGGGTCGAGACGGCGCAGTTCCTTGCGGTACCGCACCGCATTGCCCACGTAGAGCCTCCCGATGCGGTCGATCTCGGCCGCGTCGGCGGTATCGGGACGGATCTTCGCCGGGACGCCGAGCGCCATCGCGCCGGACGGCACGAGCATCCCATTGGGCACAACGGCGCCGGCACCGACGAGCGCGCCCGACTCGACCACCGCGAGGTGCAAGACGATCGAGCCGGTACCCACGAGCGCGCCGTCGTGGATAACACAACACTCCAGATGCGCCAGATGTCCGACCACGCATTCGTCCCCGATGATCGTCGGGTACTCCGCCGTGCAATGCACCACCGTCCCGTCCTGGATCGAGGTCCGTGCCCCTATCGTGATGTAGCCGTAGTCGCCGCGCAGCACCGCTTGCGGCCAAACGGTCGACTCCGCTCCGATCGTCACGTTGCCGATCACCGTTGCGTCGGGATGCACGAAAGCGTCGGGATGGATGTCGGGCACCACCTCACCGAGCGCATAGATGGCCACGAGGACTGACCCTACAACCCGGACCGGACCGTGGCTGTACCGTCTCGCGCAGTGGAGATCGAGGAGTACGCGCGCATTGCGGCCGCCGAGGACGAGCACTGGTGGTACCGCAACACGCGCGCACTGGTCGCACACTTGGTCGCGCCGTGGCTGCCGCGGGCGCAGCGCATCCTCGACGCCGGATGCGGGCCGGGCGGCAACGGCGCGTGGCTGGCGCAGTACGGCACCGTGGTCGGGGTCGACGTCGCCGCCGACGCGCTCGCATTCGTCCGCGCGCGCCGACGCGAGACACTCCCGGTGCGCGCCCCGCTCGAAGCGCTCCCGTTCCCCGACGCGAGCTTCGACATCGTGATCGGCATCACGGTGCTGTACACGGTCGACGACGACTCGCGAGCGTTGCAAGAGCTCGCGCGAGTGCTTGCGCCGGGCGGCGCGCTCGTCGTCCTTGAACCGGCGTTCGAGGCCCTGCGCCGCGAGCACGACAGGACGGTGCACGGCCGCCGTCGGTTTCGGCGCGAGGAGCTCCGCCAGGGCTTGCTGGACAACGGCCTGAGCGTCGAGCGAGCGACGTACGCCTACTCGTTCCTCGCGCCACCCGCCGCGGTGCTGCGGGGCCTCGACCGGCTGCGCGGCGGCTCGGCGGAGCGCACGCGGCCTGCGTCCGACGTCGAGCGTCGGTCGCTCGACCGTGTGTTCGAGCCGCTCGGGCAGGCCGAGCGGCGTTGGCTGGCGCGGCGGAACGTCCCGTTCGGGACGTCCGTCATCGTGGTGGCGTCGGCGAGCTGACGCCGCGCCGGTGCCGCCCGCGCCGCAGCAGCACGAGCTGTACCCATAGTCCCGCCAGCGCCAACAGAGTCCGGGCGATCGCGGGCGCACGGAAGAACTCTGACTGCCCGTAGACGCGCCGGTAGTGATGCACACCGACCTCGGTGAATCGCGCCCCAGAGTCCTGCAGCTTCCGCACCAGCTCGACGCAAATCACGCCCGTCGTGTGCACGAGCTCGACGCGATCGAGGGCACTACGCCTGATGAGACGGAAGTCGCAGTCGGTGTCTCGGATCTGCAGCCCGAAGAACAAGGCAACAAACCGGTGATACAGACGTCCGACGACCCGCCGCAGCACGCCATCAGCGCGGCGGAGCTTGAAGCCCTGCACGACGTCGACGTCCGCCGAGGCATGGCGCACGAGCAACTCCAGCTCGGCGGGGTCGAACTGGCCGTCACCGTCGGTATAGAAGACCCACTGCCTGGTCGCGTTCTCGAATCCCGACAGCAGCGCTCCGCCATAGCCGCGGTTCTCCGGGTGCGTGACGACGCACAACAACGGCTCTTCGTCCGCCAGCGCCTTGAGCACCTCCGGAGAGCCGTCGAGCGATCCGTCGTCGATAACGATCACTTCGGCGTCGCAGACGCCGACGCGCTCGAACGTCGCGACCGCGAGCCGCACCATCGACGCGATCGTGGCCTCGTCGTTGTAGCAGGGGAAGAACGCTGAAATGGCTTCGACCGCCGGGTTCAAGGGAGTACTCGACACACCACCTCGATCTCTTCGTCGGTCATCTCCGGGAAGCAAGGGATGGAGATGCACTCCGCCGCCCACGCCTCGGAGCGGGGACAGGCGGCGCGCGCGAACTGTGCGTACGCAGGTTGCTGTGTGAGCGCGCGCGGGTAGTGGACGCCGGTGTCGAACGGCATCCGAGCGCGAAACGCCTCGCGGTCGGACACGCGCGCGACGCACAGGTGGACGACGTGGCGCTCGTGCGGCTCCTGCCACCTGACGCCCGGCGCGGCCTCTCGGTAGCGCGCCGCGATCGACCGCCGTCGTGCGTTGTGGTCGTCGAGGCGCCGCAGCCCGATCCGGAGCGCGGCAGCTTCGATCTCCGACATGCGCGAGTTCGTCGACACGCGGACGTGTTCATAGTCCCGCCGCGCACCATGCGCGCGCAGCAGCCGAACGGCGGCTGCCAGGTCGTCGTCGTCCGTCACGACCGCGCCGCCGTCGCCGATGCCCCCGAGGTTCTTCGTCGGGTAGAAGCTGTACGCCGCCGCTGCCGACCCGGACCCCGGGTCGAGTGCACCGTGCGCCTGGGCGGCGTCCTCGAGCACCGGCACACCGAGGTCGGGCAGCGGTGCGGGACGGCCGTACAGGTGTACCGGGATGACGGCACGCGTGCGCTCGGTCACCGCGGCGGACGCCGACTCCAGGTCGATGGCTGCGGTGTCGGGGTCGACGTCTGCAAAGACCGGCGTCGCGCCGACCGCGCAGACCGCGGCCGCGGTCGGTACCGCAGTGAACGCGGGCACGATCACCTCGTCGCCCGCGCCCACGCCGAGGGCGACGAGCGCCAGGCGCAGCGCGTCGGTGCCGGACGCGACCCCGACGGCGTGGCGGCGGCCCGTGAAGGATGCGAACTCGTCCTCGAAGGCCGCGAGCTCGTCACCGAGCAGGTAGCGGCCCGATTCCACGACGCGAGCGACTGCGTCTCCGAGCTCCGGCTCGAGCGCGGCCGCGCGGCGCGCGAGATCGACGAGCGGGATGCGGGTCGACGTGGTTACAGGTACCACTGCAGCCGCTCGCGGTAGAACGCGATCGTCCGCTCGATCCCGTCGACGAACGGCGTTCGTGGTTCCCAACCCAACATGCGCTTCGCCTTCGACGAGTCGCCGAAGTACGACCCGATGTCGATGGCGTCGCGATCAGGCGGCCAGGGGACGTACTCCACGCGACCCGATCCAGCGGCTCGGACGATCGCGTCGGCCAGAGCTCGGAGCTCGAGGTGCTCGTCGTTGCCGACATTGAAGAGCTGGCTTGGCGCGTCGGTTGCGAGCGCGGCCAGCATCAGGCATTCGACGACGTCGTCGACGTACAGGCAGTCGCGCTCCTGCGTGCCCGCGCCGAAGACCGTGAGCGCTTCGTCTCGGAGGGCCCGCCTGATGAAGATCGGGAGAAACCCCTGAAGATCGTCGCGCAAGCGCTGCCGTGGGCCGTAGACGTTGGTGAGGCGCACCACACAGGCGCGCAACCCGTAGATCTCGTCGTACAGGAGGTGCAGCTGCTCCGTCGCGTACTTGGTGATGCCATTGACGTCGACCGGTGACACGGGGTGGTCCTCGTCGACCGGCAGATACCGGGGATGCCCGAACAGCTGGCGCGTCGACGTGAAGACGAGCCGTGCCGAAGGATTCTCACGTCGCAAGAGCTCGAGGAACGCGAACTGGCTCACGGTGTTCGATTGCAGGTCGAACAGCGGCGCGTTCATCGAGTCGACGTGGCTCACCTGGCCCGCGAGGTTGAAGACGAGGTCCGCTTCGAGCGCGGCGGCGCGGACGTCGTGTCGTTCGACTTCGGCGAGGTCGCGCTCGACCATGGCGATCCGGCCGTCTGGTTCGCCGGCGCCATCCGGCACCAGGTTCCAGGGGTTCGCACCGTGACGCGGTACGCGCGCGTCGAGGACCGTCACCTGCGCGCCGTGGCGCACGAGGGCGAGCGCGAGGTTCGATCCGATGAAGCCGAGGCCGCCGGTGACCAAGCACCGACGGCGGGCGAACGCATCTTGTGGTAGCGAGTCCAGAGCGGCCGTCAGCTTACGTCCCGTCGTTCACGGTCGAGCGCGCGGCGTGGTGGTGATGACGGCGGACATCCGAACGTCGGCGCCCGTCACGAGCCAGAGCATGATCTCAGAACCGTCACCTTCGACCGGTCGCTCCTCGCTCAGGAGCTCGACGTCGGTCTCGCGGGCGAGCGCACCGCGGAACTCGAGGCTCACATTGCTGATGCGATGATGAGAGAGCCGCCGCGCAACCTCGTCTTCAACGGCCTCGAGTGCGCGCGCGTTGTTCACATGATCGAGAAAGTCGAGGTCGCGCGCACGCAACGCCCAGGGCCGCCGGAACGCGTCGGCGGTCGGCGGCGGGTGTCGCAGCCGGCTGCTCACCTTCCGATGCGCCGCTGCCGGTCCGTAGATCTCGTAGAACTGGTCCCCGAGCGGCAGAGGCCGCCCGCCCGCCACGTCGGCGAAGACCCAGAGCGCGACCGCCTCGGCAACGGGCGTCGAACCGTGCGTCACGGTCGTGCGGCGCTCGGCCCAGCAGGGTCCCGTCCCGCCGCAGAACGTGACGAGGTCGAGCGCGTCCCGGAACGCCGGCCACGCCGTGAGCCGGATGTCGTAACGCCGGACGACCCACACACCGCCCATGTGACGGAGGCCGGAGTCGTAGGCGTCGTCGGTCGCGATGTCCTGCATGAAACGGCCGAGCGCTTCGAGGTGCATCTCGTCGTGGCCGTCGACGTCGCCCAGGTACACGGGACGCGACATGCGGTACTGGCGCCCGTTCTCCGGGATGTCGACGAACTCGACGGCCACGCACGCCCTCCGAATCGCTGGGCCGAACCGGCGTCAGCACGCCCTGTATAGCGAGGTCTGTTGAGGTCAGTTCGAAGGGGAGATCAGTCGAGCAGCTCGAGGACCCGCTCGCTCGGACGGCAAATGAGAGCCCGAACGCCTCCGAACACGACGGGGCGCTCCATCAGCTCCGGATGCTCGAGCAGCAACGCGACGACCTGGTCACGAGTCTGGTAGTCGGCTTCGTCGAGACCGAGCTCCTTGAACCTCTTGTCCTTGCGGACGAGCGCCGATGGTGGGTCGGGAATCGCGTCGACGATGCGCTCGAGGTCGGCGCGGCTCGGCAGATCCTTCAAGTACTCGATCACCTCGATCTCGACACCCTTGTCGCGCAGGATCTCGACCGCGCCGCGCGCTTTACTGCACACAGGATTGAAATACACGATCATCGGTTCCATGCGTCGGAGACTACCCGGAGCGCGCCGTCGAGGCGGATGAGGTACTCGTCGCGCGAGATGTCGACGGCGCCGAGCGATCGAAGATACGTTGTGCACCACTGCACATCGAGCAATGTCGCACCCGCGTGCTGCAACCGATCGACGAGCGCGACGAGCGCGACCTTCGACGCATCGCGCTCGCGATAGAACTTCGACTCCGCGGCGAACAGTCCGCCGATCGCTACGCCGTACAGACCACCCGCGAGTGTGTCGTCACGCCACGCCTCAACGCTGTGGGCCCAACCGAGGTCGTGCAGGATGCAATACGCGCGCACGAAGTCTTCGTCGATCCAACCGTGCGGACGTCGAGGATCGGCACAACCGCGCATCACGTCCTCGAACGCGCTGTCGACACGAATTTCGAAACGCCGGCACGATCGCGCAAGGGATCGACTCACATACAAGCCATCGAGCGGGATCACGCCGCGCGGATCGGGTGACCACCACGCGATCGGCCCGCCGGGCCGGAGGCGCATGGGGAACAGCCCCCGTCGGTAGGCGCTGAGCAGCGTGCCGGGCCCCAAATCCGCCCCGATGGCCACGACCTCGCCGTCGGCCGCCTGCCGGGGCGATGGCAGGGCCCAGCGGGTGGGTGGGGGCTCCAGCGGCAAGGCCATTCCCCTCTCTTTCACGCTCGCCTTGCGCGATCACGCTAGCTTGGGCCGATCCCACCGCAGATGGTCTTCCGGACGCGCGCACTCTTCCTGGTCGCCATGGCACTGCTCGTCGTGCCGTTGGTGAACGGGTCCGCGCACGCGGCTGCGGCAGAGGGCGACGGCGACACGAGCGTTGCTGCCTTGCGCGCGCAGGCCGACGCGATCGCGAACCGCTACTTCGACGCGCTTACGCGATACAAGGGCCTCGGACGCGAAGTTGACGCGAATCGACAACAAATCGCGTCGCTCGCGGCGCGCGCTCGTACGGCTCGGCAGGAGGCTCGTCAACGCGCCGTCTCCGCGTATCGAACATCGGGTGCGCGATTGGCAAGCGTCATCGACAGCGATGACGCGATGGCTGCCGCGCGAAGGATGCGATTCATCGACAGGATCACCGAGCGCGATCAGGAGGTCTACACGAAGCTGCGCTCCGCCACGGAGGATCTGAACGCGAGCCGACGCGCGCTCGAAGCAGATTTGCAGCGCCAAGCCGACGCGCTGGCCGAGCTGAAGGACCAGGGTCGGACAATGGACGCCAAGCTCGCACGCGCGCAACAGCAGGAAGAGGCCGCTGCGGCGAACGCGGCACGTCTGGCTGCGGCCGCGGCGGCGGCCGCGCCCCAACCCCTTCCAGCGGCCCAGTCGGCTCCCGGGGCGGCGGCCGCCGTTCCGGCCGCGGCGCCTGCCGCCGCGCCCGCACCGCCTCCGGC
>JBKPCV010000231.1:0-5374 GCA_046727575.1 Actinomycetota bacterium
GGTCACGGCTGCGTTGCAACAGGTGCGCGGGGATCCGGCCTCCGCCGGGGAGTTCCACGTCGCCGATCGGCTCGGGACCGCCCCCCGCCGGTGGGGCCGCCGGCGCCTCGGCGGCCGCCGGGGCCTCAGCAGCCGCCGGAGCTTCGGCCGGGCTCTCCGCGGGCGCCTCGGGCGGCGCTGCTTCCTCGCCGCTTTCCTCGCCTGGCACCGGGAGGCCCAGCGCCTTGCGCCGCTCCCGACTGCGTTGGAGGAGGTGCTCGGGGATCTCGGTCATGGCGTCGCCCCTACAGCGGACCCGAGAGGCCACCGTCCTTGCGCACCCTCCAGAAGTGGACCGCCATGAAGATGACGATCACGAAGGGCAACAACAGGACGTGGAGGACGTACCAGCGGAGGAGGGTCTCGTTGCTGATCTCGTTGGAGCCCAAGAGCACGTACTTCACCGACGTTCCGAACACGGGTGTGTACCCCATCATGTTCGTGCCGACGGTGACCGCCCAGAGGGCAAGCTGGTCCCACGGCAACAGGTAGCCGGTGAACGAGAGAAGCAGCGTGAGGGTGAGCAGCACGACGCCGATCACCCAGTTGAACTCGCGGGGCGCCTTGTACGCGCCGTGGTAGAAGACCCGGCTCATGTGCAGGAAGACCGTCAGCACCATGAGGTGCGCGGCCCATCGATGCATGTTGCGAACGAGCGAGCCGAACGTGACGGCCGTTTCGAGCTGCTGCACCGTCGGCCACGCGGAAGCGGCGGTCGGCCGGTAGAAGAACATGAGGAAGATGCCGGTGACCGTGAGGAGAATGAAGAGGAAGAACGACAAGCCGCCGAGGCACAGCGTGTACGACACCTTCACCGCGTGCCGCTTCACCTTCACGGGGTGAAGGTGGTAGAGCACGTTGTTCATGATCACGTAGGAGCGGTTCCGGGGACTGTCGGTGTAGCCGCGACGGAACACCGAACCCGGCCGGAAAATCGCGGTCCACGCCTGCGACCCACGCACCTTCTCGTCGACCGTGTCGAGCACCTGGGTCAGTTTGCGCCCGTTGCCGCTCCCGTTGCCGTTGGCCACGAACCCCTCTCCTCGAGCCCCTAGAACCGCACGCCGTACGCGTACCCGTGCCGCGCCGTGCGCGCGTGGAGATCGCCCTCGGCCACGTTGGTCTGGAGTTTGCCGAGGATGATCACGCCGGTCGGGCAACGGTCGACGCAGAGCGCGCACCGCGTGCAGATGTCCTCGTCGACGATGAACGCGACGTGATCGCGCGGGTCTTCACCGGGCTGTTCGGTGTTGACCGCGTCGCTGATCGCGTCGACCGACACCATGTGGATGCACTTCCACGGGCAGATGTCGACGCATCCCTCGCAGAGGATGCACTCCGCCTGGTCGATGTGCAGGAACTGCTTCGGCTTGACCGCGCTCGTGAGAAACGACGCATCGACCTCTTGGAGCTCGTAGTCGACCGCGAAGTCAGGCATCGGCGGGTTCGCGTCGGTTCGGGCCATCAGCGGTCTCCGTTCGTCGAGCCGACGGAAGTGGTGACGGGCGCGGGCGCGCGGCGCGACCGGCGGAGCGGCCGGCCGAAGCGCGAGGTCCGCGGCTGCTCGACCGCGGCCGCTGCGGGTTCCTTGCCGCGGTTCTGCCACTGCGCGAACAGCAAGAGGTTGAGCCCGAAGAACACGAGGTAGATCACGACGACGATGATGTCTCGCACGGACCGCTTGTCCATCGTGAACGGCCAGTGCACGGGAAGGAAGAAGATGTCCTGGTTGCTGCGGAAGACGAACTTCGTCGTGTCCCACTGCAGGTACTTGTCGGAGAACGTGATCCATTCGCTCGGGATCACCGCGTACGCGAGCGCCATGAGCGCGAACACACCCACCGCTCCGGCCATGCACTCGGACCAGGTCGCGGGCCGGTTGGGCTTGGGCCGCTTGTAGAGGTAGAAGGCGATTCCGAGCCCGACGGCCATCAGCAAGCACGCCCAGATCAGGCGGCCGGCAGGCCGCATCCATGGCAACCAGTCCGGGATCAGATTGGGCATCGTCCGCCTGGTCCTCCAGGTCCCAGTCGGGGGTCTCGTCGCTGCGACAGAGGTCTCAGCGCTTCCTATCACGCTATCGGAAGCCATCACCCATCGAGGCGTCGTGCCCGCGCCGTCTCGATCACGGTCACCGAGGCTGTGGGTGCGGCGCGCGCGCAACCATCGCGCGACGATGCACCGATGAGAGGTCGCGCGGCGCGCGCCCGGATCACAAGCGCACAAGCGTGCATGCCATGACCGCGCAGGCGTGGGACGTCCTCGTCGTCGGCGCGGGCCCCGCTGGGGCGTCGGCCGGGTACTGGCTCGCCGACGCCGGCCATCGCGTCCTCGTCGTCGACAAGAAACGGTTCCCCCGCGAGAAGACGTGCGGCGACGGCCTCACGCCGCGCGCGGTGCGGCAACTGCACGACATGGGTCTCGCCGATCCACTCGGGCAGTTCCTACGGTTCGACGGCTTGCGCTCGATCGCGCACGGCGTGACCCTCGAGCTCGAGTGGCCGGATCATCCCGACTTTCCGTCGTACGGATATGTCGTGCGCCGGCGCGAGCTCGACGCGTTGGTCGCCGAACGCGCCGTGAGGGTCGGTGCGACCCTGTGGCCGGCCGCCGAAGCAGTGGTACCGCTCGTGGACCACGGCCTCGTCGCCGGTGCCGTGCTCGAGCGCGAGGGCCGGACCGAGCCGGTGCGCGCGAAGTACCTCGTGGTCGCAGACGGAGCGAACTCGCGGTTCGGCCGGTCCCTCGGCGTGCAACGTGACCGCAGCTACCCGCTCGGCATGGCGATTCGCGGCTATTTCGCGAGCCCCTTGCACGACGAACCTTGGATCGAGAGCCATCTCGACCTGCGCGACCGCGAGGGACGACACCTTCCGGGCTATGGCTGGGTGTTCCCGGTTGGCGACGGGACTGTGAACGTCGGTGTCGGGCTGCTGTCGACGTTCGCGGGGTGGAAGGACGTCAACACGAGCACGCTCATGGACGCGTTCGTGGCGACCGCGCCCGACCGCTGGGGGATCTCGCCCCTGACGTCGTGTGGCGCGCCGACGGGCGGCATGCTGCCCACGGGCGGATCGGCGAAGCCGCTGGCCGGGCCCACGTGGCTCGTGATCGGCGACGCCGCCGGCTCGGTGAACCCGTTCAACGGGGAAGGCATCTCGGTCGCGTACGAGACGGGTCGGCTCGCCGCGCACGTCGTCTCCGATGCGATCACGACGAACGATGGACTCGCGTTGTCGCGATACATCGACGAGCTGGACGCGAGATACGGGCTCTACTGGAAGATGGCGCGTGTGTTCGTGCGCGCCATCGGCAACCCGGCCGTGATGCGCGAGCTCACGCGCATCGGCATGCAGTCGCGACCGTTGATGGAGTGGGTCCTGCGCATCATGGCGAACCTGTTGCGTCCCGACGAGCTCGGGCCCGCCGAGGCCGCATACAAGGTGCTGGCCGCGCTGGTCGACGCGTACCCGCTGTCGGTCGGTGCGCCGCTCGGGCACGCGGCGGCGTGACCCGGTGCTCACTCACTCGCAGCGTTATCCGCCACTCACAGGGGGGAGCACGGCGACTTCGTCTCCGTCGGCGAGTTTCGTCGCATCCCCGTCGACGGGCTCGTCGCCGTTCACCCACACGCGCGCCTTCTCCAGCACCGCGACGAACTCGCGCCCGTACTTCGCGCGGGCGGCGTCGAGCAGCTCTGCCAGCGTCTCGGCTTGGTACCGGTCTTCGGTGCGACCGGCGGCCTCACGCGCCTGCGCGAACAGTCGCAGCGTGACGGTCAGCGGCGTTCCTGACGGTCGACGTTGCCTCGTGCTGCCGGGAACGCTTCCAGGCGCGCGGGATCGATCGGCTCGCCGGTGACCTCGTCGATGCCGTAGGTGCCGTCATCGATACGGGCCAGCGCGGCCTCGATCTCCGCGAGCTCGGCCTCGAGGTCTTCGAGGATCCCGAGATCCCGCTCGCGCTCGAAGGTCTCGGACGCGGCGTCCGCGGGGTGCTGGTCGTAGTCCGCCAGCTCGGAAGCGTCCTCGGGCACACCGAGCTCGGTGCGGATCTCGTGCACGAGCTCCTCGACCCGGTGCTGCTCGGCCTTCAAACGGTCCCGCGCTTCCTCCGCATCCACGACAGTCAGGGTACGAGATTCCGATGCCGTGGTGTCGGGCCACTAGCCACCCGCGAGTCGGAACTGCAGCACTTCGGCTTCGTCGTGAAGCATCGCTTCGAGCTGATCGAAGCGCGCGCACGGATCGTCGAGCTCGAGGAGACGCTGCGCGTCGAGGGGCCCGATCGGCGCCTTCGCGGCCGCCTCGTAGGACGCTCGTAGCGGATCCGCGTGGAGCTGCGCCGCGTCGCCGCCGGGCACTCGTCCCCCGAGCTCACCCCACAGCGCGAGCACGCGCACGAGGAGTCGCTCGACGGCGTCGCGTCGTTCGGTGGCGCGCACGTCAACCTGCTTCGGTTCCGGGAGGATCTCGATCTCGGCGCGTGGGTACGGGTCGTCGGGTAACCAGCGGCGGACGCGAAGACGTTCGACTCCTTCCGTCGCGAGCAGGTACCGACCGTCAGGCGTGCGCGCCGCCTCGACGATGCGAGCAACCGTGCCGACCGAGAAACGCGAATCGCCACCGCCGACGTCGCGCCCCCGTTCGATCAGGACCACGCCGAAGCGACCATCGCCACGCAGGCACGTCTCGGTGAGCTCGCGATAGCGAGGCTCGAACACATGCAAGGGCAAGGGCGAATTCGGGAACAAGACGGTGCCCAGCGGGAACATCGGGAACGCCTTGGATGCCATGCTTCTCCGATTCGCCGACGCCGACTTCCGGTCGACGCTAGCGGTCCGCGTGTCGTCAGTTTGCGCGAGCGCGGAACCGCGCCGCCGCCCTCGCCGCCTGTTCTGCCCGGTCGTCGGGAAGATCCCGTGCGAGCGCGTCGAGCTCCGTCGCTGCCTCGGAGAACTGGCCGAGGCTCCCGAGCAGCGCCGCAAGCTCGCCGCGCTGCGCAGCACTGATCCCCGGAATCCTGAGCCGGAGCCTCGTGGGCCACACCGCCCGACCCGGAGCGCGTGCGACGAGCGCGTTCTGAAGGTTGGCAAGTACGCGGTCGAGGATCGCGAGCGGACCGACCGGCGCGAGGAAGCCAGCGCGGAACCCCGTTCGTTCGTGCACCTGCGCGAAGCGATCGATGCATCCATCGAGGTCGAGTTCGACGCCTCCGTAGAACGGGTCGTACCACCGTCCTGCGGTCGAGCCCACGAGAAAGTGCCCGGGCATGCCGACGCCGTGCACGTCGATACCACGGCGCCGACCGACTTCCATCATGAGGAGGGAGAGAC
>JBKPCV010000232.1:0-26614 GCA_046727575.1 Actinomycetota bacterium
CGCTCACGGTGTGCCCCGGGCACACCACGTTGCATGGGATGCCGTAGCGCCCCGCCTCGACGGCGATGCCGCGCGACAGGGCAACGATGGCTCCCTTGGAAGCGTTGTAGTGCTGCATCCCGGGGCTCCCGGTCAGCGCCGACAGGCTGGCACAGAACAGGAGCGAGCCGCCGGGGTCGCCCGCGTCGTAGCGGCGCTTCATGTGACGGGCGCCTTCACGGACCGTGTAGAAGGCACCGTGCTGGTTCACAGCCAGCAGGCTGTGCCACGCCTCCGACGACAAAGCGGCGAAGCTGCCCTCGTTGCTCATCACCCCAGCGTTGGCGATGACGCCGTCCACCCGGCCCATCTCCTCGACGGCTTCGCCCATGGCGTGCACGACCCTGGCCTCGTCGCTGACATCGACCTCCTGGGTGAACACCCGGCCGCCGAACTCGGCGAGCGCCGTGGCCGCCTCGGCGTTCTTCTCGGCCCGCCGGCCCCAGATGACGACGTCACCGCCGGCTCGCGCGATGCCGCGGGAGAAGCCGAAGCCGATGCCCGCGTTGCCACCACTGATGACGACGACGCGCCCGCTCAAGTCGAACATCCGGCTTCATTGTTATAGCAAAATTCCCTTTGCGTCAAGGCGGGAGGCCGACGCTGACTCGGCGGGAATGCGCCCTCGAGCACGACGGGTGGCGATCCCAGCCGACTGAACCAGCCGGCGACCGAGATCGAGGACATGATCGACCCGTACCGCGTGGTCCGGTCCCGTGACACTGAGCGAGAGCAGGACTCGGCCGATCGAGTCGAAGATCGGCGCGGCGACGGTCTTGAATGTGACCTCGTCGGACGGTGAGAGCCCATCGAACGAGAGCAGCATCTCATCGGACTGCTGCAGCGCGTCAGTCAGGTGCTCTTCGGCATCGTGCGCGGTCGGCTCCTCGCGCAGACGCGCGACGGCTTCGGCGATCGCGGGTGCGACGATGGCGCGCATCGGAACGCTGAAACCGCGGGCGCGGATGTCCGCCAGCGCAGCGCGGTAGTGGTCGGCGACGGACGGGCCCACCGACGCGCGCTCGAGCCACACTGCGATCTCATCTTCCTCGGCCCAGGCCATGAACACGGCGCCGAACGGCGCCAACATCGGTGACCGATCACCGGGATACCCGATGCTCGACGCGAGGGGTTCCGGGCCACGGCGGGCGAGGAAGACGACGTCCCGGCCCGCGATCGCCGAGACCCCGACTTCGGCGTCCAGCTCATCCGCGAGCAGCTCGGCCTGTTCGATCGCGGCCTCGATCGCGGGGTGCTGCCCGAGCGCGGCGAAACCGGTCACCGCCAAGGCGGGACCGAGCACGTATGTCCGATGCGCGGGATCGCGGACCGTGAACCCGACGTCGGACAGGACGGCCAGCGTCGCGTGCGCGGACGCGATGTTCATGCCGAGGTGCTTCGCGAGCTCGCTGATCGTGAAGCCCCGGGAGGGATGCGCCGTGAGGAACGCCAGGATGCTGGCGGCTCGGCTGGCGGCAGGTGCGGCTCGCGCCATGGAGCGAGCCTACCGTTTCGTGCAATGCAGGTTTCGCGATAGCAAAGAGCTGGCGTCGTCCCGACCACCGTTCGACGTGGGGTCGACCGAACGCCCCGCGACGCATCGAGCTGCGGTTGTCGATGCCGCACCGCGGACATCCATGGGGCACCGTCGGCGGTGGCCATGGCAGCCGGCAAGGACGCGCAGCGGCTAGACAACCGAGAGGTGTTCGATTACGTCATCGTCGGCGGCGGGTCGGCCGGAGCGGTCATCGGCGCACGCCTGAGTGAAGAAGCGACCCGCTCGGTACTGGTGCTGGAGGCCGGCGCTGCAGGCCCCCTCGACACCGACGCGGAGCTGCTCTCGAACGTCAGCTTCGCACTGACGACACGGGATTGGGGCATGCGCGCCCGCGTGACAGGCACGCGGGAGCTCGACTATCCGCAAGGGAAGTTCGTGGGCGGGGGCTCGTCCGTCAACGGCGGGCTGGCCCTGCGCGGAGTTCCCGGCGATTACGACGGCTGGGCGGAGGAGGGCAATCCGCTCTGGTCGTGGGACCACATGCTTCCCTGCTTTCGCCGCCTCGAGCACGACGGCGACTTCGCCGAGGATGTCGCCGTACATGGGTCGAGCGGGCCGGTGCCGATCGTGCGATGGCGTCGTAACGAACTGCTCGCCGTGCAAGAGGCATTCGCCGAAGCCTGCACCGATGCTGGTATTCCGTGGACGTCGGATCACAACCACCCAGATTCGACCGGCATCGGACCGCTGCCCATGAACCGCGCCGGGGGGCGCCGGATGTCTACCGCCCTCACGTACCTTGTCCCTGCGCGGGCACGAAGCAACCTCACTGTTCGCGGTGGCGCCCACGTACATCGCGTCCAGATCGACAAGGGACGCGCGACCGGCCTGGTCGTGGAACAAGATGGCGACGTCGGAGTCGTCGAGGCCGGAGAAGTGATCCTGAGTGCCGGCGCGATCCACAGCCCGGCGATTCTTTGGCGTTCCGGCATTGGCCCGTCAGACGAGCTCACACGCCTGGGCATCCGCTGTGTCGTGGACAATCCAGCTGTCGGCGCGAATCTCACCGATCATCCCGGGCTGTTTCACTTTCTCCACCCCGGCCGACACGCGCCCGATCTCGGTGCACCGCAATTCCAACTCGGTGCTCGGTGCTCCTCCGGCGCAGGGGAGGTCGCGAACGACCTGTTGCTCAGCATGATGAACTTCTGGGATTTGACCGGCTCGCCCGACTTTCAATCCGTCGTCGGTGCTCCCGTGGTGGTCGTGCTCACGTGCGGCGTGCATCAGCCACGTAGCCGCGGCCGGGTCGTCCTCGCAACACAAGACCCGTGGGGACGCCCACTCATCGACCTCAACCTGCTCGATGAGCGTGCCGATCTCGAACGTCTGGTCGAGGCACTGCGGCGATGCCACGACCTGGCTCGTTCGCCGGCAATGCGAGACTTCGTCGGTGCGAGCCCTGTGCTCGACGACGCTGACTTCGACGACGACGTCGTGCTCGAGCGGTACGCCCGCGACTTCGTTGCGCCGTGGTACCACGCGGTCGGGACCTGCCGCATGGGTGTGGGGACGCGCCCGGGCAATGTCGTCGACGAGCATCTCCGCGTGCACGGCATCGAGGGACTGCGCGTCGTGGACGCCTCGATCATGCCCACAATCGTTCGCTCCCCGACCAACCTCACGGCGATTGCCATCGCGGAACACGCAGCAGAGATCATCAGAGACGAGTGACGATTCCTCGGGGCCGTCGTCCAGGAGCGTCTGCGAGACGAACCCGCAAGCTTCGGTCTGGGCGAACACGATCGTCGATCGGACGTCGAGTGCGCGCTCGATGTGCCTGATGACTCGGCGGGCAACCGCGGCGCCACCTGTGCTGAGTGACCGCAGCGCCGAGAGGTCGCAGCGAGCAACGTCAGGGTGATCGATGACCTCGACCAGCATCGTCTGTACGCCAATCGTGTGCGTCGCGCGCTCGCGTTCGAGCAGCTCGAGGTGGAGCCCGGGGTCGAACTGCGTCACGAGCACGTTCGTCGCCAGCGCCTGCACGATCTGGAACGTAACGCCCTGACCACCGACGTGGAACAGCGGAATCGTGTTGACATAGACGTCCCCGGCGGTCAACCCGATCGTGCGCTGCCGAGGCGAGCTGCGTTGCACATCCCCCGGTGGGTGAGCATCGCGCCCTTCGGGGGCCTGTCGTGCCCGACGTGAACACGAGCTGTGCCACGTCGTGCGGAGCAGGCGGCGGCAACGGCCGATCGTGGGCCATGCCGGCCTCGACCAATCCGACCCAGTCGCCGAAGAGCAAGACCTCGCGCAAGCTCGGCAGCTCGGGCCGAAGCGCTGCGAAGATCCCCTCGAGATCGTTGCCGCGTCGCGCACGATTCCCGCGATGGTTGTGTCGAGGATTGGCTCGCTCCTGTCAGCGGGCCAATACGACTCCCCTAGCTTGCGTCGCTGAGGTACGCATCGAGCGTGGCATGGAAGTGGCGGATGCGGCTTTCCTGGTAGCGAGCGAGCGTGATGGCGGGCTTCACCGACGCGTGCAACCCACGTTGGACACGTCCGAACGTGGAGCCGTCCTGGTTGAGGATGCGACCGAGGTAGCCGAGTTCCGGCGCGTCGGCCCACGTCTCGCCCTCGCCGAGATAGCGAGTGTGCGCCGGGTCGGGGCGGGCGCCGTCCTCGGGCAAAGGCTCGAGCAGCATGATGTCGATGATGCACGAGTCGGGATCGTTGCCGTTGGGGCGGAAGCGGTAGACCAGCGGCGTCAGGAACCCGGCCCACGGCATGAAGTTCGGGAACAGGAAGTACTCGATGCCGTCGAGCGCCTCGGCATCAGTGATGTGCGAGAAGTCGCGCCCTGTACGTTCCCGAAGCGAGGCGCGCATCTGGTCGGCAAGCACATGTCGGACCGTCGAGCCCTCTTCGATGGTGAGGTTCGAGTCGCTCGTGATGAACATCGCCTCGAGTATCTCCGCGTCGTCGACCTCGCGGCCGACGTGCTCACTCGGAACGCCGACCGGCGTGATCATCCGACTGACGTGACGTCGGTACACGTCGTATTCGGTGACGCTGTCGCCGGTCGTGCGCAGCAGCTGCGGGTGAACTGCCACGGTGTGATACGCCTCGATGAACGCCTCGAGCGCCACTTTCCAGTTGCACGGCATGACGCGCACGACGTTCGCAGACATGTAGCGTGCTTCGAGCGGCCACGCGGCGAAGTGCCACGGGAGGTCCTCGAGGTATTCGTCGAGCGCTGGAGCCTCGGGATCGAGGTTGACGAACACGAACCCACCCCATGTGCCGACCTGGGCTTCAGGGAGCCGGAATGCCGCCGGGTCGAAGTGCGGGAAGTCCCACGGGCACGGCATCTCCCGGAAGCTGCCGTCGAGATTCCAGGTGAACCCGTGGAACGGGCAACGGAAGCACGTCACCCGTCCGGACCCGGTCCGCAATTGCGTCCCGCGATGCAGGCACGAGTTGTGGAACGCACGGATCTCGTTCGGCGCGGTGCGAACGATGATGAGCGACGCGTCGGCGATGTCGTACACGAGCAGGTCACCCACCTCAGGGATCTGTTCCTCTCGGCAGGCCATCTGCCAGACGCGGCGCCACATCCGCTCCACCTCGAGACGATGAAAGTCCCGATCGAAGTAGCGCTCACGCGCGATATCGGCATCGAGAAAGGCCGCCGACGCAGCCCGCAGACTCTCCGGCACCGGCCGCGTCTCTTCGCCGAGCAGCGACTGAAAGAAGCGCTCCCCGCGAGGAACATCGTGCACGTCACCAGGCTGGAAGTCGCCGACATCGATTGTCACCTCGGACCTCCGGTATCCATCGGCCACCGAAGAGCGGGACAGCCCTGCTCGGCGCTCTGGCGGCTTCACTAGGAGTCAGATCGCCACTTGCGTGGCGTCGGCAGCCATAGGGTAAGTCCAGTCAGCACGGGGCCGCAGGTTGCGACGCCGTCTTTTGCAGTGTTCGCACAGCGAGCGACCGTTCGAGAACGTGCGCGCCGCACGCGACGCGCTCGGCCGTGACGAGGCACTCGACTGGGACGAAGGTCAGACTTATGCTCGAGGCATGGCGAGTTCTCCGTTGCCGTCTGCGAGGAAGCCGGACGCGCTGGAAGAGCTTCGGCGAGAGCGGGGCGAAGGGTGGCAGTGGCATCGGATCCAGTTCGAGCCTTGCCCCCAATGTGGCTACCACCCGGCCGCGCTCCCCCCGGACTCTCTTGGACGCGTGGCGGTCGAGTTGGCGGCGTCATGGCGCGAGTTCCTCGTCCAGGCGGATGATGCGTACCTTCGGACCAGTCCCGAGCCCGGGGTGTTCTCGCCCATCCAGTACGCGGCGCACGCACGCGACATCGTGCGGGTCTACGGCGAGCGCATGGTTCTGGGCCTCGAGCAGGACAGTCCCACTGTCCCCATCTTCAACCCCCCTCAGGAAGTGTTCGAGGGTTACAACCGGCTGGACCCCGTGGAGCTCGCCACGGATATCGAAGCGCAAGCCCGGCGATTGGACGAGACCGTCGAGCGCATGGATCCCTCTGCGTGGTCGCGCATCGTGATCAACGACCGAGGTATCTACGGTGTGTACACCTTCACCTTGGCTGGTCTGGCTTGCAACGCGGTCCACGAGGCCCATCATCATCTGCTGGATGCGAAGGGGACTCTCAACCTCAACACCTCGTCCTGACGGTTGAACGCGACTCTCTGGGAGATGGGTTCGGCTTGATGGGGCGATGATCGGGGGACTTCGTGGACAACTCGCAACTGCAGGATCGCTTGGCCTCCTTAGAGGAGCGACTCAAGCTTGTTGAAGATCAACTGGCCATTCACCGGCTGATCAGCAGCTGGGGGCCTGCGGTCGACACCGGCAACAGCGACGCCGCGGCATCGTTGTGGACCGACGACGGGATCCTGGAATCGGACCTGTCGTATTTGATCAGCCCGACGGCAATCGCAGCGATGGTCCAAGGAGAGGGCCATCAGGCATTGATCCGTGACGGATCAGCACATATACCGGCGTTTCCCATCGTGAACGTCGAGGGAGACCACGCCACTGCAATCGGGTACACCCGGGTCTACCGCCACACACCCGAGGGCTACGAAGTCTGGCGAGTCTCGGCAAATCAGTGGGAGTTCCGGCGCACGCCCGCAGGCTGGCGGGTGGCCAGGCGGACCACCCAGGTCATCGACGGCGGTTCCAAAGCGAACGAGCTCCTCAGCCGAGCCGTCGATACGTAGCGAGGAGTTACCGGGACGGTCGCGACCCCGAGCTGCACGGCCTCCCCATCGAAGCTTCAGCGGTTGCGCAGCTCCCAGCGGTTGCCAGCGGGGTCGAGGCAGATCGCGACGCGGACGCCGCCGAAGGTACCGACCTCCGCGTCCGTCCCGCGTACCCGGAGCCGCTCGACGACCTCGTCCAGCTCGTCACCGAGAACCACGGCGACGTGCGCTCGGGCGGCTGGTCGGTGGTCGGGGTCCTCGCTCAGGTGTACCTGCGAGCCGTCGCTCGCCTCGAACCACTTCGCGTTCGGGAACTCCGGCGGCCCTGGCAGCGAGCGGTAGCCGACGTCGGTGAGGAACGCGGTCTCGTCGGCGGTGCCCCCCGGAGGGATGCCGAGGTTGACATGGTGGATCTGAACCATCGCCAAGACGCTACGTGGCGGCGCTCACCGCCGTCCACCGGGCGCGCCGCGTCGCGCGTCGGTAGGGTGAGCCTGCGTCAGCCGGCGCGCGCCGGCCGGGGAGGATGAGATGGCCATCGATCTGACCGGCGGTCTCGGCGACGACCGCGAGTACGTGTTCGCCGCGCAGCCCGACGACCCAGAGATGCGCGAGTCCGTCAACGCGTGGATCTGGGACAGCGGTGTCGAGGTCGGCATGCCCCGAATCGGCGTCGAGGCGGTTGCCGACCAGTGGGAGACCCACGACATCCAGGTCAACATCTCCTACGCCGACGGTCGCGTCCTCAACATCTTCGGATCGGGCAAGGTGCACGATCCCCTCGGCGACGACGGGAAGCCGCGGACCCTTGGCGCGGGGCCGCTCTCCTTCTCTTTGGTCGAGCCCTTCCGTCACTGGACGATGCGCCTCGACGGACTCGCCAACGAGACGGGTGTGTCCGCGCAGATCGAAGGAGCGAGCCGACCGCAGGGCGAGGGCTTCGTCCCGGTCGAGATCGACGTCGACATCGTCTCCGCCGTCCCTCCGTGGGAGAACGGCGCGCTGCTCGCCGAGGCGAAGCGGGTGCTCGACGAGCAGGACGAGGGAGCGCTGATGGGCGGACCGCGCTTCGAGCAGCTGTCTCGTGCCACTGGCACGCTGCGGGTCGGTGACACCGAGCATCAGATCGATGGCGGGGCGCTGCGGGTCCGCCGCCAGGGTGTACGCCGGCTCGGCACGTTCCGGGGCCACGCCTGGCAGTCCGCGCTCTTCCCGAGCGGGCGCGGCTTCGGCTACATCGTCTATCCGCCCCGCGACGACGGGTTGGCCACCTACAACGAGGGCTACGTCTTCGAGGGCGACGGCGAGCTCGTCCCCGCCTGGGTCGTCGACGCCCCATGGCTGCGCAAGCTGCAACCCACAGGCGAAGACGTCTCGGTGGTCCTCGAGACCGAGAACGGCGCCACCCGAGTCCAGGCCGAGTCGGTCGTGTCGTGCTACTCCGTCATGGGCGGCGTCGGGTCCAACCCGGCGTTCCCGGTTCTGCAGCAGGCGATTGCCCGCTTCACCTGGGAGGGCGAGACCGCCAACGGGATGATGGAACGCTCCATCCCCGGCGACAGACTCGAGCGGTAGCTGGCGAACTCCACCCGCGCGCTCGCGGATCCGTCCACGCGAGACAGTTGCGGCTCTAGGTGTGGCGTGTGCGGGGCAGGCCGAAACGGGCCATCACTGCACGGCCGCCAAACCACGTGATGGCGGAGATTTGGTCGCCTCGCAAAGAGAGGACCATCGGGCCATAGGCCTGGGCCATCGCCGCGTGCGTGTCGGGCGCGATCGCACCGGCGTAGGCGTCGTTCACGGGAACGGCAACCACGTCGTCACCGACGCGGATCGGGCCGGCCGGCCCCCGGCAAGGATCCAGGTCGGCCGGCGTTCGGCTCGCACGCGGTGCCGCGTCGTCGCCGCCGACGACCTCGTGCACGTCTCCTGGGGCGAAGAGCACTTCCGTTCGTCCTCCATCCGCCCAAGCGATGAGCGAGCAACTGTCGGATAACTCGCAAACCCTTGACATGCAGCCAGGAAGCTGCCTATTGTACGCAGCCAGTTGGCTGCCTGTTGGAATGACCGCCAGATGGACGAGGTGTTTCGTGCGTTGGCCGATCCGAGCCGCCGTCGCCTGCTCGACAGCTTGAGAGCCCGAAACGGGCAGACCCTCCGCGAGCTGTGCAGGGGTCTCGACATGGCCCGACAGTCGGTCAGCAAGCACCTCGCGGTGCTGGAGGGAGCCAACCTCGTGACCACGGTGCGCCGGGGCCGCGAGAAGTTGCACTACCTCAATGCAATGCCCGTCAACGACATCGCCGCGCGCTGGATCAGCCGCTACGACCAGAGCCGAGTCCAAGCCCTGTCCGATCTGAAGCACGCACTGGAGGGCACCGTCATGCGCAGGCCGGAGTTCGTCTACACGAGCTACATCCGAACCACACCGGAACGGCTCTGGCAAGCATTGACGGATCCGGTCTTCACCGAGCGCTACTGGGGCGTGACGTTCGAGACCGACTGGAAGGTCGGGTCGAGCATCGTCGTGCGAGAACAGGGAGTCACGATCGCCGATCCCGCCCAGGTCGTTCTCGAGTCCGAGCCGTATCGCCGCCTGTCGTACACCTGGCACACCTTCACGAGCGAGTGGGCGGCGGCCCACGGGGTCGGCGACGAGTTACTCACCAAGCTCGTGAACGAGCCTCGATCGAAGGTGACCTTCGACATCCATGAGCTCAGAGAAATGGTGCGGTTGACCGTCGTGCATGACGACTTCGAACCGGGGAGCGCAGTCGCGGACATGGCGAGCGAGGGTTGGCCGCGCCTTCTCTCCGATCTCAAGACGTTGCTCGAAACCGGTGCCGCTCCCCCCGCGCCGGAGCCGACGTGAAGACATCACTGTCGAGCGAGAGAGGAGATCTCGACATGGACGAACTCAAACTCACGCATGCCCCCGCGACGACGTGCGGGCTACTCATCCGCAAGCCACCTCACGACGTGTTCCAAGCCATCGTCAACCCCGCCATCACGACCAAGATCTGGTACACGAAGAGCAACGGCAAGATGACGCCCGGTGCGGAACTGCTGTGGGAGTGGGAAATGTACGGCGTCTCATCGAAGGTCACGGTCAAAGAGGTCGAGGAGAACGGCCGGATTCTCTTCACCTGGACCGGATATACACCCGACAACCCCACCACGGTCGAGTTTCGTTTCGTTCCCTGGAAAGACAACTCCACCTACGTCCGGATCACCGAGAGGGGATTCAGCGGCGATGGCGACATGGTCGCCAAGTTCGCGTGCGACTCGACCGAAGGGTTCACGTTTCTTCTCAGCGCGCTCAAGGCATTGCTCGAGCACGACGTGATCCTCACGGTCACCATGGATGCGCACCCGATCGGTCTCGAGCTCTGACACCACGGCGCGCAGCCCAGAATGCTGCCCCCGAGGGAAATATGGGAAGCTGCGGCGACCCCACCATTCCACGGTCGACGTTCAAGGGCGAGGTGGAGACATGGCTGACGCGTCGGTGACCGGTCCGGTTGTCGGAGGTTCGCACGGCTGGGCGTTCGGCGCGTCGGTGCGGGATCTCGCCGAAGTCGGGTACGTCGAGCACGAGTGGTTCGTCGAGGGCAACGCGACGACCTACGACTTTGCGCCCCGCGCGGAAGCGACCCACGACGGCCGCTGGAACACGGTTGCCGTCGGATCCGTGCCGTATCGCACCCGGTTCCTCGCGCTCCGACCGGCCGACCCGGACCGTGGCAACGGCACTCTGATCGTGAACTGGAACAACGTCTCCGCCGGGATGGACATCAGCGGGATGGACGACCGCGAATTCTTCGACGCCGGCTATGCGATGGTCGCGGTTACCACGCAGGCGGTCGGCGTGCACGGCTACGCGAGCGCACCGATGGGGCTGCGAGCCTGGGACGAGGAGCGGTACGGCTCCTTGTCGATCCCGACCGACGACGCGTCGTACGACATCTTCGCCGATGTGGCGCGGCTCGCGCGTTCGGAAGCGCTGCAAGGGGTTGGCGCGCTCCAGGGCTTCTCGGTGGAGCGCGTCGTGGCAATGGGCGGCTCGCAGTCGGCGGCGCGGCTCCACACGTTCCTCAACGGTGTGGCGCCGCACGCCCCGGTGTTCGACGCTTTCGTGCTGACAGTGCACTTCGGCCGGGGAACGCCGTTGAACATGGGCGGGGCGGGCCCGGTGTCCTCGATCCTCGAGCTCAACCAGGCTCCGTACACGTTCCGCGCGTACGACACGCGCCTCCGTACCGATCTCGGCGTGCCGATCCTCGTGATGAACTCGGAGACCGAAGCCCTCGACTACGGCTCGGCGCGTCAACCCGACGACGATCGGTTCCGCCTGTGGGAGATCGCGGGCGCGTCGCACGCGAGTGGCTCGTCGGAACAGCTCGACAGCCTGTTCGCGCGCGACCTCGGCGGTCAGCGCCCGACCTTGACCTCCGCGGCCCCGGGCGGGCCGCCGCCGAACGATCTCGATCGTGCGCCGGTGCTCAGCGCGTTCTATCGGCACCTCCAACCGTGGCTCGTCGACGGGACCCCGCCCCCGTCGTTGCCGAGGATCGAGCTCGACGAATCCGGTGCGGTCCGGCGCGACGAGCACGGGATCGCGCTGGGAGGCATCCGGCTACCCGATGTTGAAGTACCGCTCGCGACGCTCACCGCAGAATCGGGAGTCGAAGGGCTCGGCGGCCTGGGCGGTGCTCGTCACGACTTCGACGAGGCGACGATCCGCAAGCTCTACCCGTCGCGGGACGACTACCTCGCCCGCTACGACGCGGCGGTCGACGCTGCGGTTCGCGCCGGCTTCGTGCTCGAGCCCGACGCCGCCGACCTGCGTCGCGTCGCCCGGGCACGAGAGCTGCCGCTCGACTGAACCCGCCGCAGTCCTCGATCAGCCGGTCTGCCGACCTCGTCGCTCGCGCTCCAGCGCTCGAGTGTCCCCTCACTCCGATCTGGGATTGCGCCGGCCGCGACCTCGAGCTCGACGGCATCGGCTGGAGGGCAAGAAGCGGCCCTTGACGTCGTCCTGCCCCGCTTGACCCCATCGCGAGACGAACTGGCGGTGGCTCTTGTACAGCGCGGCACTGCGGTCGGGAGTGAAGAGCCTTGTCGTCGCGAAAGCGTGTAGTTGGAGGCGGGCGCGTTCCCGGTGCCTGTCCGCGTCGCGATCGACGCGTCGACCTCCGGTGACCGCACCCGCCGGCGAGACATCAGTGACTTTCGGCAGGCGCTGAGACGCGGTCAGCCGTTCCGCGGAGCACCATCTCCGGACGATGAGTTACGGCCAGCCGACACCGGGGACATTCACCTCCGTCGCGAGGACGCGACCGGTCCGCCGGGCGAGCGCCTCGTCGATCTTGTCGGGTCCGAGCCACTCGGCCGTCATCATGAACAACGTGCGGCGATCCGGGCCGCCGAGCATGCAGGCGAAGCAGTCGCGGTCGAGCTCGATTCGGTGCGTGACCGCGCCGCCTTCCAGAATGCGCGCGCAGTCCTTCGTCATGGTGCCGGACGAGGCCCAGATCGCACCATCGGCGTCCATGGTGATCCCGTCGGGGCCGACGTTCCCCGCCCACGTGCGCCGGTTCGTGAGCGTGCCGTCGGTGGCGATGTCGAACGCCGTGAGGCGGGCCGCGAACGACTCTCCGACGATCAGGGTCGCGTTGTCGGGCGTGACCACCATGCCATTGGGAAACGCGAGGTCGCCTGCGACTCGACGGACCGCACCGTCCGGCGTGATGAGGGCGATGACACCGCCGGTCGGTTCGCCCCCGCCCAGAAAGTCGAACTCGATGCTGTTGATGTAGATGTTGCCGCGGCCGTCCACGACGATCTCGCTGCAGCCCCGTGTGCAGACGTTGCTGATGTCCGCGTGCACGACGAACGAACCGTCGGGCTCGCGGCGAAGGAGCGTCTCGCCGGTGACGAGCAAACGGCCGTCGGGGAGCCACTCCGTCGCCCAGCCGAGCCCGGGTCGGCCCGGCGCCGCAACCTCGCAGTTCCCCTCGAGGTCGACGGCCAGGACCTCCTCGGCACCCCAGTGCGAAAACCAGAGCCGGCCGTCGTGCCACCGAGGTGACTCGACCATGGCCAGACCGTCTATAAGGATGCGGGGGTCGGAGCCCGGATTCTGCAGTGCCATCGCTCGCGCGTTCAGTCATCCATGGCGGCGTACACACACGTCCAGAAGTCCTGGATGACGGCCGGGGGTGGGAAGGCAGTGACGAACATGTCGGTGGTCAGCACGACGCCGACGAGGTCCTTGTTCGGGTCATTGCTCCAGGACGAGCCGAGGCCGCCGGCCCACCCGTAGCTTCCGACCGTGGGCCCTAGTCCCGTGCGGCAAACCTGGACACCGACGCCGAACCCCCAACCTTGCGAGCCGTCAGGCGAAGGTCCGGCTGCGCCTCGCTCCGCACCGATATGGTCGGTGGTCATCGCGTCGACCGAGGCACGAGAGAGCAGGCGCGAGCCGTCGGGCAGGCGCCCGCCGGCCAGCAGCATCCGGCCAAACGCGTGCATGTCGTCGAGCGTCGACACGAGCCCATCGCCGCCGGAAGGAAACGCGGGTGGCGCGGCCCACTGGCCGGTGGGCGGGTCATAGACGCTCCGCTCGCCGGTGTCGGGGTCGGTCGCGTAGCAGGAGCCGAGGCGATCGACGTGGACCGTCGAGAACCCGGTGTCGACCATCCCGAGCGGTTCGAACACCCGCGTGCGCAGGAACTCTTCTAGCGGCTGGCCGGCGGCACGGGCGATGAGCACACCGAGCACGTCCGACCCCGTGTGGTACAGCCAGCGCTCTCCCGGCTGATAGAGCAACGGCAAGGTGGAAAGCCGGCGCATCCATTCGTCGGGCGCGGGCGGCACCTGCGGTTCCGGAGGGCCGCTGCCCAGGCCGAGCTCGCTCCCGGCCTCGAGCAGCGGCTGCGGCCAGGGCGCCTCGAAGTCCATTCCGAGGCCAAGCCGGAACGTCAAGACATCGTGAACCGTGATCGGCCGGCGAGCCGGGACGGTGTCGCCGTCGATGGCACCACGCCCGGCGACGAGGACCCGCCGGTCGGCGAGTTCGGGGAGCAGCGTGTCGACCGGATCCTCGAGACGCAGCTTGCACTCCTCGACGAGTAGCAGCGCCCCGACAGCAACGATCGGCTTGGTCATCGAGGCGATGCGGAAAATGCTGTCTCGACGAACAGGTTCGGGTTCGCCGCCGGTGAGGGAGCCGGCGACGCCGACCTCGACATCGTTCCCGGAGGCCGCAAGCCACGCGACACCTCCGACGCCGTCCTGCTCCACGTGACCCGCCATCACCTCGCCAAGGCGTCCGCGCCGGCCAGGATCGAATCCGCTCATGCCAGTCTGACGTTACGACAGTGGCGAAGTCATCGGTCGAGCCCTGCGCCGCCGGACACCACCTTCCCGCCGCCACAGATTCGGCGTTCGGCGCCGTGCTAGCACGTACCGAACCAGGCGAGCGAACGCCGGCGCTTCCACAGGTCCGCGTGCTCGAGGCGAGAACGCTCGAGGCGCACACCCGCCTCGAGCGACTGTCGAACAGAGAGGGCGCACCCGCGTGACGCGGGTGCGCCCTCGGTGTTGGCGAGGGTCCCTCGAGGAGACTTCGTTACGGGATGGTGATCTCGATGGTGCGGTCGTTCCCAGTGGCGGGGTGCTGGATGTTGACCCAAGCACGCCGCTTGTTGGTCGGATCGAAGTAGAGGCCAGTGAACTCGGAGCCGACCGTTCCGTTGGAGGCCCAGCGACCGATTCCTTCACCAGGGTCGGTCAAGTCGCCGTCATAGTTGAGGTCCCGGGCGAACCAGATGTCGTCGTCGACGCCGCCATTGCGGTCCTCGACGATGTAAATGTTGCCGTCGTGATCCACCGCGAGGTTGTCAGGGTTGGCAAGCGCGTCACCGACCGCCGAGCCAGTCGCCAGGTCGATTGTGTCGCGGTCGGCAAAGACGGAGATCGTCTGTGCGGCGAGGTCGAGTGCATACGTCTCGTGTGTGGTCGTCGTGTTCACGTAGAGGCGCTCCACGCCCTGTACCGTCTGGAGCTGTATGTCCTCGTGCCGCTGGTAGTCGGTGCCCTTGAACGCGGGAAGGTCCGTCGTGTTGCGGCCGTCCACCGACGTAACCCCGTTCGGATCCGTGATGGTGATGGCGCCGGGCAGTGCAGCACCCGACATGTCGGTGATGGGTAGCCAGGTGTATGTGCCGGTCGCGTTCGGTGTCGTGCCGTCACCGACGCGGAGGACGAAGGTCTGACCGGCGTCGAAGTACCCCGCGCGGCCGGACATGATGTCGCCCCAGCTCGCGGCGGGCACGTACTTGTAGAGACTGCCGCCGTTGAGCTCGTCAATGAAGTACATGTTCCCGACCGCGTCGAACTGGATGCCCTCGTGGGAGACGCGCGGGATCACGTTCCGGTGCAATAGCTCGGCCGGCTCACCGGTCGGCTCGGTCACCGAGTCTGCGGTGAGCGGGTTCGTCAGCTCGAAGAGCCGCCCGTGGGGACTCGTCGTGCAACCCGCGGCAGCCGAACACCACGACTCCTCGGCCGTAACGTAGGTGCCCCACGGCGTCCAGAACGAAGGGTCGAAGGCGACGTGACCGCCCGGTGCCGGGCTGTTCCAGATCGTCGCGGTCTCTCCGGTCTCGACGTTGTGGCGCTGAATGCCGGCCTGGCCGGTCTCGAACGGCGCGAAGAGGTACCTGCCCGTTCCGGCACCCGTCTCGTTCACCGTGATCATGTCCCATGAGCCACTGTTGGGCTCACCGGCAGCCAGTTGCGTCATCCGGTCGGCCACAGAACGCTGCTGGAAGCTCGCGTTGCCGAAGGTGATCGGCGTTGCCTCGTCGCCGGCCGGACCAGCCGACGCCGTCAACGGCCTGAAGTCCGAGAAGCGGACTCCACTGGCGTCTGCGACGCCTTCCAAGGCGAGCACGCCTGCCAACAGCAGACCACAGCCAGCCAGGCGCCGCCACAACCTCGTGTTCATCATGTTGCGTCTCCAATCGAATGGGGGACTGGCCTACAACCGCACCGATCGGTGGGCGGTAGGCACATACCCGGCAAGATGATCAGCTCCCTACGGCGAGGCGTCGCGCTGGAGAACGGTGCAGGAACACTTGACACACGCGGCATCACTCGGACAGCTCAACTGAGGAGACGTCGCTGGCCCGGCACTGGCCTTCCCGCTCAAGTTACATGGATGTCGTTTGATGCGCCGGGGGCCTCGACCGCTCCACCTTGCGGGACAACGTCCCTACGCCGACGGCCCATTTCGAGGACGCCAGGCGACCTACTGCATCGCTGTTCGCGGTTACGCGGCGTTGTTCCAGGTTTGGTCGAGCAGGGCCATGTTGCAGTCGGCCGCGGCAACGACGCCGTCCGCGATGGCCGTCGCCATGTTCGGCCGTCGACCGGTGACGTCGCCGACCGCCCATACGCCGGGGATCGTCGTGTGCTTCATGGCGTCGACGGTGATATCCGTCCTCATCGACTTCGCATCCAAGTTGGAGGCCGAGTCGCTTGTTCGGGGTCGGCAATTCCGCGAGAAACAACGCGCCGACTGGAACATCGGTGCCATCGCTCAGCTCGAGCGACGAGACGGCATCGCCGTCGCCGTGCACGTGCGCAATCTGTCGTCGTTCGACGCAGACGCCGTGCGCTTCGAGGTCGGTTCGAACACTCTCGTCAAGGCCATCGTGAAAGACCGTGACGTGCGGACTCCAACCCTTGAGCACGCGGGCAAGATGGGTGACGAACGGCCAGGAGCCGGTGACCGCGAGGTGCATGTCACGGTGTTTCGAAGCCGTCGCGGTAGGGGACGTGAACACACCACGTCCCCAGTGCTCGGACAGTCCGGGAATCGGGAGAAACCGACGCGGCTCGTCGCCCGTTGACACTCGACGTTCTGCCCGGTTAGCGTCGTTCGCCGTCACGTATGACATGAACTGTCACGCATTGCCTGACATGAACTGTCAGGGCGTGGCCGCTGGTCCAGTCGAGTTGATCGACCGAGATCGAGGGGGACGCGACGATGCCATGGACGTCTCGGCGACTCGTGGGGGTGGCATCCCGACGCCGTCTGGCGTCGGGTGCCGCTGTGCTGCTCGCGGTGGTGATGGCGGTCGGCGTCGTTGTCACCTCCGCGGCGAGCGCGGTTGCTCAGACAGCCATCGATTGCACTGGCGACGTCGGCGATCCGGTTGGACCCTCCGTCGAATGGGACCAGGCTGACCTCAACAACCAGCAGTGCGCGGTGGCGGGGCTGCACATGATCCAGGACAACCCTGCGGTTGCGGCTGCCACCGCCGCGAACGCGGCCGCGGGCGCGGGAGACTTCGGTGGCGATCCGTTCCGGGCACCGCATCGGTGGGCGGGCGAACGCGGGAGCTACCAGCCGACGAGCTACCAGGACCGCGACGGGAACTCGTGGCCGGCGGCGCTGTTCGGACCACTCGACCTCGGCGCGGGACCGTACCCGGGCGTCTTGCTGGCCTGCCACGTCTGCGATCCGAGGATCCCCCAGACCCAGCACATCTGGTACTGGGCGGCCGAGGCGTTGGCCGAGTCGGGTTACGTGGTGCTGTACGCGACGGTTGGTGGCAACAGCGCCTCGCGGGGGATCGACGCGACCGACTTCTTCGTGGCGACGCCGTCTACCCCGACGCCGCGCGGCGACTTCAACCCGTGGTACGCGAGCTTGGATCGCACGCGCTTGGGAATCGTCGGACACTCCGGCGCGGCCGGCGTCGCGATCACCGTCGGGCACACCGATGCGCGCTACGACGCGATCGTGGCCTGGGATCCCGCCGGTTCCTACACGATGGCGGGGGTCACGCCGCGAATCCCGACGATGATCCAGGTCGCCGACTACCGCCAGGAATCGGTGCCCCCGGCGCGCCACGAGAAGCCGATCCCGGCGCTCCCGAAGTTCGGCTTCTTCGACACGATCCGCGCCGCGGGAGTTGATGCGATGCAGGTCGGGCTGCGAGCGTCCATGCACTTCGAGTGGTCCCGATTTCCCTCGGACGCATCACGGCCCCACTCGATCTACGGCGAGATCGTCGGCACCTACTACACGCTGGCATGGCTCGACCGGCACCTAGCACCGTCGCGCGTTCCGGGGGCTCCTCCGCCCCATGCCGGTGCATCGCCGAGCGCCCCTGGTCTGTCGAACGCCGTCGCCATCGACGCGCTCCGGCGCCTCACCGCCAGCGGTACCGACCGCTTCGACCGGTCCGCGGACGTCCACTCGATCGGCGTCGGCTTCTACGACGCCAAGCAAGCCGACAAGGCCGGGAACACCGAGGCGGGCAACGTCCCAGTCACCATCGCCGGGTTGCCAATCCGCAACTTGCTCTCGTTCCAGTACGACTCCAAGTACTTCCTGGACGGCGGCGCGCTGCAGTGCGCAGACATGCGAGCCGGCTGCCCGCGGCAGTGACGATGTCGGCGCAACGGCGACGGCGTGCACGACCACATGATCGGTACCTGGCCGAACGAAAGAAGGGGGCGCTCGCCATGAGGCTGCAGTGCATCCGTCCCCGGCGATCGCCGCTCGTACCCGTGCTCGTGCTCACCATGACGCTGGCGACGCTGGCTGCGCCCGCGCCTTGGGCCGCGGCCCAGCGACAGCCGCGCGGACCTGGCTGTGATCCCACCCGCCCCGCGACAGCGCACTACGGCGGCGCGATTCCTGCGCCTGGCGCTCGCGCGTCCGCGCCGGTGCCGTGCGCGGCATTCGTCGGACCCGCCAACGAGTCGGCGTTGGTCGGCGTGTCATCGGCGAGCTCGGTCTTCTACGCGCCGCTCATCGGTGAGCCGATGCCGGGGGTGGATGGGTGGTCGCCGCCGTGCCCGACCAACGAGCTCGTCGCGCGCTCTGACGACCTGGGCGCGACCTGGACCCAACTCGATCCCGCCGGCCCGAGGAGCAGCGGCTGCGTCCCGGCGTGGATGAGCGTCGACCCTGACACGTCGAGGATCTGGTTCCCTACGACGCCCGTCCACGGACCCACACCCGCCGACGTGTGCGGTGCACGGATCACGTGGAGCGACGACGACGGGGACCACTGGGCCACGGGAGGCGACGTCCCCTGCCCGTCGCAGGGAGCCGAGAAACTCCTCGAGGGGCCACCACCCGCCTCGGGACCGGAGCCGGTCGGCTACCCGCACGTCGTCTACTACTGCGCCAACGACGCCGACGGCGCGACTTACCAGCACCTGTGGTGTTACCGGTCGCTCGATGGCGGCCAGACCTTCGCCTTCACCGGCGGCTTTTCCGAACCTGCGCTTCCGCCCGGCGGCTGCGCCGCGTGGCCCGACGGGATTCCCACCTCGCCGCCGGTGCGGACGCGCGCCGGCATCGCGGGTCCTGATGGGGTGCTCTACTTCCCCGTCCTCGTGTGTGGCACCCTGGGCGTCGCCATCAGCCGCGATGAGGGCGCGAGCTGGGAGTTCCGCGCTGGCATCGCCGCCTCAGTGGAGGACCTCTACACCACGGGGAGCGCGGTCGACCGCCACGGCAACCTCTTCTTCGCCTACCGCGGTCCCGGCGGGCTTGCCTACCTCGTCAGCTCCGCAGACCACGGCGCGAGCTGGAGCGCACCCGCGATGGTGGCACCCCCCGGTGTGCAGGGTGTGCGGCGCGTCGCCGTCACCGCCCGCGGCAACGGCGAGGTGGCGCTGGCCTACCTGGGAACAACCGACGGCGCGCACTTCAACGGCTACATCACCCAGAGCCAGAATGTCTTCGCCGCGCACCCGCTCTTCTGGAGCGCCTCGGTGAACGCTCCGTCCCAGCCGTTGATCAACGCCGCCGACCCCGAGACCTTCTGGGATCGCTTCTTCTACCTCAGTGTTGCGATCGGCCCGGACGGCACGCCCTGGGCCGGCTTTCACTGCGCGAAGACCGACGCGTGCCCAGACCAGCGCATCGGCGTCGTAGGCCGACTCACGAAGCCAGCCGGGGGATGACCATCGGCGACGAGTGACCGCGTCTTCGGGTCGTCGCGACGCGGTCCCGTCATCCGTGAGCGCTCACGCCGTTCGTCACCGACAGACCGCCCAACGAAGGGCCGGGTCGAGGAGGAGAACATGAGGATGGACACGAGGCGACGGAGCCCCAACATCGTCGTCGGGCTGGTCGTGGTGGCAACATGCGTGCTCGCGCCTGTAGTGGCCGCTCCCGCTCCTGCGATCGCGGGCGACCGCTCTTCCGACCTCGGTCGTGCCGCCGCCGACCGGAAACGGTGAGGTGTGGGGCGCGGCGGCAGTCGCGGGCACCAGCGGCTCAGTGGATCTCGCTGCGTTCGGCTACGTCGAGGAGGAGTTCATCGTCTCGGGTCACGCCAACATCTACCGATACGGACCGAGCGGCGCGGTCGAAGTGCAGACCGCGGACGTCCCCTACGCGACGCGGATCCTCGTGCGCCGGCCCCTGGATCCGCGGAAGTTCAGCGGCAATGTCCAAGTCGAGACGACGCACCCGAACCAGGGCATCAACGTCCTCTGGCAGCAGAGCTGGGAATACCTGCTCGCGCGCGGCGACGCGTATGTCTCCATCACCACGCGCCGAACGACCGGCGGGTTCTCGGCCATCGAGATCATGAAGTCCTTCGACCCCGTGCGCTACGCGCCCCTGAACTTTCCCGAGGACGGTCTCAACTGGGACATGATCGGCCAGGTCGGGCAGCTGCTCAAGACACCCATTCCTGCGAACCCGCTCAACGGCTACGACGTCGAGCATCTCTACGCGGTCGGCTGGTCGGGCGGCGGCGCGCTGTTACTGCTGTACATCAGCGACGGGTTCCATGCCCGTGCGCGCATGCCTGACGGCTCGCCGATCTTCGACGGGTATCTCGTCGGCGAGCCGAGCGGCTATCCGCGGATCAACTCCGCCATGCCGGCAATTCCGACAAGCGATCCACGCCAGAAGGTGCTCCCGCGTGACGTGCCGGCGATCAGTCTCGATACGCGACCGCAGGAGCTCTACCGGCGGCGTGCGGATGGCGATCAACCGAACGACCGCTACCGCGTCTACGAGGTAGCAGGGGCTTCACACGCCGATCTCCGCCTCACCCCCGGTGTCTTCCCGCCCGCAGCGCAGTTCGAGCACACGTTCCTCGGTGGCGGCACCTTCGCGTGCGCACACGAGATCACTCAGTTCCCGATGCACCATCTCTTCAAGTCGACCCTCGCCCGGCTCGACGCGTGGGCCGCGCGGGGCGTCACACCGCCGCCGTCACAGCGCATCGCACTCAACCCGGACGGAACTCCAATGCTCGACCAGTTCGGGAACGCCCTCGGCGGTGTGCGAACGACCTACACCGACGTGGCGACCGCCCGCTACTTCCCGAACGAGCCCGCGCCCGGAGGGAGTTGCGACCCGACGTTCGGCGCGCAGGAACGTTTCTCGGCGGAGCAGCTGACCTCGCTCTATAGCAACCACGGTGGCTACGTCAGTCGAGTCGCACACCGCGTCCAGGAGCTCGAGCAAGATGGCTGGTTGCTCCCCGCTGACGCGCACGCAGTCCGGCAGGACGCCGCGCAGTTCGACGGGATCTAGAGGAACACCTCCATACTGTCCACCATCGGCCCGGTTCAGGGCCGGCTCAGGTCGGGGCCGGTCCTCGCCGGGGCAGCAGGGCTTGGACCGCCTCGATCGGGTCGGCGGCCTCGGCGGTCTTGTCGTCGCGGTAACGGCGAAGCCGCGCGAAACGCAGCGCGACGCCGCCTGCGTAGCGGCTCGACGCCTGCACGCCATCGACCGCGACCTCGACCAACAGTTCGGGGCGCACGTAGACGGTGATCCCATCGCGGCCGATCTCGCGCGCCACGAGCTCCTTGGTCTGCCACTCGAGCGTGGCGTCCGTGAGCCCCTTGAACGTCTTGCCGACCATGACGAACGTACCGTCGGGACCGCGTGCGCCGAGGTGCAAGTTCGAGAGCCAGCCGCGCCGCCGCCCGTGCCCCCATTCGGCCGCGAGCACGACGAGATCCAGCGTCCGCACCGGCTTCACCTTGCGCCACGCGCCACCGCGGCGACCGGCGTCGTAGGTGGAGTCGAGTGCTTTCACGATGACACCCTCGTGCCCGGACGCGAGCGCGCCGTCGAGGAACGCTGCGGCCTCATCAGGTGATGCTGTCACGAGGCCGGGGATGCGCCGCTCGCCCGCGAGCGCGTGCACGATCTCGAGTCGATCTCCGAGCGGCCGATCGATGACGTCGTCACCGTCGAGATGCAAAACATCGAAGAAGAACGCGTCGAGCGCGCCGGCGGCGCCCCTGACGGCGTGGCGGTCGCGTCCAAACGAGCTCATCGTGTCCTGGAAGGCGTGCGGCCGCGCCTCGTCGTCAACGCCGATCGCCTCGCCGTCGAGCACGACTCCGCGCACCGGCAGCCCGCGCGCCCACTCGACGACGCCGGGTAGCCGGCCGGTGACGTCGTTGAGGTTGCGCGTGTAGACCCGCACGTCGTCGTCGAGGCGGTGCACCTGGATGCGCGCGCCGTCGAGCTTCCATTCGACCGACGCCGGACCGACGTCGGCGAGCGCCGTACCAACGTCCGGCGCGCCAGCCGCGAGCATCGGGAGGACACCGCGCCCCACCTCGAGCCCGACCCCGCGCAGTGCGGCGGCTCCTCCGGTGAGCGCGACCTGGGCAGTACGGCCAAGGTCGCCCGACAGCATCGCAGCCCGGCGTACGAGCGCGGCGGGCACTGACGCGGCGCGGGCGACGGCATCGCCCATGAGGCCAGCCAGCGCGCCTTGGCGCAGCTCGCCAACGAGCAGGCGCCGAACGAAATCCGCTTCCGCCGGCGTGGCCCGACCGAGCAGCTCGCGCAAGATCGCCTGCCGGCCGGCGGCCGACCCGCTACCCGTCGTCACCAGAATCTGGTCGAGGGCGCCATCCATCTCGGCGATCGCCAGCGTCGGCACCGCCGCCGGCGTCACGTCGAGCCGGAACACCGTGGCCCAGCCCACGCCGACGCGGCCCTGGCGCGGCTCACCGGTGAGGAACCCGACAGCCGCCTCGATCTCGTCGGGTGCGAGCCGGCCGAGCAACTCGGCGAGCGCCGCGATCTTGGTCGAGCGCGCCCGCGTCGATGCAACGGTGCCCGACGTCGCGACGACCTCCGCCAACAACACGGCGCCAGTTTGCCCGATGGTTCTCGTACACCGATCAAAGAGATGGGTGCTCGACGACGAGCTGCGCGACCCCGGGTTCGTCAGGATCCTTGGCGAGCTTGCTCAGCCGAGTATGACGACGGCGGCGCGCGGCTCAGCGACGCGACCAGCGTCGTAGTCGCCACGACGTTGTGCGCGGCCGAGAGCTAGCTCGCCGGCGTATTCGGCGCGGAGAAGATCGTGTCCGGCGTCTCCGCGATGTTGATATGGAACGTCTCGATGCGCTTGATCAGATCGGCGTCGAACGCGAAGACCTCGATGAAGACGAAGCGGACGTCGCCTACTTCGTTCAGCGTCATCTGACCGTGCCCGACCGCGACGACAACGTCGCCTTCCTCGATCAGCCGATCCAGCTCGAGGACGGGAGGTCCGACGGCGGTCTCGTTCTCGATCTCATCGTCGAAAGCCGCCTTGCCCCGCAACGTCTTGTATCCGTGGAGGACCCACACGATCTCGTCGTGCAGGCAGCCAAGGATCTCGTCGTGGTCCGTTCGGCGGAACCCTTCGATGTAGCGGGTTACGACGCCCTTTCGCGGTGACATGAAGCAGGACTCCCTTCGAATCTTTCAGACGAACAGACGTCAACCAGCGTCTGTATTCATCGGCGCACCAGAACTGAGTTGACGCGTCAGTGTCCGGCAGCTTGACCCCCGTCGATGTGCAGGATCTCGCCGGTGACGAACGTGGCCCGTTCGAGATACAGGATGCCATCGACGATGTCGCTGATCTCGCCCACCCGGCCAATGGGGTGAAGGGCGGCTAGGCCCTCGTAGGATGCAGGATCGTGCAATGCGGTCTTGATGACCCCGGGGGCGACCGCGTTGACCCGCACCCGCGTGATGCGTATTCGATCGCCAGCGAGCGCCTCACGGCCGCCAGTCCGCCCTTGGTGAGGGATGTGAGCGCGGAGGGTCTCTTGCTGTCGGCGTGGTCGACCAGGCTCGTGGTGATGTTGACGACGTGGCCGCTGCCCTGGGCGACCATGTGCCCGATCACGCGCTGGGTGATGTGGAAGAACCCGGCCAGGTTCACGGCGGTGATCGCGGAATAGTCGTCAGCTGTGTATTCCGTGAAGGGCTTAGCGATGAAGATCCCGGCCATGTTGATCAGGCTGTCGATCCGCCCGAACCGATCGAGCGCCTTCTCCACGACGCGCTGAGCCGTCTCGGCTCGTGTGATGTCACCTTGCACGGTGAAGAGGTCGGGGTCGTCGGAGATGGGCATCGAGAGCGACGTGCCCACGACCGCGTAGCCGGTATCGCGGAACGCGGTAGCCAGGCCGGCGCCGATGCCGCCCGAGGCGCCGGTGATGATCGCGACCTTCTTTGCCTCGAGTGCCGGGCTCATGCGACGAGGTAGGTCTCGTAGATCACGCCTCCGGCCTGGCGGGCCGCGACGCTGATGAAGACGCCCTTGTTCAGCCAGTCGAGATCGGGGGCGGCGGTCTCGATCTGCGTTGCGGTGCGGAAGGTGTACTGGCTGGCATCGACCTCTTCGCCGCGCCCGAGACGTGCGAGTACCTCGGCAGGGCCGTGTCGAACACTTCGTGATTGGACGTAGAGCAGATCGCCGCCGTTGGTCTGCAGCGTGTAGCGGATGTCGCCGAGTGCGGTGCCGTCCGCCAGGACGATCTGCCAGTCGGCGCTGGCGCCGGGCAGCAGCTTCCCGTTGAGCTCGGGTCCGGTGAAGGTCCCGCCGGTCAGGGCCACGATTCGCCGGTGGCCTTGGGCGGTGTCGCCGAGATCGAATGGTTGGGCGAGGGTGGCCTCCAGGCGGTACACGGGGGTGAGGCGCGGGTCAGGAAGCTGATTGCTCATGGCTGGCTCTCGTGCCGCCGGGTCGTTGGGATGGGCTTCGAGCGGCGTGACAGTGACGTGCATCCATTCGAAGAGCGGCAGAGCACCGAGCAGACCGTCGAGCTGGGCTTCGGTGTCGGCGCTGTACAGGCCGACGATCTTGGGCTCGCCCGGTGCGACGCCCGACTTCCAGACCCGGACTAGATGCCCTTCGTCCGCCAGCTTGGCTGCCGCAGATGCCTCGGCGTTCTTGCGGTCGCGGACCTCGGACTCGGGCGCTCCGTCCGGAACGTTGACGTCGAACTCGACGAGGAATTCCATGAGGTTCTCCCTTCGTGGTCTCGAAGATTGCGCAGGCTGAAGCGCGGCTCCAGTCGGGCGGTCGGTGCCTTGGTCTGCCCTACGCCGCTGTAGGAGAGCAAGCCTGCGCTGCGGGCCGGGCGTCGCGCCAGTGAATGCCCTGGTCGGATGCCCGGGTCCCTACGCGGACGCGGCGTCCCGATCTCGGGCCGGCAGAGCGTCGTTGAGGCCCTTGCGCGATGTGATCCCGAGCTTGGTGAACACCTTCCGTGGGTGCCATTCGACGGTGCGGGCGCTGATGTACAACTCCGCGCCGATTTCTGGGTTTGTTCGCCCGTCGCGGGCAAGTCTCGCGATGTGCTCCTCCTGAGGCGTGAGCTCATCGCGCGTGTCCTCGCGGCGCTTGCGCACCCTCTCGCCTGTAGCCCCAGCAGCTCGCGTCGCGCTCGGTCGGCGAAGCCGTCCGCGCTCATCGGGGCGAACATGTCATACGCGCCGCGCAGCTGCCCGTCGCGACCTCACAGATGGATCGGGGCGCCGAGCTCCAGATCATGTTCGGCATCGGCGGCGCGCGCGACCTCACCGAGCGCGTCGTGGGCCACCTGGCTCGACCGGCTCGGCCCGACGACCCGGAGGTTCCTCGCCGACCTGGCCGACACGGCAGCCACGCAGTGGCGGAGGCGGACCACGGCATCTGGGAGACGCGCGGCGAACCCCGCCACTTCGTCTACTCGAAGTTGATGTGCTGGGTCGCGCTCGATCGTGCGATCGCCCTCGCCGACCGCTTGGACGCCCTCGACCGCGTCGAGCGATGGAAGGCGACCCGCGAGGAGATCTCCGACGCGATCATGACCCTCGGCTGGAACGAGGACGTCGGCGCGTTCACGCAGTCGTTCGGCAGTGGCGAGCTGGACGCATCCAACCTCATGATGCCCGTCGTCGGCTCCATCCCGGCCGAGAGCCCACGAATGCGGGCGACGATCGACGCGACCGCGGCACACCTCACCGACCAGCGTGGGTTGATCTACCGAATATCGCGGGAATGACGGCCTCGAGGGCGCCGAAGGGACGTTCGTCTTCTCCACGTTCCTGCTCGCCCACGCGCAGGCGCTCGCCGGCGAGCTCGACGCCGCTCGGGGAGTCTTCGAGATCGCCGCCGCGTACACGAACGATGTCGGACTCCTGTCCGAAGAGGTCGACGCGCGCAGTGGGGACCTTCTCGGCAACTTTCCTCGGGCGTTCAGCCACATCGGGCTCGTGAACGCGGCGTGGGCGATTACCGAGGCCGAACGCCTGGCGACCGCACGCGCATCGAACGCCCATGAGCGCATCACTTCATGACACGGTCGCGCTCGCCCGCGATGCCACGTGAGGGACCGTCATCCCATGCGTCGACGTATCAATGAAGGTACCGTTGCCAGTCTCGAGGGACACGGCCTTCTGGACCCGGTACGGGCTGGTTGGACGGGTGATGTGTTGGGGCGGCCAGCGCTGGGCCGTCGTAGTAGTCCTTGGTCGTGTAGTCCCAGAACC
>JBKPCV010000233.1:0-24883 GCA_046727575.1 Actinomycetota bacterium
GCGAAGTAGGTGGGGTTCGTGGCGCCGAGCAGACGGAAGCGCAGCCAGTCGGGGTCGTTGGTGCGCTCGCCACCGACGGGCGCGAAAAAGCCCTTCGGCGTGGTGTCCGCGCCCACGACGAGCGCCACGTCGCAGAACCCAGCGAGGATCTGCGCGCGGGCGTTGTGCAGCGCCTGCGCACCGGACGCACACGCCGCGTAGCTCGACGAGACGCGTACGCCCGTCCATCCGAGCTTCTGTGCGAAGGTCGCACCGGCGATGAAGCCGGGGTAACCGTTGCGAATGGTGTCGGCGCCGGCCACGTACTCGATGTCGCGCCATTCCAGACCAGCGTCCGCGAGGGCGCGGCGGGCGGCGACCATCCCGTACTCGGTGAAGTCGATCCCCCACTTGCCCCAGGGATGCATCCCGACGCCGAGGACTGCTATCTCGCGGTCGTCGCTCATGCTTCCCCGCTCTCGGTGCTTCGCACCGGGCCGCTCGGGCCCCGCTTCGCTGCTCGCCGGGATACCCGGCTCGCGGTCGCTCCGCTCATGCTTCCCCGCTCTCCGTAGCTGCTACCGGCTCCCAGACGTAGACGAGTGAGTCGTGGTCGTCGTCGTGCGACAGCACCTCGATCGCAACCTGCATCTCCATTCCGACGCGAAGATCGGCCGCCCGTACGCCCTTGCTCACCTGACCGAGCACGACGAGGCCCTCGTCGGGCAGTTCGACCGCGGCGAGCGCGTACGGCTCGAACGGGTCGGCCGCGACGTAGGGCGACGGCGGCGGGTAGTGGTTCTCGGTGTACGACCACACACGTCCGCGGCGTGACAGCGGCACACGCGTGAGCTCGGTGGAGTCACACGCTGGGTTCGGGCACGCGCCGTCTCGCGGCGGGAAGACGATCGTGCCGCAGAGTGGACACCTGGAACCGATCAAGCGGGGCTCGTCGTCGACAGTGAACCAACCGTCCACCACGGGCTTCGCCGACTGCACTTCTGACACACTGTCAGCCTAGGAGACGAAGCGAAGCCGTTGCTCGGACGAGCGGGACGGCGCAGCGGAGTCGACCCGGGCAGTTGGTGCAGGTCTTGAGAGGAGCACGAGGTGGACGAAGGCGTCGCGACGTGGCCCGCCGTCAAGCAAGCGGCGGCCATCAAGGCCGGAAAGCTCTCGAGTCGCGAGCTCCTCGACTGCTATCTCGACCGGATCGAACGCCTCGACCGCGACGTGAACGCGGTCGTGACGCTCGACGCCGAGCGAGCACGTGAGGCTGCGACCGCCGCAGACGAGCTCATCACCCTCGGCGCCAACGTCGGACCGCTGCACGGTCTCCCGTGCACGATCAAGGATGCGATCGAGACGGAGGGGATCCGCTCGACTGGCGGCGCCAAGGAGCTCGCCGACCACGTGCCAGAGCAGGATGCGCCTGCGGTCGCGCGACTCAAGGCGGCCGGCGCGATCGTGTTCGGCAAGACCAACCTGCCGAAGTGGTCGAGCGACATCCAGACCCACAACGAGCTCTTCGGCACGAGCAGCAACCCGTGGTCGTTGGAGCACATCACGGGCGGCTCGTCGGGTGGCGCCGCGGCCGCGGTCGCCGCCGGCTTCACGAGCTTCGACCTCGGCACCGACATCGGCGGCTCGGTGCGCATCCCGTCGCACTGCTGCGGCGTCTACGGACTCAAGCCCACCTGGGGCGTGATCCCGCAGCGCGGCTACCTCGACCACACCAAGGGCGGCACCACCGACGTCGACATCAACGTGTTCGGCCCGATCGCCCGGTCGGCCGACGACCTCGACCTGCTGCTCACGCCGCTCGCGGGCCCCGATCCCGACCGCGCGGTCGCGTGGCGGCTCGAGCTACCGCTCGCCGAAGAGCATTCGCTGTCGGACTTGAACGTCGGCGTGTGGTTCGATGACGACGCCGCGTTCGTCGAAACCGAGTACCGGACGATGCTCGGTGCGACGGTCGACCGGCTCGCCGACGCGGGGATGCGCGTCCATCAGAGCCATCCGAACGTCGACTTCGCCGAGCAGATGGGTGTCTTCGCCACGTTGATCGGCGGCGCGATGGCGCCGACCCTCGCCGAGGGCAGTGACGCCGACGTCGGTCCTTCCCACCTCACGTGGCTGCGGTCCGATGTCCAACGGCACGAGCTCCGGCGCGTGTGGCACGACTGGTTCGAGCACCACGACCTCCTGCTGTGTCCCGCGATGGCCACGCCGGCCATTCACCACGACCACGAGGGCACGATCATGGATCGCACTGTGGAGGTCGACGGCGTGTCGCGGGGGCACATCGAGCTCCTCTCGTGGCTCGGGTTCATCGGTGTGCTCGGGCTGCCCTCGGTCGCAGTGCCGATCGGCCTCACGTCGGCCGGGCTGCCGGTCGGCATGCAGGTGGTCGCGCCCTGGTACCACGAACGGCGAGCGATTCGCGCCGCGCAGCTCATCTCACCGGTGATCGGCGGCTACCAGGCTCCGCCCGGGTTCTGACCCGTGTCGTCACGCGCGGCTGTCGAGCTCGTGGAGCCGGCGGGCCATCCCGGCCAGCACATGGTCGCGGATGGTCTCCTCCTTCAGCACGTCGTGGAACTCGTGCTGCGTCAGGACGGCGAGCCGCACCTTGTCGACGGCGGTGACGGTCGCGTTGCGGGGCGCGGGGTCGAAGAGCGCGAGCTCACCGAAGAAATCACCGCGCTCGAGCTTGGCGACCTCCTGGTCGCCGCGGGTCACGCGGGCTGAGCCCTCGAGGATGACGAAGAAGTCGCGGCCCTTGTCGCCTTCGTTGATGATGACGTCGCTGGCGGGGTACTCGCGGACGCGCGTGACGCGCGCCACCCGCAGCAGCTCGTCACGCGAGCACGCCTTGAAGATCGGGACACGCGCGAAGGTCATTTCCACGTAGTTGATCTCCGCGGCGCCGGCCGGGGCTTCACCGTCGGGACCTCGCCTGCTCGAGCGCCGTTTGAGCACGTTCGGACTCTATGCGCGACGGCTACGGGCTGACGGAGAACGCACACCGCGATTCAGTGGCGCGACGACGTGAATATGCGCGGTCAACGCGCCAGTGAATCGGAGGCGTGCGCGCCGGGGCGCTCGTCCCAGAGGAGCGCTCAGGGGCCGCTGCTACGATGCCGCGCGCTCCGCCGGCAATACGCGAAGAGAGGCAGCATGCGAGGCATCGTCTACAACGGCGAGTCGACGACGCTCGTCGAGGGTTTGGAGCTGCGTGCTCCCGGGCCGCGCGAGGTCGTGGTCGACGTCGTGGCCGCGGGTATGTGTCACAGCGACCTGTCGTTCATGTCGGGTCTCTATCCCTGGCCGGTGCCCGCAGTATGTGGGCACGAAGGTGCCGGGATCGTCACGGAGGTCGGCGACGCGGTCACGCACGTCAAGCCGGGCGACCACGTGATCATCGCAACGCTTGCCGCGTGCGGGTTCTGCGACCAGTGCAACAACGGCCGCCCCACCTCGTGCCGGCAGACGCTCGGCAACGCGAGCGAGATCTTCTCGCTGGAGGGCAAGGGCGTCAGCAACTTCGCCGCCGCTTCGGTCTTCGCCGACCGCACGCTCGTGCGCGACGTACAGGTCGTCCCGATCCCCGACGACGTGCCGCTCACCTCCGCCGCGCTCGTCGGGTGCGGTGTCGTGACCGGCATGGGCGCGGTGCTGAACCGCGCAAATGTCGAGCTCGGACAGACGGCCGCCGTGTTCGGCGTGGGCGGCGTCGGCCTCAACGTGATCCAAGCCCTTAAGGTCAAGGGCGCCCGCCGCATCATCGCGGTGGACGTTGCGAGCGACAAGGCCGCGCTCGCCAAGCAATTCGGTGCAACTGACTTCCTCGACGGTTCGCGCGACGACATCGTCGACGCGATCGTCGCGTTCGAGCCCTTCAGCGCGGACAGCCCGCGCGGGCCGTTCAATGCGGGCGGCGTCGACTGGACGTTCGACTGCGTCGCACTTCCCGCCGTCACCAGCAACGCGCTCGAGGCCCTCGACTGGGGTGGCACGTGCGTGGTGATCGGCGTCTCCGGGATGACCACGGAGTTCCACGGCCTGTACCAGCGGCTCACACAGGTCGACCGGGGCATCATCGGCTGCCGCGCCGGCACCATCTCGCCACAACGCGACATCCCGCTCATCATCGACCTCTACCGCCGCGGCGAGATCCTCCTCGACGAGCTGGTCTCGGTCATGTATCCGATGGCGGAGTTCGAGGAGGCGATCCACGCCATGGAGAGCGGCACCATCGCGCGCGGCGTGCTCACGATCGCGTGACCACCCAACGAGAACTTGCGTCAATAGAGCGCGTATAACGCGGTCAACTGACGCAAGTTCGGGGAGGGGCGGTACGCTCCGGCTCGATGGACCTCCGGTACACCGAAGAGGAGCAGGCCTTCCGCGCCGAGCTGCGGAAGTGGCTCGACGACGCGGTGGCGTCGTTACCGCCGGAGCCCGATCCGAACGACTGGGAGGCTCGCCGCGCGTACGACACCGGTTGGCAGCGCATGCTGTTCGACGCGGGCTACGCGGGCATCAACTGGCCGAAGGAGTACGGCGGCCGCGGCGCGACCCCCACGGAGCACCTCATCTACATCGAGGAGACTGAGCGGGCACGGGCGCCATACGTGGGCTGCAACTTCGTCGCCCAGCTGCACGCCGGGCCGACGCTCATCGCCGAGGGGTCGCCCGAACAGAAGGCGTTTCACCTCCCTGCGATGCTCCGTGGCGACCAGGTGTGGTGCCAGGGCTTCTCCGAGCCGAACGCGGGATCCGACCTCGCGAGCCTGCGCACGCGCGCCGTGCGTGACGGCAACGAGTACGTGATCAACGGCCAGAAGATCTGGACGAGCTTCGGGCAGGTTGCCGACTACTGCGAGATGCTGGTTCGCACGAACCCCGACGTGAAGAAGCACGCGGGAATCACCTGGCTGATCGTGCCGATGGACCGGCCGGGCATCGACGTACGGCCGTTGCGCGCGATGGAGGGCGCGAGCGAGTTCTGTGAGGTCTTCCTCGACGACGTGCGCGTGCCGGTGACGAACC
The DNA here is from genome assembly GCA_046727575.1 of Actinomycetota bacterium. GTDB lineage: Bacteria > Actinomycetota > Acidimicrobiia > IMCC26256 > DASPTH01 > DASPTH01. The sequence continues at coordinate 5,035 of JBKPCV010000233.1, forward strand.
GGGTGGGCGAGGAGAACGACGGCTGGCGCGTCGCCAACGTCACCCTCAGTTTCGAGCGCGGCACCGCGTTCGTCTCTGACGTCATGCAGACCCAGGAGCTGCTGCATGACCTGATCGACCTCGCGCAACAGCTCACGAGCAACGGCGTGAGCCGCTGGGACGATGCGAGCGTACGGCGCGATCTCGGGTACGTCGCAGCGGAGCTCGACGCGCTCTGGGCGCTGACGAAGCGCAACATCTCCCAGGCTCAACGCACGGGCGTGGTGGGTGTCGGCGGCAGCGTGTTCAAGCTCGCGTTCACCGAGCTGCGCTACCGCCTTGGGGAGATCGCGATGCACCTCCTCGACCGCGCGTCGCTGTCGCTGGACGACATCGGCGAGCTACCGAGCGGACGTCACGTCCAGGCGCTCATGTGGGCGATCCGCATGAGCATCGCGGCGGGCACGTCGCAGGTGCAGCGCAACATCGTCGGTGAGCGCGTGCTCGGCCTCCCGCGGGAACGATGACGCGATGGACTTCGAGCTGACCGAAGACCAGGTCGCGCTGCAGGCAGGCATCCGCGCGTTCTGCGACGGCCGGTTCCCCCACGACGTCGTGCGCGCGATCGAGGACGCCGGTGCTCGCCTCGATCGTGGCCGATGGCGCGAGCTCGGTGACACGGGGGTGTTCGGCCTGCGTGTGCCCGAGAGCGATGGGGGACTCGGTCTCGGCGCGTCGGAGGCCGTGCTCGTGTTCGAGGAGCTCGGACGGGCGCTCGTGCCCGGCCCACTCGTCGCCACCGAGCTCGCGGCGCGCATGCTGCCGCGAGCGGCGATGGGCGAGGCGATCGTCGGCCTGGTCGAAGTCGCCGCGCCCGTCGTTGTCGAGTACCCCGACGACCTCGACGTCCTGGTCGTCGTCGATGCCGCCGGCGTGCGGGCGGTCGACCCTCGTCAGCTTCCGGGTGTCGACGCAGCGCGCCCGCTCGACGCGCTCACGCCCGTGCGCTGGATCCCCAGCCCGCTGCCTGCGGGCGAAGAGCTCGGTGGTGCCGACCTTGCTGCCGACCTCCGCCGTGACGGTCTGGTGCTCACCGCCGCGCTCCAGCTCGGTATCGCGGCGCGCACCGTCGAGCTCGCGAACCAGTACGCCAAGGAGCGCGAGCAGTTCGACCGGCCGATCGGCTCGTTCCAGGCCGTCAAGCACATGATCGCCGACATGCTGGTCCGCGCGGAGGTGGCCCGCGCTGCCGTGTATGCCGCGGCCTGCGCGCTCGACGGAAGGAGCGACGACGATCCCGATCGCGCCGCCGCGGCCGCGAAGGTGGTGGCGGGCGAAGCGGCCCGTGCCAACGCCAAGGCCTGCATCCAGGTGCACGGCGGCATCGGTTACACGTGGGAGCTCGACGTGCAGCGCTACTGGAAACGCGCGTCTGTGCTCGAGACCCATTTCGGCAACTCCGAACGCTGGGCGGAGGTCGTGGCGAGTTCGATGGCGTCGAGCCCCGCATGAAGTTCACGACCACCGTCGCGATGATCGACCCGTCCTTCTACGTGCCGCTGGCGCAGGCGGCCGAGGACCTCGGCTTCGACAGCATCGCGGTGCCCGACAGCATCGCGTACCCGCAGCAGTCGCAGTCGTCGTACCCGTACAACGAGGACGGGACGCGCGAGTTCCTCGAGAACAAGCCGTTCATCGAGCCGATGACCGCGATCGGCGCGATGGGTGCGGTCACCGAGCGCATCGAGTTCCACACGTTCGTTCTCAAGATGCCGATGCGACACCCGGTCGTGCTCGCGAAGGAGGCAACGTCCGTAGCCGTCGTCACCGGCAACCGATTCGTGCTCGGCGTGGGTTCGAGCCCATGGCCCGACGACTACGAGATCGTCGGCCTCTCGTGGGAACGACGCGGCAAGCGGTTCGACGAGTGCATCGAGATCGTGCGCGGCCTGTCCGCAGGTGACTACTTCGGGTACCACGGAGAGTTCTACGACTTCCCGGCGATCAGGCTGAATCCCGTCCCCGAGCATCGCTTGCCGATCATGATCGGAGGACACTCGGACGCCAACCTCCGGCGCGCGGCCCGCTCCTGCGACGGCTGGATGGCCGCCGGCGGGTCGATCGAAGACGTCACGCGATGGGTGACGCGCCTGCACGAACTGCGCCGCGAGTTCGGACGCGAACGCCAGCCGTTCGACATCTACGCGACCACGGTCGACTCGTTCAGCGCCGACGGCATCAAGCGGCTCGAGGACCTCGGCGTCACCCACACGTCAGGTGGTTTCGGACGCTTCAACCCGTATGGCGCCGAGCAAGATCCCGAGACGCTGGCCGAGAAGATCGACAACCTCCGGCACTACTCCGACGACGTGATCGCGCGCGTCCGACCCTGACGGTCTGCTCGGTACCGCATCGCGCATTGGTCGGTCCCACCACAATGGCCGCATCATCACGGCCGCGCGCGCCTTGCACTACCCGGCGCGCTCTTCCGTGGTGCGGTAGTCGCCGAAGCGTTCGTCGCGCTTCTGGAGTGCACTCGTGAGCCCTTCGGCGCGGTCGGCCATGAACGCCTGGAACGTGGCGGTGCGCACCGCCTGCGTACACAGCGGGATGCCGGCCTTGATCGAGTCGCGGAACCCCATGATCTCCATCGCCTGGTGCACGGTGCGCTTGTTGATCTGCGCGATGTCGGATGGGATCTGGGCGATGCGCGACGCCATCTCGAGCGTGCGCTCCTCGAGCTGATCGGCGGGGAACGCGCGGGTCGCGAACCCGCACTCGACGGCCTCGATGCCGGTCATCGGGTCGCCGGTGAGCATGAGCTCCATGCCCCTGCGCATGCCGCACATCCACGCGTGGTACTGCATGTCGGGCGTGCCGAAGCGGACCGCGGGGTAGCCGATCTGGGCGTCCTCGGCCACGTAGACGACGTCACATCCGGTGGCGAGCTCGCTGCCACCCGCAAGGCAATAGCTGTGCACTTGCGCGATCACCGGCTTGGCAAGGTCCCAGATACTCGTCCAGTAACCGGTGACCTGACGCTGGAACTGCCCTTCACCCGCGGTGAACCAGTCGGCGGGCTCGCCGGCGTCCGGTGGGTCGCCACCCAGGTCGTAACCCGCGGAGAAGCACTTGCCGGCGCCGCGGATGATCGAGACGCGCACGTCGGGATCTTTGTCGGCCTCGCGTAGCGCCAGGATGATCTCACGGCGCAACGGCGTGTTGAGCGCGTTGCGCTTCTCCGGGCGGTTCAGCGTGATGCGCCGCACCATGGGTGCGGGATCGTCCACGAGGATCACCGAGTAGCTCACGTCAGCCTCCAACCCCGAATCAATCCAGTACGTGCGCGCGGCGCGCAGCCGCGAACTGCTCCCGCAGCGCATCGGCGTCCGCCGGAGTGAACGGAACGTACGTCAGGTCGCGCGTCGGACGCCACCACATGGGATCGTCCACGTCCCACCGCTCGCGCACCAGCTGGCGCTTCAGGACCTTGTTCGTCTCGGTGACGGGCAGCTGTTCCACGATCCGGAGGAACGTCGGCGCCCACTTCGTGCCGAGATCGTGCTGGGCCGCGAGGAACGACGCGAACGCAACGGGATCGAACTCCGCGCCCGGTGCGAGTTGGAGCGCGGCCATGACCCGGTCGCCGAGCTCGACGTCGGGCACGCCGTAGACGGCAGGCAGCACGACCGGCTCCCACCGCAGCAGGATGCGCTCGACCGGTGCAGCAGCAAAGTTCTCGCCGTCGACACGGAGCCAGTCGGCAGTGCGTCCGGCGAAGTAGAAGAAGCCGTCCTCATCGCGGTACGCGAGGTCGCCGGTCCAGTACGCGCCGTCGCGGTAACGCTCTCGCATCGCCTCGTCGTTCTTCCAGTAGCCCTCGAAGCCCTGCGCCTGCAGGTTGACGATCTCGCCTGTGGCTTCCTCGGCGTTCAGGAGCTTGCCGTCGGCGTCGAAGCGCGCCGGTGGACACTCTTCGCCGCTCTCCGGGTTGAGCACCTTCACCGCGTCGGTGCCCTTGCCGAGCGAGCCGACGGGCGTTCCGGGCACGCGCGAGATCGTCGCCCCCGTCTCGGTCTGTCCGTACCCGTCGGTGAGCGGACAATCGAATCGCTCGGCGAATCGACGGACATCCGCTTCGTTGCCTTCGTTGCCGAACCCCCGCTGGAGGGGATTGTCGGCATCGTCGGGTTGCTCGGGCGTGGCGAGGATGTATGCGAGCGGCTTCCCGACGTAGTTGAAGTACGTCGCACCGTACTTGCGGACATCAGGAAGGAACGCCGACGCCGAGAAGCGTCGGCGCAGCGCGAGCGTCGCGCCCGCGGCAATGGTGGGTGCCCATGCGGTGAAGAGCGCGTTCGAGTGGAACAACGGCATCGCCGCGTACGTGATGTCGTCGGGCCCGAGCTTCATGTTGGCGGCCATCGTCGTCGCGATCCGCTCGAGGCGCTCCTGCGAGCAGACCACGGCTTTCGGCGCGCCCGTGGTACCCGACGTGAACAGCAGGAAGATCTGGTCGGAGGGTTGCACGGCTGCGGACGGGATGGGCGCGTCCTTGTAGGGCGCGAGCGCGTCGTCGTAGTCAGGCTCGTCGACAACCAGCATTCGTTCGTGCGCCCCGCCGAGGTCAAGGCCTTCGAGCAGGGCAAGATGGCATCGCTCGGTAACGATGAGCTGGCACTCGGTGTGCCGGACGTCGCGCTCGAGTCCATCGCCGCGCCGGGTCGGGTTGACGCCGACGATCGTCGCCCCGCACATCGACGCCGCGCCGGCCCACATCGTGAAGTCGGGGACGTTGTCGAGGAGCAACCCGATGTGCGGCGCGCCGTCGATCCGCATCGCATCGAAGAGCGCGGCACGTGCACTGCACGCCTGGACCCACTCGGCGTAGGTCCAACGGTCGTCCTCGAACAGGAGCGCGAGGTTGGTGTCGTCGGCGCGTGCCTTGACGTGATCGCCGAAGACCGGCATCTACCGTGCGATGCCAGATCTCGCGGAGACGGTCACGGTGTCGCGCCCGGAGCGCAGGACGGTTCCGGGTGTGGCGCCCGTTGGCTTGCCGTCCTCGACGATCGGGACGCCGTTCACCAGCACACGGACGATGCCCCGCGATGACGCCGTGAGGCGTGCCGAGTCGCCGGGGAGGTCGCGGACGAGCGTCGCCTCGCCGGCGTCGACCGAGGTCGGGTCGAACACGACGACGTCGGCGAGCGCGCCCTCGCGCAGGCGACCGCGGTCGCGCAACCCGAAGAGCGCCGCGGGCGCGCTCGTGATGAGCTGCACCGCGCGCTCGAGCGAGACGAGCCGACGTCCGCGCAGGCAGTCTGCGAGGAAGCGCGTGGTGTAGGGCGCGCCACACATACGGTCGAGGTGCGCACCGGCATCGGAGCCGCCGAGCATCGCGCGCGGGTCGTTCCACACCTCTCGGCGCATCTCCCACGACGCGACATCGTCGTCCTTCGGGACCGGCCACAGCACCGTTCGCAGCTCGTCGGTGATCACGATGTCGAGCAGGGTGCCGAAGTTCGACTTGCCTCGCTCGGCGGCGATGTCCTTCACCACGCGCCCGCGCAGCAGCTCGTTCCCGGGCGAGTAGACGTCGCCGAGGCGGTAGTCGCCCCAGTCGGCGAGGCGCCGGAAGACGCCCGCCTCCTGCGAGAGCGACCGTTCGAGCAGCCACACCCGCGTGTCGGGATCGGAGAGGTGCTTGATCCGCTCCGGAACCGGAGTGCCCATCACGTCCTGCCAACCGGGCAAGAGCCAGATCGCGCAGAAATTGAGGAAGCTCATGTTCATCGGCACGCTGACGGGCATCGTCAGCGCCACCAGACGCCCACCGACCTCGGCGGCGCGGTCACCGGCACCGAGCTGGTGCGGCACCCGGTCGGGTTCGCGTGAATCGATCGTGAGCACGTTCCAGTTGAGGGGTCGGTCGGCGGCTGCGCTGAGCTCCGACAACAGCTCGATCTCCTCGTCGGAGAACTGGTCGAGGCAGCCCTGCACGATCCCTTCGAGAGTGGTGCCCGGGTGGGCGCCGGTCTCCTCGCACATCGCCACGAGCTCCTCGGGCGTGGACCACCGGCTGGCGACCGGGTGACCGTCACCGTCGCTGTGGGAGGACGCCTGGGTGAACGAGAACCCGAGCGCGCCGGCCTCCAGCGCGCGACCGAGCTCGGCCTGCATGTCGGCGATCTGCTCCGGGGTGGCTTTGCCCCCGATCGCGTCGGGGCCCATCACGTAGCGGCGGACGGCGCAGTGTCCGGCCAGGAAGCCCGCGTTCACCGCGATGCTGCCCTCGAAACGGTCGAGGAAGTCCCCGAACGTCTCCCACTCCCAGTCGGTGCCGTGCTCGAGCGCAGGCAGCGGCATGCCCTCGACTCTCGCCATCATGCGGCGGAGATAGTCCGCGTCACCCTCGCGCAGCGGCGCGAGCGTGAAGCCACAGTTCCCACCGATCACCGTCGTCACCCCGTGGACGCTCGAAGGGCTCGCGGTGGGATCCCACATGAGCTGCGCGTCGTAGTGCGTGTGGGGATCGACGAAACCGGGGGCGACGACGAGCCCGGTCGCGTCGATCTCGCGCGCGCCTTCCTCGTCGATCGTGCCGATCGCGACGATCCGTCCGTCGCGAATCCCGACGTCGGCGACCGTGCCGGGCGTGCCCGTCCCGTCGACGACAGTGCCGCCTCTGATGACTTCGTCGAGCATCTGCGTGACTCCCGCGTCCGGAATTGACGAGGCCAAAGAACTGTAGCCTTGGCACCCCGAAACCGCTCTCGAAACCCGCAGGGAGACCGTGATGGCCGACTGGTCCGATCACGTGTGGAAGTTGCTGATCGGCGGCGAGCTGGTCGAGGGCGCGAACGGCACCGCGCCGATCGTCAACCCTGCCACCGAGGAGACCGTAGGGCTCGCGCCGGAAGCGTCCGTCGATCAGGCTCTCGACGCTGCGCGCGCCGCGCAGGAGGCCTTTCCCGCGTGGGCGGCCACGCCCGTCACCGAGCGTGCCGCGCTCTTGCGCGCGGTCACCGACCAGTTGCTCAAGTTCCAGGCCGACCTCGTGCCGCTGATCATCGCGGAGACCGGCGCCACCGCGACCGTCGGGTCTCGCATGCAGGTGCCAGTGGCCATCGAGCGCTTCGAGCGCTATGCGCGCGACGCCGGCAAGGACCTCGGGATCGCGTTGCCGCCGTCGCCAGTGGCGTCGACACCACTCGCACCGGGTGCGCTGATGGGCGCGTACGTGAACCGGCAGCCTGCGGGCGCGGTCGCCTGTATCTCGCCGTACAACTTCCCGCTCACCAACATCGCGGGCAAGATCGCACCGGCGCTCGCAGTCGGCTGCACGGTGGTCGTGAAGCCCGCACCGCAGGACCCGCTCGCGATCCTCGTGCTCGGTGAGATCATGCGAGACGTCGGCTTCCCGCCGGGCGTGGTGAACGTCATCACGTCGGCCGACGTCGCACCGGCGGTCGCCCTCACCGAGACCCGCGACATCGACATGGTGTCGTTCACGGGGTCCACGGCCGCCGGGCAGGCGATCTACAGAGCCGGCAGCGCGACGATGAAGCGCCTGCTGCTCGAGCTGGGCGGGAAGGGCGCCGCGATCGTGTTCGACGACGCCGACCTCGACCTGGCCGTCACCGGCATCAGCAGCGTCTGGACGTTCCATAGCGGTCAGATCTGCACCGCGCCGACTCGCGCGGTCGTGCACCGCAGTCGCTACCAGGAGCTCGTCGACAGGCTCGCGGCGATGGCGGGCCGCTTGACCGTCGGCGATCCGCTGTCGGACGACACCATCGTCGGACCGCTGATCTCGGCCGCGCAACGCGACCGGGTGGAGGGATACGTGGACGAGGGCGCCGACGAGGGCGCCGACGTCGTCGTCGACGGACGCAAGCCCGGCAACGTCGACCGCGGGTTCTACGTCGCGCCCACGCTGCTGGCGGAGTGCCGGGTCGGCATGAAGCCGGTGCAGGAGGAGATCTTCGGCCCGGTGATCGCGGTGGTGCCGTTCGACGACGACGACGAAGCGGTCCACATCGCGAACAGCACCGATTTCGGTCTCTACGACTACGTGTTCACGACCGACAGCGAGAAGGGCTTCCGGATCGCGGGGCAGCTGCGCTCCGGCAACGTCGGGATCAACACCGCTCAGCGCAACATGGAGGCCCCGTTCGGCGGGTTCAAGATGAGCGGCATCGGCCGCGACGGCGGCGACTTCGGGCTGCTCGCGTACACCGAGATGCAGTCCGTCGTCTGGCCCGGATGACCCACGATCTACGCAACTTGCGTCAGTTCACCGCGTATAACGCGGCGTATTGACGCAAGTTGGTGAGAGGAGCGACGCAGATGGCTGACGGGAAACCAGCGATGCTCGAAGGGATCCGCGTGATCGAGTGTTCGCTGCTCGGTCCCGCGGCGATCACGTCGCACCTCGTCGACTTCGGCGCCGAAGTGATCAAGGTGGAGGCGCCGTCCGGCGACTACGTGCGCCAGATGACGTGGCCGATGGTGAACGACATCTCGCTGATGCACCTCCACCTCAATCGCGGCAAGCAGTCGCTCGTGCTCGACCTCAAGGTTCCCGAAGCGATCCAGGCGTTCGAGGAGCTGGTGCGCGCCTCGCACGTCGTCATCGAAGCGATGCGGCCCGGGTTCCTTGACAAGCGCGGGCTCGGCTATGGGCGCCTGCGCGAGCTCAATCCTGCGATCGTGATGTGCACGATCTCGGGCTACGGCGCGACGGGCCCCTACCGTGACCTGCCGAGTCACGGCATCGCGTACGACGCGTGGGCCGGCACGCTGCAGCCAGTCGTGGACGACGAGGGCTTCTGTCGTATTCCCGACCAAGCCAACATCGGCATCACCGCCGGGCCCGCGTTCGGTGCGATCGGCATCCTCGCCGCGCTCGTCCGCGCGCAGATGACGGGTGAAGGCGCCAACATGGAGGTCGCGCAGTCCGACTCCGCCGCGTACTTCGACTGGTACCGCATCGAGACGTGGAAGGGCTACGACGAGCGGCCGGACACCGAGGTCACGGGCAACCCGTCGGACGACTACGAGCGGCGCGCTCCCGGGCTCGGCGGCATGTGGGAAGGCGTGCGGTACCAGTACTACGAGTCGTCGGACGGCCACATCCTCTTCATGGCGTCGGAGCAGGCCTTCTGGAAGAACTTCTGTGAGGGCGTCGGCCGGATGGACCTGTTCGAGAAGTGGCCGGGCAAGCGCATCGCCGACCACGCCCGCGGCAACAAGGAGCTCCAGGCGATCCTGCGCGACATCTTCCGCACTCGCACCACCGACGAGTGGATCGCGTTCGCCGACGAGCACAACACGACGATCGCCCCTGCGAACACGCCGCGGACCGTGCGCGACGATCCGCAGTTCAAGGACCGGTTCCGGTGGACGACGCGCGAGCAGACGAGCGCCGACGAGCTGCTCTTCCCGCTCCACGTCGAGGGCGAGGAGCTTCCGGTGCCGAGTATGGCGCCGGAGGTGGGACAGCACACCGACGACGTGTTGCGGCGCGTACTCGGCTACGACGACGACATGCTCGCGAAGCTCAGGACAACCGGCGCGCTCGGCTAAGAAGCTCAGCGGATAGGGCAGGCACGGCAGAAGCCGATGGCAACGACCTCGTGACGGGTGTCTCTGCGGAAGGGCTCGTGAGCCGACCCTACGTGCCCGTGCGCGCGATGTAGTAGACGTTGAGGATGTCACCCTCGAGGTGCTCGACGGTGACATCGTCGAAGCCGGCGTCGGCGAGCATTTCGAGAGCCTTCTGCACGCCCCATACAGTTCCGAGACCCATACCGTCGAGCGCGAGCGACACTGTCATGCAGTGCATCGTGGAGATCGTGTAGAGGAGTGCTCCCATCGGGAGCTCCGTGTTCTCCTCGAGCCTGCTCGATGCCGCGATGTCGACGCACAGGTACACGCCCCCCGGACGCAACGCGTCCGCAATGCCGCGCAGGACCCGGTCGGGCGCCGCTTGGTCATGGACGGCGTCGAACGTCGTGATGAAGTCGAACGACGCCGGCATCGACAGGTCCGTGACGTCGCGAACCTCGAACGACGCGTTCGCGAGGCCCCACTCCTGCGCTCGACCGCGCGCGGCGACGATGGCCTCTTCGGAGAAGTCGTAGCCGGTGAATCGGCTTTCCGGGAACGCGCGTGCCATCACGTTGATGGCGTAGCCCGAGCCGCAGCCGATGTCGGCGACGTCGATGCCCGCCGAGAGGCGCTCGACGAGCCCCGGAACGAGCGGGAGGGCGCGGTCGAGCAGGGTCGCGTCGATCATCTCCTTCGAAAGCTCCGCGGTGATCGCGTGGAACGTCGGGAAGTGCGCGTACGGCACGCCACCACCCTCGTGGAAGCACTGGACGACGTCGCCCTCGACGCCGCCGAGCATGGCGACGAACTGAGCGATGGCCCCGAGGTTGCCGAGCCCCGCGGCGCGCGTCAGCGATGCCGCGTGTTCCGGCGGCAGGAAGTACGTGCCGCTGCGGGCTTCGTACTCGACGACTCGCCCCGTCACCATGGCGCCGAGCCACTCGCGCACATAGCGCTCGTTGAGCCCGGCAGCCGACGCGATCTCGTCGCTGGTCGAGGGCACCAACCCCGCCATCACGTCGAACAGCCCGGTCCGGTGGCCGATGCTGAGCGAGAGCGCCAGCGCGGCATCGTTGACGACGCCTACCATGCGGCCGGCGAACTCTCTCGCCTGGGCCTCGTCGAGTGCGGTTGCTGTCATCTTGGGTTCCTTCCCCGTACGCGCGGCATGGCCACGACGAACCGTGTGCGTTCAGGAGGTGTGTTCGCCCAATGCTGGCGCGGCGCCGGGTGCCGCGAGGCGTCCCCAATGGCCGAACGTCGCGGGATAGCGGATGGTGCGGACGCGGCCGAACCCGGGCCACTCGTCGATGTTGTAGAGCTGTGCGTGCTCGACCTGGGGGTCGACGAGGTGCTCGTCCATCGTGACGCATCGAGCGGCAGGAACGTCGGCGACGCGGAAGCAGGCGAGCGCCTCGTCAACGGTGAGCTCCTGTGTCGCGTGCTCGATGTATTCGTACATCGCACGCACGACCGTGGCCTGGTCGGGCTGGCCCAGCACGACGTCCGTCGACTCGGGATGGCCGAGCGCGTCGAAAGTCGCCGCGATCTGCGCTGACGTGACCGGTGCACAAGCGATCCAGCCGTCGCGTGCGCGGACGGGCCTGATCTCCGTGGCCTGGAGGTTCTGCGCGACCTCGGGCTGGTGATCGACGAACACACGGTTTGTGAACAAGTCGGCGAAGGTGATGTAGCTGGCGACGTCGAGCATCGGCACTTCGATGCGATCGCCGACTCCCGTGCGTTCGCGTTCGAACAGGCCGGCGAGGATCGCCTGCGCCGCCATCATCGCCACCAGCTTGTCGACCGGGTAACCCGGGATCAGCTTGGGATCGTCGCCAGGGCGGTTGATGGCGTCGGTGAGCGCACTTCGTCCCTGGAGCACCGTGTCGAACGCGGGCTCGGCCGACAGTGGTCCGTCGGGACCGAAGCCGGTCACGAAGCAGCGGACGAGTCGCGGGTTCGTTGCCTCGAGCACGTCGTCGGTGAGCCCGAGCGAGTCGGCGACACCCGCGCGCCAGTTGGCGAGGAACACGTCGCTCTCTGCGAGCATCTGGAGCAGCAGGTCGCGACCCGCGGGATCCTTGAGGTCGAGCACGATGCTTCGCTTCGATCGGTTGCAGTTCGCGAACACAGCGCTGAACGGCGTCGACGGACGTCCGTACCTTCGGAACGGATCTCCCTTCCCCGCCTCGACCTTCACGACCTCGGCGCCCAGGTCTGCCAGCATCATCGCGGCATAGGGACCCGCCATGTAGATGGCGGTCTCGACGACCTTCACCCCTGCCAGCGGACCGCGCCTCTTCGTCTCTTCCATGTGCGCATTCTGCCCCCACACGTGAGCGGCTGCCGGAACGCGGGAAATAGAGTGCGCCGGTGGTTCTCACATGAGCGTGCGGCTCACGCCGGACGAGGCGTGGGAAGTGATCTCCCGAGCCCATACCGGGATCCTCACCACGTTGCGGCGGGACGGCATGCCGGTCACGGTCCCGATGTGGTTCGTGGCAATCGACCGCACCGTCTGCTTCAGCACTACGTCACGCGCGAAGAAGCTCGCGCGTGTTCGCCGCGATGCGCGCGCGTCGTTTCTGGTCGAGTCGGGGGAACGGTGGGCGGAGCTGGAAGCCGTGCAGCTCAACGGTCGCGTCGAGATTCTCTCCGACGAGCTGCTGAAGGATCGGATCCGCGAGGCGATCGACGCCAAGTATGCGGCGTTCCGCACCGCGCCGTCCGCGATGTCGCAAGCAACCCGCGACCACTACGCCGGACGCACGTACCTCCGGCTCGTACCCGACGAGCGTATCCTCTCGTGGGACAACCGGAAGCTGGGTCTTGCGTGAGCGAGCATCGCGAAGCATGAGCGAGCACCTCCGCGTCGACGACGCCGGCGGTGTGCGGACGATCATCATCGACCGTCCGGAAGTGAGGAACGCCCTCACGAGAGCCATGCGCGACGACCTGTGCGCGCTGCTGGCCGATACTGAACGCGACGACACGATCGGCGTAGTCATGCTGACGGCCGTCGACCCGGTGTTCAGCGCCGGCGTCGACTTCAAGGAGGTCGCCGGTGTTGGGAACCGGCCGGCGGAGGGGTCGGCGACGAACCCCGGCGCCGCGCTCCGCGCCATGACCAAGCCCGTGCTCTGTGCGGTCAACGGCGCGTGCGTGTCGGGGGCGCTCGAGATCGCGTTGAGCTCGACGTTTGTCGTCGCGTCGGAACGCGCCCGTTTCGCCGACACCCACGCGCGCTTGGGTGTCGTCGCGACCTGGGGCTTGACCGCGCTCTTGCCGCGCGCCGTCGGCGTTCGCAAGGCGGCGGAGATGTCGATCACCGGCAACTTCGTCGACGCGGGCGAGGCGTTGCGGATCGGGCTGGTCAATCACGTTGTGCCGCACGACGAGCTGCTGCCGTTCACCAGCAAGCTCGCGGGTGACATTGCGGCGCCCGGCGCGGTAGCCGAGGTACTCGACCTCTACCGCCGAGGGGACGGACTGCCGTTCGCCGACGCGCTCGCGCTCGAAGCCGAGCACACTCGCAACCGCCCGTTCGATGCGGCGGCCTTCGAGGCCGCGGGTAACACGACGGCGGCGCGCGGAAGCCGCTCTACTCGCTGATGCCGAACCGCTCGAGCCCGAACGCGCGGATCGCGTTGCCGCGGATGAACTTGTAGATCTCTTCGTCGTTCAACCCGGCTTCCGAACAGATCTTCTCTGCCGTCTCCTTCGAGTGGGGGAACGTGGAGTCCGCATGCGGATAGTCGGTCTCGAAGCAGATCTGGTCCATGCCGATCACGTCGCGGTTTGCGAGGCCGATCTCGTCGTCGAAGATGCAACCGTAGATGCGATTCATGTAGCTCGTCGGGCGGTCCGGCAGATCGGTGCCGAACGAGTTGGCGCTCCGTTCCTCCCAGAGCTTGTCGGCGCGCTCCATGACGTACGGCATCCATCCCACCTGGCCCTCGCTGTACGCGAGCGTGAGACGCGGAAAGCGCTCGAGGGTGCCGGAGAAGATGTAGTCGATCATCGACCCCATGGCGTTCGCGAACGTGAGCGTGGAGCTCACGATGAACGGCGCGTCCGGCGATGTCGTGGGCATCTTCGAGCTCGAGCCGATGTGCATGCACAGCACGGTGCCCGCGTCCTGGCACGCGGCGAAGAGAGGATCCCAATAGCGGTCCTTGTCGTGCACCGACGGGAGCCCGAGTGGGAACGGGTTCTCGGGGAACGTCACCGCGAACATGCCCTTGTCTGCGCAGCGTTGCACTTCCTGCACGCAGAGGTCGACGTCCCACAACGGGACGAGCGCGAGCGGGATGAGCCGGCCTTTGCCGTCGCCTGCACACCACTCGTCGGCGAGCCAGTCGTTGTACGCCTGCACACAGAGCAGCGCGAGGTCGTGGTCTGCGCGCTCGTAGAAGGTCTGGCCGCAGAAGCGCGGGAGCGTGTTGGGGAAGCAGATCGACGCCTCGGTGTAGTTGGCGTCCATGTCGGCGAGCCGCTCCTTCTGCTTCCAGCAGCCCGGCCGGATCTGGTCGAAGGTGGTCGGCGTGACGTCGAGCTCGGGGAAGCCGACCGCGGCCGACAGCTTCGGGAAGGGGTACACGAGGTCGTCGTAGAGCCACCAGTCGCAGGGCTCACCACCCTCGACGCCCTTCTCGTAGGTGAAGTTGCCGCCTTCGAAGTGGAAGATTGCGCTGTCGCGCTCGACTCGCGGTCCGCGGTCGCGGTAGCGCTCCGGGAGCCGTGACGTCCAGAGGTCGGGCGGCTCGACGACGTGGTCGTCGACGGAGATGATCAACGGGAAGTCGTCCATGGCCCTCCATCGTACGACGCCAGCGGGCTAGGTTCCGGTGTCGAACCGGTCGTCAGCCACGGAGGCCCCGATGCCGCGTCAGCCCCAACCGCACGAGCCGTTCGATGAACCGCCCTTCGACCAGATCGCGGGCATCAGCCGCATGCACGTGCAGGCGATGGAGACCATGGACGACGACGCGGTGTGGATCGGCGCCGGCATGCACCAGGTCATCGTCTACACGATCGGGCGCAAGAGCGGGAACGAGCACAAAGTGGCCGTGCCCGTCTGGTACGACGACGACGGTCACCGCATCGTCGTCGCGTCGTACGCGGGTAACGACCAGCACCCGCACTGGTACCTCAACATCGTGGACAAGGACGCCAACCCCGAGGTGCGAGTGAAGGCGCAGGACCACGAGTTCTGGGCGGACGCGCAGATTCTCGAGGGGAGCGACTACGAGCTGGTGTGGAAGCAGCTCGTCGAGGATCGCGCCTACTACGCGAACTACCAGACCCGTACCACCCGCAAGCTGCCACTCGTCCGGCTCGTCGAACTCCGCCCGGCCTGACGGTGAGCGCAACGAGGAGGCCGTGATGGACATCGGCGACTCCCCCGAAGAAGCAGCGTTCCGCGCCGAGGCGCGTGCGTTCCTCGAGGAACACGCCAAGCGCAAGCAACCGGGGGTCACCAACGTCGACGAGCTGGACCGGCACGACCCGAACTGGATGCACGACCACCTCGTGCGGTGCCGGGAATGGCAGCACGTGCTCTATGACAACGGGTGGGCGGGCGTCACGTGGCCGAAGGAGTTCGGCGGCCGCGGCGGCACCAGTATCCAGCAGACGATCTTCGCCGAGGAAGAGGCACAGTTCGACGTGATGAGCGGCGTGTTCACGGTCGGGATCGGGATGGTGGCACCCACGCTGATGGTGCACGGGACGCCCGAGCAGCAGGAGCGCTACCTCGACCCGATGCTGCGGGGCGACGAGCTCTGGTGCCAGCTGTTCAGCGAGCCCGGCGCCGGTTCGGACCTCGCGACCCTCGGCACCCGTGCGGTTCGTGATGGCGACGAGTGGGTGGTCGACGGTCAGAAGGTGTGGAACTCGTACGCGCAGTACGCCGACTGGGGCATCCTGCTCGCGCGCACTGATCCCGCCGCGCCGAAGCACCGCGGGATCACGTACTTCGTCGTCGACATGAAGACGCCGGGCATCGACGTGCGGCCGCTCCGCCAGATCACGGGCATCGCGCACTTCAACGAGGTGTTCCTCACCGGCGTACGGATCCCCGCAGAGAACGTGATCGGGGAGGTGAACGGCGGATGGGCGGTGACCCACACGACGCTCGGCAATGAGCGCGCGGTGATCGGCGGCGGCGCCGGTGGTCGCAACGCCGACGATGTCATCGCGCTGGCGCGGACGTGCGGCGTCACCGACGATCCTCGGTTCCGTCAGGAGATCGCGCAGGCCTACATCCGAACCGCGACGTTGCGGTACCTCGGCCTCCGGTTGCGCACCGCGATGAGCCAGGGCCGCCAACCCGGCCCGGAGGCGTCGGTGCTCAAGCTCGCGTTCTCGCAACACGCGGCGCGTACCGGAGACCTGGTCATGAAGATGCTCGGCCCGGCCGCGACGCTCTACGGCGATGATGCGCTCGACAAGGCGCGCTGGCAGGACTACTTCCTGAACCAGTTCAACGTCCGTATCGGCGGCGGCACCGATGAGGTGCAGAAGAACGGGATCGCCGAGCGCGCGTTGGGCTTGCCGCGCGACCCGACGTCCGACCGCGACATTCCGTGGAAGGACCTGGCTCGGTCATGAGGCTCCGGTCATGAGCCGCGTGCTGAGCACGGTCGCGATCACCGGAGCCGCGTCGGGTATCGGCGCCGCGACCGCGGCCCGGCTCGTCGAGCGCGGGCACCGGGTGATCGGCGTCGACCTGCACGACGCCGACGTCGAAGCCGACCTCGGCACGCCTGAAGGACGGGAGCACGCGATCACGCGGGTGACCGCGCTGTGCCACGGCGAGCTCGACGGGTTGGTCACGTGCGCTGGTCTCACCGGCCTTCCCGACCGACCGGCGTCGCTCATCGTGTCGGTCAACTACTTCGGAACCGTCGAGCTGCTCGCTGGCCTCCGCGGCGCACTGGCCTCTGGCCGAGAGCCGGCCGCGGTCGCGATCAGTTCGAACGCCACGACCACACAGCCCGGCATCTCGATGCGAGTCGTCGAGGCGCTCCTCACCGGCGACGAGCCGGCCGCACGTGCGCTGGCGGGCGAGGGCGGATCGCTCAGCACGTACGCGGAGACGAAGCTCGCGCTGGCACGCTGGGTTCGCCGGCACGCGCCGACGCAGGAGTGGGCCGGCGCCGACATCCGGCTGAACGCGGTCGCGCCGGGGGCCACGCAGACGCCACTTCTCCAGGAGGGTCTCGACCAACCCTTCGTCGGCCCACTGATCGAGGGCTTCACGGTGCCGATTGGTCGGCGCGGAGAGCCGGAGGAGATCGCCGCGTTCGTCGAGTTCCTGCTCGGCCCCGACGCTCGCTTCTTCTGCGGCTCCGTGCTGTTCTGCGACGGCGGCACGGACGCGTTGCTCCGCGCCGACGACATCCCGCCGCCGATGCAACCGGCCGAGTAGCCGCGATGGGTGCGCTGGACGGTCGCGTCGCGCTCGTCACAGGTGCTGCCGCCGGCATCGGACGCGCGTCGGCGCAGCTCTTCGCGCGCCAAGGAGCCCGCGTGGCGGTCGTCGACATCGACGACGACGGCGGGGCGGAGACAGTCCGCCTCGTCGAAGACGCGGACGGCGAAGCGCTGTTCGTCCACGCCGACGTGAGCCAGCCGTCGGAGGTCGCGGCGATGGTGGAGCAGACCGTTGCCCGGTTCGGCGGGCTCGACTGCGCGCACAACAACGCGGGCATGGAGACCGGTGGTCAACCGATCGCCGAGTACCCGGAGTCCGAATGGCAGCGCGCGATCGGCGTCATGCTGACCGGCGTGTTCCTGTGCATGAAGCACGAGATCCCCGCCATGCTGGCTCGCGGAGCCGGTGCGATCGTGAACACATCATCCGGTGCGGGCCTCACCGGGTACCCCGGTCAGGCGGGCTACGTCGCGGCGAAGCACGGCGTGATCGGCCTCACCCGTACCGGAGCGCTCGAGTACGGCGCCCGGGGCATTCGCGTGAACGCGATCTGCCCCGGGACCGCGCGCACGCCGATGGTGGAGCGCGCGGTGGAGGGTGCTCCCGACATCGAACGGCACCTCGTCGACCTGCACCCGATCGGGCGCATCGGGACCGCGGAGGAGATCGCCGAGGCCGCGGTGTGGCTGTGCACCGACGCGGCGTCGTTCGTGCTCGGCGCCGCCCTCTCCGTCGACGGCGGCTACACAGCACTCTGACGCACGACGGCCGGAGCAGTGAGCATCGCGGTAGTCATGTCGACGAGGTTGTCGATGAACGCTTCCTCGTCGAGGAGCGGCTCGCCCGGCTCGTCGTCGATGATGCGGGCGCGTTCCGCGACCTGCAACATGATGAACGACAGTCCTGCGATCGCCCGTTCGTGGAGAACGCGCTTCGGTAGGTACGGGACTGCGGAACGGATGACGTCGGTCTCGGCCTCGAAGCTGATCAGGTCGGGTCGGTCGATGTCGGCGTCGAGGTCCGAGCGCAGCGGCGCGCGGAGCAGCAGCTGGAAAGCGATGCGGACGTAGTCGCGCGTCTCCTCGGTCGCGAGGTACCCCGCGATGCGCCGGACGATGGCGTCGACGAGGCTGCGCGGATCGTCGCGGCGAGACCGCAGGTCGGCCCGGATCGCCACCACCTCGGCGTCTGACAGCGCGTGGCGGTCGATGACCGCCCTGATCAGGTCCTGCTTGGAGCCGAAGTGGTACTGGATCGCCGACGCGTTGCGCTGCCCGGCCCGCTCGTGGATCTCCCGGATCGGGACGTCGACGCCGCTGCGGGCGAACAGGTACTCGCCGGCGCGCAGCAGCCGGTCGCGAGTGTCGGACGCGTCACGCGGCATGCGACAGCGATTGTCAGCGTTCGTAGCGCGGGCCGCCCATGAAGCCGGGCCAGCGCGACCCGCCGATGGTGTCGGCGTAGGGCCAGAAGGCGATCGGGTCGAGCGGGCCCGCGAGCGTGATCTCGCGGCTCGAGGGCTTCGACCAGACCAGGTGCGACGACAGGTGCTCGCGCATCGGCAACAGCGACGTGTACGGATCCCATGGGCTGTCGCGCAGCACGAGCGTCCCGCCGACGATTTCCTTGCGCACCGTCGACTGCACCGATGCAACGTCGACAACGTGCGGCGGGAAGTCGTAGCTCTTCTCGACGCCGCCGACTGCACGCGACGACTTGATCCACCAGTCGTGCTCCTCGTACTCACCGGGTTCGGGCTCGGCCACGCCGGTGACCCGACCCTGGAACTCGAGGAACGTGTAGCCCTGGTGCGTGCACCGCGCTTCGACTGCATCGTCGTGTCGGAAGTACACGATGCTGCACGGGAACTTGGGCTGGCCGTTGAGTTCCTGACTGATGAAGATCGCGGACTCCTGGTCGATGCCAAGCCCGATCCCGTAGTACCCGGGCGTGCCCTCGTAGTCGGCCACGACCTTGGTGGACACGCCGTACTCGGGCTCACCCTTCACCGGCACGTTGTAGATGTTGACGTGCACGTGTGGTTGCGGGCCCGGCTCGATTCCCGGCGGCAGCAAGTCCGCGATCTTGTCCGCATCGGTGCGGTACACGATCTTCAGCAGCGGCCAGTTGGCGATCTCGCCGGGGTTGATCTGCGGTGTAGTCATGTGTCTCCTCTGCGTGCTGACGTGGTTTCAGTGCTACTCGGGGATGGTGCCTGCGAGTGCCGCGTCGATGGCTGCATCACCGAACCGGCTCCGCACGAGCGATTCCAGGTACGGCGCACGCGTGAGCTCCGCGCCTCCCTCGATGCCGATGCTCTGACCGGTCACCCACGACGACTCCGGTCCCGCGAGGTATCGCACGCCTGCTGCGATGTCATCGGGCACGCCGGTTCGTCCGAGCGGCTTCTGCTCGAGGAACTGCGCGATCACCGCCTCGTTCTTGAACAGGCCGTCCTTTGTGGTGTCGGTCTTCACGAGACCGGGTCGCACTGCGTTGATCCGGATCCCGAGCGGCGCGAGCTCGAGCGCGGCCCCGCGCACGAGCCCTTCGACGCCCCACTTCGACGTGTTGTAGATCGTGAGGAACGGCCACGGGATCGCGGCCGCGTCCGACGAGATGCACACGATCGACCCGCCGCCGCCCTCGGTCATGAGCGGCGTGGCGTTGCGGATGACGAGGAAGGCGGAAACGATGTTGCGGTGCAGGTCGTCGAGCACCTCGGCGCCGTCGAACATGAGCAGCGGCTTCATCGTGCCGCCGCCGAGCACCGACACCGCGACGGCCAGTCGATCCGCCATCCCGGCAGCCATG
>JBKPCV010000234.1:0-17218 GCA_046727575.1 Actinomycetota bacterium
CGTTGGGGCCTCAGCGTCCCAATGACGGCTTCGCCGGTGCTGGTGACCAACTGGCCAGCCGGTTCGGCGCTTCTTGTGACGTGCCCGACCTCGTGCATCGAGCGTTCGACATGTGAGAGCAGATCGACAAACGTCCGGCCACGCCCCTCGGGTCCGGACGACTCCCGGGACCGTGCACTCGCTCGGATTTCCCGACTGCTCCGTGGGGTGGTGAGTTCACGATGGGTCCTCTCAGACGGTGTTCAGCCGGACTCTGCGATTGTGGATCGGTGCCGGAGATCGGCCAAGAGTCCAAGGTCCTGCGGGACGCGAGTGAGGTCCGGCGTCGGTCGGGACCTTTGTCCCTGTTCCTCGATGCTTGTCGCCACGACAATGACCGAGGCGTCCGCCGCGGCGCCGAAGACCTTCGACCGGAGGGGAGCAACCCTTGAATGCCCCACCCGGGGCAGGGAATCGATGGGGGCTCGACGCCCTTGTTGATCGGCCTGTTCGAGTCGTCGTGCTCGGCCGTCAGGGATCGGGGAAGGGAACGCAGAGCGAACGGCTCGCGGCGCGTTTCGCGTTGGTACACCTTTCGACGGGCGCGGTGTTCCGCGAGGCAGTGGCACTCGAATCGGACCTCGGACGCGCGGTCAACGACGCGATGCAGGCCGGTGATCTCGTCCCCGACGAGCTGGCGACGCGGGTGGTGGCGGACAGCCTCGCGCGGCCCGACGTCCGGCGGCATGGCTTCGTGCTCGACGGGTTCCCTCGCACCGTGCAACAAGCGGAAACACTCGCACGGCTGGTTGGAGAGGCCGTCGACGCCGCGATCAACCTTGCGGTGCATCCGCGTGCCGCTCTGGAGCGAATGCTCAGGCGACGCGTGTGCGCCAACTGTGGTCGGGCTGTACAGAGCACCGTCAGGAGCGGTACCGAGCGTTGCCGTGATTGCGGAGGGCCGCTCGTCCGACGCGCCGACGACACGCCGTCATCGATCATGCGACGCCTCACGTTGTTCGAACAGCAGACCAAGCCGCTGCTCGGCTGGTACGCACGGCGGGGAGTGCTTGCAACCGTCGACGGTCACGGATCGCCTGACGAGGTGGCGCTTCGCGTCGAACGGGCCCTGGCCTCCTGGCTCGACACCCGAATCAGCCTCAGTGGTTCAGACGTCGACAAGAACCTGACAGCGCCACTCCCCGTCGCGTCGCGCGCAATGCAGATCGGAGCGTGAGACACCCTTCGGGAGCACGCCGACAACCTCAGGCTGCTCGGAAAGAACCGTCGCGAGGAACCCTTTCGACACCGCCACCGCGCCCACGTCCTCTCCTCGGTTGTCCGTTGTCACCGGCTCGCCGAAAAGCGACGCACCTTCGGCCACGGTCCCAAGGAACGCACGCCCAACCGCGGCTCCCACACATGTGCTGCAACCTGGCCCGACCTCAACCGGGTCGGCCCACTTCCCTCATCCGGGGCATCCGTGGCCGGGTCGAATGTGACGATCAGATTGGCGAGGCGCAACCGACACGCGATCTCCCTCAGTGCGCTTCAGTGACGTCACCACCCGAACCAGCCGGTGACTCTACGATGGGAACGTTTTCCAACGCACCCATCCGACCGGCGTCGAGCTCGACTTGCTGGCCGTCCACCGCCAGTGATCCCCCGCCGTCAGCGGATGTCGGTGAGGTGGACCACGTCGATCTGGACGTGGTCGATCGTCCAGTCTTCAAGGCAGCCTCGGAACTGCCGTTTGTTCGTGTCATCGAGTGCGGGAACTAATACGGCGCGGTAGCGACCATCGCCGCGACGCTCGATCGGCGCTGCCAGATCGGATTGGACCTCCAGACGGCATGTGAGCAGCTGCGCTTGGACCATCTCGGAGAGCGTTTGATTCTCCTCGCCGCCCGTGGTCTTTGCGGACATGAGAAGGTCCGTCTGTCTAGCGCTGACCGGCTCATGGGTTGAGAGTGTCGCTTCGCGCAGGAGGAGCACGGCGACGATGCCGACAGTTGCGCCTACCACGCCGAGGACGATTCGGCCCAGCCTCGCCTTGCTCAATGGCGGCCGCCGCGGCGCAACAGTTGGCGGATCTGCTCGTCGTTGGCGCCTGGTACCTCTTGGGCGAGAACGGTCACGTCATCCAGAAGCAATCCGCCCGATGGATAGCTGATCCGGCTGAGCTGGCGGCCGAGCTTTTGCTCGCCCGCCGGCGAAGAGGTCTTCGACGCGATGCGATCGATGACCCAGGCGCCGGCCGAGAGGATCACGCCGCCCCCGACCAGGAACGTGATGAACACGTTCGTCTGCCGGGTCGAATCCCGCAGCCATGCAAAGCGGTCCGGGGATGGCGGTCGCGTCTCCCGCAGGATACCGGCAACCTCGGGATCGACGCGACTGCGGTACTCGAGGCGAGTCAGGCGACCGAGCACCAGCCCGGTCGCGAGCGCGACCTCGGCAATGAGGACGATCAGCCCGAAGAACAGCGCTCGGTTCCACTCCCAGCGGTTGAGCGAGACAATCATGTAGAAGCCGCCCCCGACGAGCGTGCCGATACCTGCGAGCCAGGCGATGACCTTCATGAGTTGGGCTCCTTGTCCTTGATCGTCACTCGTCCGGCGTCGCCGTCCACCAGCACGACGGCGCCTTCCGGAAGATCCTCCATCGCACCTGCGTAGCCGACGACCGTGGCCACGCCGGCTTCGCGCGCCAGGATGGCGAGGTGGGACAGCACCGAGCCGGTCTCGGCCACGATGCCTTCGAGGCGCGGCAGCAAGGGGCCGAGCCCGGGCGACAGCGTCGTGGTGACGAGGACCGATCCCGTCGGCGGGTCATCGCCGTCGTAGCTGACCGGTCCGCTCCCCGTGCCGCCGCCGGCGCCGGTGCCGCCGCCAACTTCGCTTGCGCATTGCGCCCGGATTGGCTTTCCCAAGTCGGACAGCTGGAACCATGCCGGCAGCGGGGCGCCGAATTCATGCTCGTGGATCGACACGAGCTTGGGCACGACGACGGCTCGCTTGGTGGCGACCGCCTCCAGGTGCTCCAGGCTGATGTGGCGGATGAGCTCCGGCTCAGTGAGGTCGCCGGTGGCTGCGAGCCGCTCGCCGAGCTCCCACGCGGCGCGACCCGACACTTCTTGCACCCAGCGCACGCGAAGCCGGAGCGCCTCGCGCGCTATGCCCGCGTCGCTGCAGGTCTGGCAGGCCGTCGACACGGGCAGAGCCCCCCTCTCGGTGGGAGGCAGTTCGGGCTCGGGGGCGACTCGCGGCGCGGTGAGCGCCAACACGGTCGGGCTCCGGGCGAGGATCTCCTTGTCGGTGAGGCCGTCCTCCCGTGCTTCCGCGAGCACTCGCAGCGCCACCGACGCGCCGGTCATGCGGTTACCGCCGGTGTCGGTGAGCATGCCGATGAGGATCTCGTGGGCATGCAGCGCGCGCAGGATGACACGGCTGCGGTGCAGCAACGCGATGAGCTGCCGGCTCGTCAGCTCGGTCAACGCAGGCACGGCTTCGAGATCGGCGTCGGTCCGGTCGAGCAGGTTCTCGGCAAGGCGTGGCAACGCGGACCGGAGACGCCCGATCCTCCACGCCCCGCGCACGCGGCGCATGGCAGGAATCGGATTCAGTGCGTGCAGGATGGTTCGCTTCGGCTTGATCTCGCCCGCCAGTCGCAGATCGATGGCGACGTGCCCGTCGACGCTGACTACGACGTCGCTGGCATCGAGATCCGCCTGGGTCGCGGTCCCGGCGAGCAGCACGGCTTCGCAGACGGCTTGCCGAAGCGGGGGAACCCAGAGATCGTTTTCGAGCTCGGTGAGCGGTGCGGGGAACGTCTCCGCGACGGGGCCCGGTCCGTAGACGGGACCTCGGGGTACGCCGCGGATCTCGGTCGTGACCGGGCGCGACTGGAGCAGCCAAAGCTGCTCGGGCGCGATGGCCCATTCCACGTCCTGGGGGCCGCCGAACACCGAGGCGACCTGCTCGGACAGCGAGACGAGGCGGCGGAGGTGGGCACGGTCGAGCGCGGGACCGTCGTTGGCGTCGAAGTCGAGCACCTTGACGGTCGACGGGTCGAGCACGTACCTCGAGCCGTTGACCTCGCCGCTCACGAGATGCTCCGGCCCGCCTCGCACCGCGGTGACGACCCTGCGGTCGCTCCGACCCGACACGGGATCGACGCCGAACATGACGCCGCCGAACGCGGGGTCGATCAGGGGTTGGACCAGCACCGCGATCGGCTTGTCGGTCGCGCCGGCGCGTTTCCGTGAGTCCATAACCACCGCCACCGCACCGACGAAGTGGTCGAAGCCGATGATCCCGACGATCGACTCGAACTGACCGGCCATAGACGAAGAAGCTGTGTCCTCGACGACCGAGGAGCTGCGCGCCACAAGCGCCTGTTGGTCACCGCCGGCGCGCTCGAATGCCTCTCGCACTGCAGCGTGGTGTGCAAGCTCTGCCCCGCCGTCGATGTCATCGCAGAACGCCGTGGTGAGCACCACGCCAGGAAGGATGGCGAGACCGGCATCCGCGGCCCGCGCCAACGCCGCCGCCTTGCCCCCGGTGAGCGCGGCATCGCGCGCGGCGTCGTCGCTCAGCTCAACGATGAACGGACGGCCCGGGTCTACGGCCCGTGCAGCACTCCCGACCTCTGCGTCCGTCATCCCGAGGGACTCCTCCACCCGTTCACCCGTTCACCCGTTCACTGGTCGTTTACCCGCACTTCAGACTAAGCCTGGTGCATGGGAAGGACGACCTGGAACCGCGTGTTCCCGGGCTCCGACTCCAACCGGATCTCGCCGCCGTGGCGTCCGACGATGATCCGCCACGCGATGTCGAGGCCGAGGCCGGTGCCCTTGCCGACCTCCTTGGTGGTGAAGAACGGCTCGAAGACGCGGGTGCGGACTTCGTCGGGCACGCCGGGGCCGGTGTCACCGATCTCGACCATGATGCGATCGGGTCCGTCGCGAGAGGTGCGGACCATCAGCTTGCCGTGACCCTGCATGGCATCGACGGCGTTGTCGATGAGGTTGGTCCACACCTGGTTCAGCTCCCCTGGAAATGCGGAGATCTTCGGGATGCCGCAGTCGTAGTCGCGGACGACCTCGATGTCGTCGCCGAGCTTGTGCCCGAGCATCGTCAAGGTGGCGTCGAGGCCCTCGTGGACGTCGAACGACTGGAGCGGAGCACGGTCCATCTGCGAGTACTGCTTGGCCGAAGCAAGCAACCCGGAGATGCGCTCTGCGGCATCGGTGATCTCGTCGACCAGGCTGTCTGACTCGAGCGCTCGAACGGGATACGACAGACCGACGCGCAAGTGCGGCGGTGGCAACACCTCCGCAAGCATCTCGAGCCAACCCAGGTCCACGCCGGCAGCGACCAACGTGGGGGCAATGTCCCAAGCGCCGGTTACGCCGTGCTCCTCCAGCCAGTCCGCGAGGTCCTCTTCGCGATCGGACGCGTCCAGCGGCGACAGGATCGGAGCGTGCCTGCGCTGTTCCAGTGCGCGTCCAGCGAAGTCGGCGATCGCTTCGAGTTGGGCGGTGGGAAGCTGGCTTCGAACCATCACACCGACCTTCTCGCGCATCTCCGCCAGCATCTCCCGCAGCCGCGCGGTGGCGCTCATCACTGCCGCCACCGGATTGTTCAGCTCGTGGGTGAGTCCGGCCGTCACCGAGCCGAGCGCCACCAGGCGCTCGTGGCGCGCGACCGTGTCGGTGGCGGCGCGACCCTGGATCTGACTTCCCGCCAGCAGGTGCGCGGCCATCGGGAACCACTCCCTCACCGCGCGGCCGAAGTCGGCGGCGGGCAGCTCCAGCAAGCGGCAGTCGGTGACGGCCCGCGCGGTGCCCGGGTACAGCTGAGGAACGCCGCGGTCGGCCAGGTAGGCGTTGAATGCGCCGGTGTAGGAGCCGTAGTAATCCGAGCGGAATAGCTCGATTTCCCCACCCTGTACGCGGCTGAACATCGCGAGCATCCCTGAGAGCAACACGAAGAAGCAGGAGGCGGGTGCGCCTTCCGCATGGATCGTGCCACCGGCCGGATACTCGACGACGCGACCGCGTTCGGCGAGCCAGGCGAGCTGGTCGTCGCTCAGGTCCTCGAACAGGAACAGGGTCCGCAGCTGCTCTGGTGGCAAGCGTTTGGGTTCGGTCATTGGTGCTCCAGATAGGTATGAAGGAGCTGGATTGCCATCGCACCCTCACCGACGGCCGACGCGACCCGTTTGATCGAGTTGGCGCGAACGTCGCCGGCGGCGAACACGCCGGGCGCACTCGCCTCGAGGTAGTACGGGTCGCGGTCCAGGCTCCACCCCCGCGGTCGCTGCCCACTGACCAGCAGGTCCGGACCCGTCAGCACGAATCCTCTCGCATCACGCGCAAGGACGCCCTCGAGCCATTCCGTGCGAGGTTCGGCACCGATGAACACGAAGAGGTAGCCGGCGCGCACCGACTCCTGGGTTCCGGCGCGGTTGTTGCACAGCGTGAGCTCCTCAAGGTGATCGTCGCCATGCATGCCGATCACCTCGGTGTTCAGGCGCACGTCGATATTGGGGATCTCGTCGATCTGACGGATGAGGTAGTACGACATCGAGCGCTCGAGGCTGTCCGCCCGCACCAGCAGCGTCACGTGTCGGGCATGCCGGGACAGGAACACCGCCGCTTGGCCGGCCGAGTTGGCCGCGCCGACGATGTAGACGTCCTCGCTACTACAGGCGGACGCCTCGGTCGCCGCCGAACCGTAGAAGACACCGCGGCCGGTCAGGGCGTCGGCGCGCGGCACTTCGAGTTTGCGGTAGGAGATCCCCGTGGCGAGCAGCACCGCGTGGGCTACGACCTCACCACCGTCGGCGAACCGAACCACGCGCGACGACGCACGCACATGGAGCCCGTCCACGTCGCGGGTGGTGAGAATCTCGGCGCCGAACTTGTGGGCCTGCCGCCGCGCCCGGTCGGTGAGCTGCGCTCCGGTCACGCCGTCGGGAAATCCGAGGTAGTTCTCGATGCGAGAGCTCTGGCCCGCTTGCCCTCCAGTGGCTTGCCGCTCGACCAACACGGTGCGGAGCCCCTCCGACGCGGCGTACACGGCCGCGCCGAGCCCCGCCGGCCCGCCACCGACGATCACGACGTCGTAGAAATCGGTCGTCGGCGTGGTCGACAGGCCCACCTGTGCGGCCAGCTCGCTCATGGTGGGCTCGACCAGGTAGTCCCCCTCGGGCGTCACCACCAGCGGGACCTTCGTGACGTCGACCCCTGCCGCCGCCAGCAGTCGCTCGCCTTCGGGCTCCTCGCTCGACAACCAGCGGTAGGGCACGGAGTTCCGGGCAAGGAAGTCACGCACCTCGAACGAGCGGGCCGACCAGCGGTGCCCGACCACTTGGGTCCGGCTGACCGCCTGCTCGTGGCTGTCGAGCCACAGCTCGATGAGGCCGTCGACGACGGGGTACAGCTTCTCCTCGGGCGGATCCCACGGCTTGAGCAGGTAGTGGTCGAGGTCGACGATGTTGATCGCCTCGATGGCGGCGTCGGTGTCGGCGTAAGCGGTGAGCAGCGCCCGCCGGGCATGGGGAAAGAGGTCCATCGCCTCCTCGAGGAACTCGAGGCCGCTCATCTCGGGCATGCGATGGTCCGCGAGCAGCACCGCCACCGGGTCGCCGCGCAGCTTCAGCTCCCGCAGCGTCTCCAGAGCCTGCGGACCGGACTCGGTCCGTACGACGCGGTAGGCCTCGCCGTATTGGCGGCGGAGGTCCCGAGCGACGGCGCGCGACACGCCCGGATCGTCATCGACGGTGAGAAGGACTGGCTTCCGGCCGGTGTCGATGGCCATGCAGCCTTCGACGTTATCCGCCCTCAGAGCAGGTCCTCAGACGAGAACGTTGAAGAGCTGACGGCGGCGTCGAGGAATCGGCTGACGGTGGCGGCGGCCGCGGGTGGTTTGTGTGCTCCGTCCGGTCGAGCGAGTAGATGAACGCGATCTGTTCGAGCGGGAGACGCCGATCGCGAGGCTCTCGGAGTGCGTCGGGGGCGCTCGCCTTGGTACAAGGTCACGACGGTTGCGCGCGTACTCCGTCATAGAGCACGTGGGTCGATCATCAGGGGGGAGTAGCGGAATCCCGTCTCTGCCTACCCGCTTGGCGATGGATTCGTCGTCGCCGTCCTCTACGGATCGGACTCGGAGTGGGTGCGCAACGTCATGGCCACAGGCGGCTTCGTGCTCGCGACGAAGAGCCAGAAATATCAGCCTGAGCGACCCGAGATTGCGGAACCGGAGGCGCGGGCTCTCGAGGGAGGAAGGGCAGTGGATGAGGTGCTCATCGGCACCAACCCGCACAAGGGAAGTAGCACGCTGGCGGTGCTACGGGTGACGTGAACGGCGCATCGATGGGGTGCCGTTCGCAAACACCAAGACGGCTACCGCGGAGCTGATGCCGCGCCACGACGACGTAGACCTCGTCAAGCCCCGCGCGAACCCACGAGGCCTTGACAACAAAGAGGAATTCGTCACGTGTTGCCGGGTCATGCCGACGCGCGGGTTCTGTCACGTCATTCGGTGCGCTTCTGCCAGCGCGGAAGCGCTGAATCGGTACTGGCGGGCAGCACGTCACCGATGACGGTGCAACCAAGCCGGGGCGGCTCGACAAGTCGCACCCCTGAGGAGTGGACGAGGCTGTGCGGCTGCCAACGCGGCATGCGCAGGCCGGCTGATTGGCGACGCGTAGGCAATTACCCTCGCCTAGGATGGCGACTCGCCTCGACAAGGGACCGTTCCGCTACTTCTACCGTGTGATCAACCCTGTCACGCGCATGTTGGTACGCCACTTCGGCGTCGGCGGGCCCAGCGACGACCTGCTCCGGTTGCTCCGGGTTCGGGGCCGCACGACCGGTCGGCCCTATGACGTGCCGGTGCGTATCAACACGCTGAACGGCGAGCGCTTCATCGTGGCGATGTTCGGGAACGCGCAATGGGTGAAGAACCTGCGCGCCACGAGAGAAGCGAAAATCGTGCTCGGCAAAGGCACTGAGCCGGTCAAAGTGCACGAACTCCAGGGAGCGGAAAAGGTGGCGTTCGTGACCGCTTACATGAGCGAGCCCAAGCTGGCGAGGCGTGTCAAAGCAGTTCTCGGGGTCGATCTTGACAAACTCGAGCCCGACGAGTACCAGCAGGCGATCACCGAGCTTCCCGTGTTTCGTCTCGAATCGGGTGCCGATCGCTCACACTGACCTGACGCTCGGGCCAGCAGGGCCGCACGGCGATCGCCGGTGGTCTATTCGCGCAGGACGGAGAAGGTTCGCCAGGCTCGGACGGCTGTGCAGAGTGGTGCACACCGCACGGCAGGAGCTCATTCGAGGCAGGGGATCAGATCTTCGCCTGACGCGAAACGAAGCAAAGCCGGGCCATGTACAACGCGGGACCTCAGCGGAAGACCTCTTCGTGCGCCCTCACCCACTGCTCAAAGGTGCGCGGCGGCGTTCCCGTCACCTCCTGCACCGTTGGAAGTACCTGCGACTCGTCGATGTCTCCGGAGGCGAAGAATCGGAAGAACGCATCGACGTACTCCGGCGGCGTCGTCCTGGTCATCTCTGCCCTAGCCTCCTCGTTCGATTGACTTTCGAAACGCAGGTCCCTGCCGAGCACCCGGGCCAGTACGGCGACGCGGTCGGCGGGCAGCAATGACTCAGGGCCGCTAAGCCGGTAGCTGCGGCCCTCGTGACCCGAGGTGGTCATGCTTCGCGCCGAGACCGCGGCTACGTCGTAGGGGTCGATCATCGCAATACGGATGTCTGGAAAGGGCGCGCGAACCACGTCACCTGCCCGGAGCTGCGGGGCCCACTGCGACGCGTTGGACATGAAGCTGTCCGGCTGCAGGAACGTCCACGCGATGCCGGATTCGCGCACCGCCTGCTCGGAGAGGATGTGGTAACGCGCGACGGCGTTGGTCAAATCACCCGAGGGGGCCGCGCTGCTCGACTGCAGGACAACGTGCTCTACTCCTGCCTCACGAATGAGAGCGAGGACGCCCAGCATGTCCTTGTAGCCAGCGAGGAGGTGGACCCCGCGCACACCTTCCAACGCCGGCGAAAGGGTCTCTGGGCGATCCAGATCGCCGATGAAGCCTTCCACGCCCGGCGGCAATGCGACCCGATCCGCCTCGCGGCGAATCACTGCACGGACCTCCTGACCGGCAGCAGCCAAGGTGCGTACTAGTTCTCTACCGACGTTGCCCGTGGAGCCCGTAACCAGGATCACCTTCAGCCTCCTTCGGTCCACGCGAGCGTCGTAGGTCCGTCGTCGTGGAGAGCCAATCCAGCACTAGGCCGCGCGACGACGTCGTGCACCATTCACGTGTTCGCCTCATCCGACTCCACGAACGATACGACCTTGGCGGTATCAGCCACCGTTGGCGACCGAAGCAGAGGTGACCATCTCTGCCATCATCTTTGGGGCGCCCGCGGTTGTGCACCCAACTTCGATGTCTGTTGCCGCGTTGGTTCGCACGGCGGTGATCAGCATGGAACGGACCCGCACGGCTCGCCCCACTGTGAGGTTGCTCATCTTGCGTGAGCGCACCTACGTCGTCATTCGCCGCGTTCGCCTCACGCGGTGGCCCCCCAACGGGTGGACCCTCAGTCCGAGTTGCACCAGATCAGAGGACGCTCACCCTGCAAGGTTGCGCGGTGTGAATCCGAGCTCGTCGTGAGCACGTGAGTCATCGGTTCGAGCCCGCTGCTTCGCAAGGAATATGGCTTCGGTCGGCAGCGGAATTCGGAACCAGATGAAGCGTTGGAGAGGTCGGCGACGCGTACGACCGGCAGTATGAACTCCTCACGCATTCGTAGTGCAGGGAGACGGCGAGCGGTCAGCCGCGCGAGCAGATGAACGTGTCAGCGCCGCTCGCGCCGAATGCAGCGCCGGCTATCGCAACCTAATCGGCTAGGAGGGCACCGTCAGCGATCCCGCGAACAGGCCGGCAAAGCCTCGGGCAACCGTGCCGTCGCGACGGCGCGACCACACGGCGCGCGTCGGCGTGGTCAGCCGATCCAGCCCGCGTCGGAGAGCTTCCGATCGATGGAGTACGCCGCGCTGATGAGCGCGAGATGCGTGAATGCCTGTGGAAAGTTCCCGAGGTGCTCGCCGTGCGGTCCGAGCTCCTCAGCGTACAGACCGAGGTGGTTGGCGTAGCCGAGCATCTTCTCGAACAGGAAGCGGGCCTTCTGCGCGTCGCCGCCGCGCGCGACCACCTCGGTGTACCAGAACGAGCACATGGTGAATGTGCCTTCGTCTCCCATGAGACCGTCGCTCGCACCCACGCCGACGCGGTAGCGGTAAACGAGAGAGTCGTCGACCAGGTCGTGTTCGATTGCCCGTAGCGTCGAGCTCCAGCGCGGGTCTGTTGGGCTAACGAACTTGACCATGGGCATCAGGAGGCACGACGCGTCCACCGCAGTCGTGCCGCGGTGCTGCACGAAGGTCCCTCGTCCCGGGTCCCAGAACGTCGTCATGATGTCCTGGTAGATATCGTCACGCGTGGCGCGCCATTTGTCGGCCGGACACGGAAACGATCGCCGCTCGGCGAGTCGGAGCGCACGATCGACGGCGACCCAGCACATCAGTCGCGAATACAGGAACTCCTTGGGACCACCCCGCACCTCCCAGATCCCGTCGTCGGGTACATGCCAGTGTTCGACGACCCACTCGACGAGCCGGACGATGTTCTGCCAGAACTGGTAGGAGATGGGCTCGCCGTACTTGTTGTACAGGTAGATCGAGTCCATGAGCTCGCCGTAGACGTCCAGTTGCAGCTGGTCGTACGCGCCGTTGCCGACGCGCACGGGATGTGATCCCCGGTACCCCTCGAGATGCGTCAGCGTCGTCTCGGTGAGCACCTTGCGGCCGTCGTGGCCGTACATGATCTGTAGCGATCCGTCAGGCGCGAGGTCCATGCAACGGTCCTCGATCCAGCTCATGAAATGGCCGGCCTCCTCGGTGTAGCCGAGCCGGATCAGCGCATAGAGCGTGAACGACGCGTCGCGGATCCAGGTGTACCGGTAATCCCAGTTCCGCCCACCTCCGAGCTGCTCTGGCAGGCCGAAGGTGGGAGCCGCGACAAGCGACCCATGCGTCTGCGAGACCATGAGCTTCAGCGCCAGCGCCGACCGGAGCACAGTCTCGCGCCACCGCCCCGTGTACCGCGCACGCCCGATCCAGGTGTGCCAGAAGTTCACCGTCTCCTTGAAGACCCGCGAGACGTAATCAGGTCCGGCCGATGGACTCGGGATCCCCGCCCCAACCTCCTCCATCACGAACGCGGCCGTCTCACCAGCGCCGAGCGTAAACGTCGCGCGCGCTGCACCATCCGAGCCCACCCTGAGCGGGACGGCGGATCGAAGCCGAACGACCGTCGCATCCCGGCCTCTCGAAACGAAGAGCAAGTGGTCGTCGTCCTCTTCCACCGAATGCTCGGCCGTTGCGTAGTCGAAACGGGGCGCGAACTCGACGTCGAAGGAAACCGTGCCTCGCACCGTCTTGACCCGTCGCACCAACACGCGCGGGTGATCGTGCGGGAAGAACCCGACCGGCATGAAGTCGGACACCTCGGCGACGCCATCCGCCGACAGGAAACGGCTCAACAACACATTGGTGTCCGAGAGATACAGCTGCTTGCGCTCGCCGCCCTCCAGACAAGGACGGATCGAAAAGTGCCCACCACGATCTTGGTCGAGCACGCGAGCAAAGATCGTCGGCGAGTCGAACCGCGGAAACGACAGGAAGTCGATCGACCCGTCTCTGCCAACCAGCGCGACCGTGTGGAGGTCACCGATGATCCCGTAGTCCTCGATCGGCTGGTAGCGCTCAGCCACGCCGCCTCCAGTGAGATCTCCGAACAAATGGCGACCAGGTTCGGTGCTCGGACTATGCCGCATCGGGTCCCACGACGTCGAGGTGAGATGTCTGAGGTCGCGTCGACGTCGCCTCTCCCGCCGATGGCGCGTCTCATCAACGCGCCAGCCCAACGGGCGCCATGAGCGAACCCCGACGAGACGCTTGGGTCGGCGCGCTGCCAGTCCGCGAGCTCTCGAGCTTCAATCCGGTACTGCACGAGGCCTTCGCCGTGCGATGGCTTCGGAAAGCATCGGCTCACGACGACGCGGGCATCGGACCGACAGCGGAAGCCGATTTCTGCCCTGCGCGGCGCACGTAGGCGGCGGGCGAGCCACCGAGTGCGGACGGAGCATGACGCTGGGCGTATTCATGGGAGCGTTCCCGGTCCTGGCCGGGAAGGAGGCGGAGGCACGCAAGTTCGCAGGAGAGCCTCGACCGGCGGGAGGAGTTCAGCGCGTCTGAGGCGTTTCTGACTTTGCGCGACGGTTCTCGTGCTTCTCAGACCGCATCATGAGCGGGGCGATCCGACACCCGACCCGCCACGAGCGTCATCAAGGCGTCGTGATCGATCGACCCGAAGCATCCGATACGTCAGCGTCGAGCACCCACTCCGCGCCCCGATTGGCCTCGACCCGCACCGCCTCTTTGGCTTGATGCGCGGATCGCTTCGGGCGATACCCGAAGCTCACCGGCAGGAAGTCGGCCTCGAAGATCGGCTCGAGTACCAGCTTCGCTGCGGTCATGACCACCCGATCGTCCAGAAATGGGATGCCAAGGGGCCGGGTCTGCCCCGGCCGTCCCGGCTTGGGGACATGCACCCGGCGCAGCGGCTTCGGACGGTAGGTCCTCGCCCGCAACCTGGCGGCGAGCGCATCGAGGAACGCGTCCACTCCGAACTCCTCGACGGCTTCGACGGTGAGCCCATCAACCGCCGAGAGCCCCTCGGTTGGCGCGCACGTCATTCCACGCCCGCCACAAGATGTCGCTGCGGACGACGTGGTGATACAGGGCATGGAAGCGACGCTCGGGTTCTTGCTTGGCACTGCGGTACAGCACGCGTTGGACAGCTCGAACCGCGTCCACGCGCTCGGCGCGTCTGGTGGACCTAGCCGAACGATCGGACCTCACCAGGGTTCCTCTCTTCCTTCGTCGCACACCGGTGAAGCAGGGGCCCTTCGCTCGGGGTCGGGTTGTGTTGTCCCGACTGTCACCACTCCTACCACCCCTCCGACTGCCTCTCGGCCGTTCCTTCACTTCCCGGGATCACCGGTTATAGGGGGACATCGTCCGCGTTGGCTGGGTCAGCTCGAAGACTGAACCAATGAGTTTCGGGCACGTGCTTCCTAATTCGTGCGGTGAGCGCCGACTGTCGCCCGATCAGGAACGACTCCGCCAACCGGGGACCCAAATCGCTGATCGCAGTGCTCAATGAGCCTCCTCCCGCGCAACGTTTCGGCCGATACGACCAGCGGTGCCCGTGACCGGCGACCCCGGCGAAGGCCGCAACCTGATACCGCATTGCTGAATGGCATTGCTTCACGAGGATGCGGGATCCTGAGTTCCGAGTCCGAGCATCGGTCGCAGTGCGTCGACGATGTCCGCGGCGAACTGCTTGATGTCGCGCTCGGTGAGCTCCTCTCCGTTGAACCTGGTGAGAAAGGCGCGGTGGAGGCATGCGCCGACCAGCAGCTCGGCCGCCGCGGCCGGCCGGACCGTGTCGGCGATCCGGCCGGCTTGTTGCTCGGCGGCGAGATAGGCCGTGACCGCCGCGACGTTGACTTCAGGGCCCCTGCCGCGATCGCGCAACGCTTCTCGGAGGTAGCTCAACAGCCGCGGGTCAGAGAACACCGACGCGGCGATGGGAAAGGTCTCGAGGTAGAAGGCCAGGAGTTCCGCAGCGAGCCGTTCGAGGTTCGCGTCGAGGGCGCCGTGTCCGACCTGGTTGGCGAAGCCGTCCCGGACGAGTGCGACTCGCGGCAGGCGTTCGGTCAGTACGCCAAGGAAGAGGTCGACCTTGTCGCGGAAGACCTTGTAGAGCATCGCCTCCGACAAGCCGGCCGCCCTGGCGATCTCTTTGGTCGTGGCGGCGGCGAAGCCGCGACTGCGCAGCACCTCGGCTGCCCCGTCCAGGAAGCGCTCTCGTGCGGTCACCGGTGCCCCCTTGACAACGTGAGTGGGCACTCACTAAGTTAGTGAGTATTCACCAACTGTACCGGTCGAAGGGTCCCCATGCACCTCGCGATCTTCGGGAGTACCGGTCCCACGGGTCGGGCGCTCGTGCACCAGGCGTTGGATCAGGGCCACGAGGTCACGGCGGTCGCCCGCGACCCGGCCGCGGTCGACGCGAGCGGCGCCCGCCTGCAGGTGGTGCGCGCTGACGTGCTGGACCGGGCGTCCTTCGACGGCCTGCTCAACGGTGTCGATGCGGTGCTCTCTGCGATCGGCGCCCACGGGCGGCAGCCGACCACGGTGTACTCGGTGGGTGCGGCGAACATCCGAGACGCCATGCACCACGCTGGCGTTCGGCGCTTCGTTGGTATCAGCGCCCTGCCGGTAACCCCCCGAACCGAGTTCGGGCCCACCGAGCGCTGGATCGTCGTTCCCCTTCTGTCGATGTTCTTCCGCGAGATGTACGCCGACATGACTCGAATGGAGCAGGTGCTCCGTGACAGCGACTTGGACTTCACGATCATGCGTCCCCCTCAACTCACGCACAAACGCGCAACCGGGAAGTACAGAACCGGGATCAATCAGCATCTGCGTCGAGCGCGGAAGATCTCTCGCGCCGACCTGGCCGCGGAGATGCTGCACGTCATTCCGGACAAGAAGACCGTGCGCGCCACCGTGACCCTCGCCTACTGAATACCGGTCGATGTTGGACGGAAACGACGCCATGAACAGCAGGAGAAACTCATGAGCAACGTCAGCGACGAGCAGCACCAGCAACAGCAGGTTCAAGAGCTCGTGGACCGCGACGAGATCACCAACCTCGTCTACCGCCTTGGACTGTTCCTGGACGACCGCCGCTTCGACGAGATGCGATCGCTGCTCGTCGATGAGGCGACGGTCCGGACACCGGGCGGTACGGCCGAGGGACGAGAGGCCCTCATCGCCCAAGCCCGCCGCAACCACCAGCCCGATGAGCCCACCCAGCACGTCATCACCAACGTGGTCGTCGAGCTGGACGGTGACCGGGCCAAGGTCCGCGCCAACCTGGTCGTGAACTTCGCAGCGCCGGCCAGCGCCGACCAGTCGCTGCCGGCTCCGCCGAGGAAGTACACGCTCGGCGAGACCTACCACTTCAATGTCGTGCGCACGTCCGAGGGGTGGCGCTTCTCCCGTGTCGAGTCCAAACCGGTGTGGATATCTCCCCTCGCTGCTGCCTTCCTGGCCGCGGCCCTACGTGGAGCTGGCGCGCCGGATCGCAGTCCCCCGCCGAGCTGACCGGCACAACTTCCGTGCGCCGGGCAACATCGCACCTCGCCGACCCGTCGGCGCTTCCCGAACCACACAGTTGCAGCCGACGCACACCCGAGCCTCAGTGGTATGGAACTCTCAGTGGCAGACATCGGGCCGGGAGAATCGGCGGCAACACGATCGGGCGCCTCAACGATACGACGCTGTTCGTGGGCGACCTCGCCTACAACCGAATGCACGCGTACCTCGCCGACGGCTACCGGCGCGACTGGCTCACCCTACTCACGCGTCTCGAGCGAGAGCTTCCCGACGATGCCGTCCTACACGTCGGCGGCGATCCCGGTACGAAGTCTCTCCTTGCAACCCAACGCAGGTACGTCGAGGCGTTCGTGGAGGCTGTGAGGGAGAATGCGGGCGCCGTGACCGCCGGTGATCAGCGCGCCGGTGGTGCAGGCGATGCAAGCGCTCCTACCAACCGAGGCTCTCTTGTTTTTGATGGACCTGAGCATCGAGCCGCTCCTTGCGGAGCTTCGCGTCGAAGGCGCGCCCGACGGTGGGAACGCAGCGTCCGAGAACTGATCAGCCGAGCGACCGCCTGTCGCCATCGCGGCCTTCTCAACGACGCCCGCCGCGACGTACCGGGCCGTGATCGATCACATCGGTTCGGCTTCCATGCGGATCGCCGCGCTCGTCCGGCGCCTTACTGGAACGCGGGTCTGATTGCGCCGTAGTCGATCGGCAGCGCCCGGGCCGGCCACCGCTCGAGCATGCGTAGGCAGACGTTCGTGCGATCGAGTACAGCTACGAGCGCAGCGAGCTGCGGCCTTTGGAACTGGTCGAACCCGCGCCACGCTCGCAGCAGCGTCTCCTGCACAGCGCCCTCGGCGTCCTGCACCGAGCCGAGCATCTGGTAGCAGTGCGCGTGGAGCGCGCGGCGGTGC
>JBKPCV010000235.1:0-5982 GCA_046727575.1 Actinomycetota bacterium
CGCCGAGTGTCCGCCGACACGCGCACCAGCCGAACCCGCGACCTCAAGACCTCGCTGCTCACCCGCCGAGCACAGAACGCACCGCCAGAAGGCGATCCTTCGTCGATGCTTGCTCCCCGTTCAGTCGAACACGGCCTCGACGCCTCGCAGCCCCCGCGTCCGCGAGCACACGGTCGAGATCCTCCAGTCCTGCGGATTCGCACGAGACACGATCGCTGGCGGGAAGGGTCGTGAGGTCAGCTGCAGTCGCTCGCGAGATGGCCTTCGAGCACGGCGAGCGCCTCGCCGCCTCGACCTTGGAGCTCGAGTTCCGCGAACCGATCGATGGCCCGCTCGTGTGCGACGAGATCCGCGAGCACCGGATCTTCTGGAGCGCCGATCGCCTGCAGGCGCTCGAAGCTCGCGAGGAACGGAGGGAGCGCGCCGCGGAGCGCGGAGAGAAACTTCGACCACTCCTGATCGCGCGTCGCGTCTGCCAGCCGCAGCCCGTCGTCGAGCGCGTTCTGGTCGTCGTCGGCGTCGAGGCCAGCTGGGTCGATCAGGGTGCGAAGACGCTCCGCCGTCCTCGACTCAATCCTCTGCAACATGAGCAGTTGCTCGCGCTCGCTGCCCGTTCGTGCTGTCGCCATGGCGCCGAACAGCGTTGCTCCGACCAATTCGCCCTGGTAGGCGTCGACGAGCAGATCGTCGTACTCACTCATGTACACACCTCCAATGGTTGGATGCCGCGACGGAGCCCGTGGCCGTGGTAAGGGGCGCGGTGCCGCGCTCCCGGCGAGCACGGTCACGCTTCCGCTGACCGACATCGAGGGTTCAACCCAGTCCTGGGACACGGCGCCGTCCGCGATGGCGCAGGCGATGTCGCAACACTACGAGCTCTCGGTGAAGCTATGAACCGTCGGGTTTCACGCAGACTCCCCGCGTTTGAGACTCGTCCTCGATGGTGAGACGGTCTGACAGTAGAAGTTCGCCAGGGACCATGGTGACGGCGAGTCCGGCGCGCAAGGCTTCGAGTTCCATCACTTCAAGTGGTGGACCCGATAAGAGGGGGGATCAATGTTCGGCCGGTGACAGGGGTCAGTCTTCACCCGGTGCCGACACGTGATCAGGCTAGCGTCGCATGCGCACGTCGAGAACGGGACGCGCGTTCACGAGGGAACCGTGGTGAGTTCTCGCAGAGCAGCCTCATCGAGCGCCGTCGGCGCCGGTTCGCGGCGAAGTTCGAGGTGCGGTGCTCGATGGCGGTTGCGGACCGTGACCGTTGTCGCTGCTGTCGTCCTCGTATCGGCCGCCGCCTCGCTTGGTGCGGCGGTGAAGCCGCCGCCCGGTGCAGCCAGCCTGGTTCCTTCGACGGGGATAGGCACTCCTGCTGCGATGAAGGAGGCGCGGTGCAACACCAGGCCCGAGTTCGGCGTCTACGGGAATTGGAACACGACCACCATCGGCGGGGGCGGGAGTGGGCCGGTCTGCGTCAAACCGTGGTCCGATGACGACCACAACGGTGCGCGACCTCCCGAGGCGTTACGCGCGACAAGATCACCGTAGTAGCGATCATTCCGAGTGCCGATCAGACTCGGGAACTCCTCTCGGATGCGACGCAACGTCCTGGTGTCCCGATCAACCGCGCGACCGGTGCGGTTGGTACTTGGGAGGACGCGGTCCACGATCATCTGCTCCCCATCCTCGAGTTCTACGAGACCTGGCGCCGCGGCATCGAGGTGAAGTTCGTCCGCTCCTCGGGCACCGACGAGGCCGCTCAGCGCAGCGCCTTAGTCGCGGTGGAGGCCCTGAAGCCGTTCGCGGCGGTCGACCTGCTCTCATCCGGTCTGCTCACCCTCGAAGCCGAGCTCGCGAACGCCAAGATCGTGACATTCGGCACCGCCACGACGGCCAAGGCGGCCCTCGCGCAAGCCCCGTACCGATGGGGGTCCTCGGATGGTCAGGCCAACGCAATGAACGCGGCGCGGTGCTCGGCCGACAACTCGCGGGCGGAAAGGCAGCGTTCGCCGGCGACGCGCTCGAGCGACGGTCCCGAGTCTTCGGCGCGGTCGCGGCCGACATCGTCGACGTCCCAGGGTTCGAGAGCGACCTGAGGAAGCAGGGCGCCACGCTGACGGTCGAGCACGCCTACGAAAATCCTCGCGGGCTCGCGGGTGATCCCGCGAAGCCCAGGAGGCCGCGCCGGTGATCATCGCGAAGATGAAGGAAGCCGGTGTGACGACGGTCGTGCTGTTCGCGGACAACTCGATGGTCCGGACATTGATGGATGCGGCGACCAAACAGGACTACTTCCCGGAGTGGTTCAACACCGGCGTGTTGTACAGAAGTCGATCACGACGCTGGCCGACTCCCAGAACTGGTATTGGGGCGAGAACCGGGGAACGGCATCGCCCGTCGCCATCGCTCCACTCTTGAACTGGCTCGTGGCCGGTATCCACGGCGCCGGGCCGCACCTGACGCCGAAGACCTTCCAGCAGGGCTTCTTCTCGACACCCGCATCCGGCGGCGCGGCGACCGGCAATCCGCTCGTTCCGCTGACCGCCTACGGGCGGCAAACCGGCCTGCCGTACCCTCTTACATGTACGGCGGAACCGACTTCGTCCCATTCTGGTACGACCCCGCCGACGGGACCGGCGTCCGTGACTGGCATCGAGGCCAAGGGCATGGCCTGGTACCCGAACCAAGGGAAGCGCTACAAGCGTGACACGATCGCCAAGCTGTCATTCGGGTACTTCGACACCTCGAACTCCATCGTCGCGTTCGACACACGCCCGCCCACTGCAGCGGCACCTGTGTACGCGGGGACTGCACAACCTGCCCGGCCGCGACCGGCACCACGCAGCCAGGCTCGCCGAGCAACGACGGCTTCATCGCGAGTGCGCACGGCGCGGGAAGCGTCGGCGTGTGAGCGTGGCGCGCGAGCTGGCGTCAAGATCGCCGCCGGCGAGGTGAGGTGGATGGCGGACTACGAGTTCCCGGTGACGCTCGGACGAGACTTTGCGGGCGTGGTGGAGCAGACCGGCCGCGCGGTGAGGCGGCCGGCTCGCCTCGTCGCTCGGCGCCGCCGGCAGAGGACCAGGACGCTTCAGCTTCAACGTGATGGGAAGACCCAGCCCCGCGAAGGTCCAGTGCGTCGCTGCGCTGCTCGACACGGACAGGCTGCACGCGTCCACATCCAACGGCGCTATCCACTCGCCGCGGTAGGCGACGCCCTCCGCGCGCCGGCAACGAGCCACACACAGGGCAAGCTGGGAATCGTCGTCGTATGAACGATCGGGCCGTGCACGCGGCGTCGCGCTACCGGGGGAGTGGGTAGGCGGTGGGCGTGGCGCGGAACGCGCGGCTGGCGCGGGTTGCCGAAGCGCTTGCGCGCGACGAACTGGGTTTCCGGCAACTGCTCGAGCCGCAGCGACGGGCGATCGCAGCGGCCGCGGCCGGCACCGATGTGCTCGTCGTGCTGCCGACAGGCTCGGGCAAGTCGGCGATCTACCAGGTCACCGGGGAGATGCGTGATGGTCCGACGATCGTGGTCAGCCCGTTGCTGGCATTGCAATACGACCAGCTCGTCGCCATCGCTCACAGTCGTTTGTCGCGTGCCGAGACCTTGAATTCGCTGGTCGGGGAGCGGAAGTTTCGGGAGACCCTCGACGGCTTTCGCCGCGGCGAGGTGAAGTTCCTCTTCGTCGCGCCCGAGCAGCTCGCCAAGCGCGATGTGGTCGCCTCGTTGCGGTCGGCGCGGCCGAGTCTGTTCGTGGTCGACGAAGCGCATTGCATCAGCATGTGGGGACACGAATTCCGTCCCGACTACCTCGGACTCGGCGACGTCGTGCGCGCGCTGGGTCGCCCGCCTGTCATCGCGCTCACGGCCACCGCCGCGCCGCCGGTTCGCGCCGAGATCATCGACCGCCTCGATTTGCGTCATCCGTTGGTTGTGACCGACAGTTTCGACCGGCCCGAGATCGATCTCGGTTTGCAGCGACTCGGGCACCCGGCTGCGAAACGCGACGCCGTCGTCTCGGATGTCGCACGCCGAGATGGGTCGGGGATCGTCTACGTTGCGACCCGTCGACACGCCGGGGAGGTGGCGTCGGCGTTAGAAGACCGCGGCGTCGCGGTCGCCGTGTATCACGGTGCGCTCACCCGGACGGAACGCGCCCGGGTGCACGAGCAGTTTCTCGACGAGTCGGTGCGCGTGGTGGTTGCTACGAACGCGTTCGGCATGGGAATCGACAAGCACGACGTTCGCTTCGTCTTCCACCACGACGTCCCCGGCTCGTTGGACGCCTACTACCAAGAGATCGGACGGGCGGGTCGCGACCGCTCCGAAGCCCAGGCGATCCTCTACTTCTGCGAGAACGATCTCGCGCTTCAGAAGTTCTTCGGAGGGGGGAGCCTCGGTGCCGAAGTGTTCGAGGCGATCCTCCGCTCGGCACATCGGACATCGTTCCCGCTGTCTCCCACCCGCCTCGCGGCTGACGCGGGGATCTCCCGCAGCCGAGCGACCGTCGCGGTCGACGCACTCGTCAGATCCGGCGCGTTC
Organism: Actinomycetota bacterium; assembly: GCA_046727575.1. Taxonomy (GTDB): domain Bacteria; phylum Actinomycetota; class Acidimicrobiia; order IMCC26256; family DASPTH01; genus DASPTH01. Next base: position 4,541 of record JBKPCV010000235.1, read on the forward strand.
CGGAAGGACGAGCAAGGACGAGTGATCGGGGCCGAGATCCGCGACATCGAGCAATCACTCGACGCGGCCGTCGTCGCCGAGGAGACGCGTGCCCGGGTCGAGCGCAGTCGTCTGGAGATGATGCAGACCTATGCCGAGACGACCTGGTGTCGACGCGCCCTGCTGCTCGGCTACTACGGACAGGAACTCCGACCACCCTGCGGCAACTGCGACAACTGCCGGGCGGGACTGGTCGCCCCCAGCGGACCGAGCCCGTTCTCGGTCGGCGAGCCGGTCGTGCACCGGGAGTGGGGTCGCGGCACGGTGATGATCGTGGAGCCCGAACGGTTGATCGTCTTCTTCGGCTCCTCCGGCTACCGAACACTGTCGATCCCGCTCGTGTCCGAGTACCGACTACTCGAACCGGATTCCGCGAGACGTCACGGAGGGCAGCCTTCCTCCTGAACAACCGCATCGAGGTGCGATCGCCGGAGTGCACGCGAGGTCACCGAGCCCCCGCGTCAACGGGAACCGCCGCAAAGCTTGGAAGCTGGAAAGCACCGGCTGTGACCTGAGCCATCGCAGAGTCCGTCGCCAGCCCAGGGGCGCTGCCGCGTTGCGCGAGAAGATCCGTGTGCGCGGCTCGTTCCGGCGACGTGTAGTCCGGCGTCCGCTCACTGATGACGCCCAACCGGTTCATCGGCTTCGCACCAGCCATCGCCATCCAGACACACCTCCGTCGAGAGACCGGCCATGATCAGCTTCCCGCGGCCGGTCGCGTTGACCGCAGCCCGCACCTCCGGGTGTGACCAAGCATGCGTCGACGTGCGGTCAACTGGCCGCGATCTCCGAAAAGGCCGCGCTGATGTCCTTGAAGAGGGGATCGACGGTAAGAGTCCGGTCAACCTGGGGAAGGTCAGCGGCCGCCTGTAGACGCACAGGTCGAGGTTTCAACCCGACGTAGTGAGGCCGCTCACCGCTTGCAAGATGTCGTCGTGCTCAACGTCGAATTTCTCACAGAGGCGATGGAGAAGCTGGGTGTTCGAGAGTGCGAACGTCACGGTCTGTTGCACTTCCTTGGTGATCGTCGTGTTCTCCGTCAGGAGGACGTAGTCGTGCAATGCGAGCTCGCTGCTGATTGCGTCTTGGCGCTTCGCCGCGATGAGGAGCGCAGCAGCCGCTTGCACGCCCGCGAGCATCGACAAGAGCAGGTTCACCAGATGTACGGGTACGGGTCGAAGCCATGTTTGCCGTGGCTGCAACCGAAATAGAACCCGAGTTGAGGATCGCCCAGGGAATCATCACGCTGACGAAGCAACCGACGAAGGCCCACGAGCCCGTGCCGTTGCGCATCGCGTCGGCTGCCCGCTCCCCGACCGTGAGCTGGGTACCCTTGCGGACCGCCGGATGTCTGTACCACTGCCTACCCTCGAGGCCATCGGCTGCACCGCTCTTGTCACATC
>JBKPCV010000236.1:0-8671 GCA_046727575.1 Actinomycetota bacterium
CGCGAAACCGGGAAACGGAAATGCGAATGCGGCTACGAAGTCCACGACCGGCTCGTCGCGGAACGACGCGACGAGGTCTTCGGCGTACGCACGCAGTGTGGGTTCCAGGGAGTTGAGTCGCCGTGGTGTCATGCACGCCAAGACGGCCTTCCGCATCGGACCGTGCCGAGGCGGGTCGGCGTTGTTGAGTGTCGGGACTCTCTTGAACCCGGTACTGAGCACCTCCTGCGCCGCGGGGTACACGGGATTCAACGGCGACGAGGCGTTCGCAGCCGACCACGTCTCACGGTCCAGCAAGATCCCCTCGATGTCGTTGTACCGCGTCACGATGTAGTGGTCGAGCTCCGGGAGGTAGAACACCGGGCCCTCTTGGCGCAACCGCGTGAGCACCGAGTAGGGATCCCGCAGCGTCGACTGCGCCAGCGGGTCGTAGTCATGGGCAACCGGGCAGGTCGTCAACGTGCGTGCTCAGGCTCGATCACGGGAGTGCCGCCGGGATGTCGACGAACCCGCGCCGGCGTGCGAACTTCCATCGACCGTTCTCACGGACGAGGTCGTCGCGGTGGTGCCCGATCATGGTCAAGCTCGCCCGGCCGTTGTCGTCACGGGACACGACGCTCCACATCACCTGAGACGAGGCGCGATCGCCGTCGAGCTGGACCTGCGGGCTACTGATGATGTGGAACGACGACCCGACGCCGCCCGACAGAGCCTTCGTCATGAGCGCCTTGATCTCCTCACGGCCTCTGGCGCGCCCCATCGGCCCGAGCAGCACCTCGCCGTCCTCGGCAAACAGGTCCGCATACGCGTCGAAGTCGCCCGCGTCGAGAGCGTGGCCATAGTCGATGAACAGCTGGTGGATCGCCATGATGTCTTCGAGACGCTGGACGCGTGCCGCAAGCTCTTCCGTCACGCAGACCTCCTCGGAGAGTGGCGACGAATTGCGTCGAACACTATCCGCCGCCTCCAGTGCGCCAGTCGAGCTGGGTGCGGGCGTCGGACATCTCTTCGCGGAGTTGGCGCTTGACAACCTTGCCGTACGCGTTCCGTGGCAGCGCGTCGCGGAACACGTACCGGCGCGGCCGTTTGTAGCTGGCGAGACGCTCAGTGCAATGTGCGTCCAGCGCACCCTCCGTCGACTCGCTCGCTTCATCGGCGACGACGACCGCGACCACGAGCTCCCCCCACGTGCGGTCAGGGACGCCGATGACCGCGACGTCGCGCACCGCCGCGTGGTCGGCGAGCACCGCTTCGACTTCGACGGCGTACACGTTGGAACCGCCGGTGATGATCATGTCCTTCGCGCGGTCGAGCAGGTAGAGGTAGCCGTGCTCGTCGAACCGGCCGAGGTCACCGGTGTGGAGCCAGCCGTTGCGCAGGGCCTCGGCGGTCGCGTCGGGACGCTGCCAGTAGCCGAGCATCACGGCCGGACCCTGCACGCACACCTCGCCGACTTCGCCGGGCGCGAGCTCGCGGTCGTCCTCGCCCAGCACCCGGACGTCCATTCCCGGCCGGGTGAAGCCGGCGGACGCGAGCCGTTCCGGTCGATCGCCGGTCATGGCCGCGGCGTGGTCGGAAGCGGGCAGGACCGTGGCGGTCATGGGCGTCTCGCCCTGCCCGAAGAGCTGTACGAAGATGGGGCCGAACCGCTCGAGTGCTCGCTCGAGGTCCGCGCGCGCGAACGGCGCGCCGCCGTACACCACGTGGTGCAGTGCCGGGAGCTCGGTGGGGCCCACGGTGGCATCGCTGAGCATCACGATCTGCGTCGGCACCATCCAGGTGTTGGTGACGCGCGCGCCCGCGAGGAGGCCGAGGATCCGATCCGGCTCGAACCGCGCACTCTCCGGAATCACCTGATGGGCGCCGCGCGCGGTCGCGGCGAGCGCATGGAATCCCGCGCCATGGGAGAGCGGCGCGGCGTGGAGCGTGACGTCGCACTCGCTGAGCGGTGTGAGGTCCGCCAGCCACGAAGCGGTGACGAAGCTCAGGTTCCCGTGCGTGAGCATCGCTCCCTTCGGACGGCCCGTGGTGCCCGACGTGTAGAAGAGCCAGGCGAGCGCGTCACGTTCGACCGGCACGACCGCGCTGGACTCGTCGGATTCCGCGACCAGGGTGTCGTAACCACACGCGCCGATGGGCACCGCGTCGGTGCCGGCCACGACCACGGTCGCCGGCCCGATCTCGGCACCGGACACGACCTGCGCACCTTCGGCGTCGGTGAGCACCACAACCGCGCCCGAGTCGCCGACGTGATAGCTCACGTCGCCCGCCGTGAACCGACTGTTGAGCGGAACGAGGCAGTATCCGGCCTTGAAGCAGGCGTACATCGTTTCGAGCAGCTCGGGGCGGTTGCGCATCAGGACCGCGACACGGTCACCGCATCCCACGCCGAGCGACCCGAGGCCGTGCGCCAACGCGTTGGAACGACGGTCGAATGCTGCGTAGGTCATCGTGCGGTCGCCCCACGTCACGGCTGGGCGTTCGGGAAAGCGCCGCGCGGTGTTCTCGAGCGCACGTCCGACGTTCATCGCGCACCTATCGAACCACGTTCGTCGGCAGCCGATCCGCGATAGGCGAGTCTCGACACCGAGCCGACACGAACGCGACCGCTACCGTGCGCCGCGTGCACGAGACACGTGCGACGGACCGGCTCGGCTGCTACGTGCTCCCCGGCGGTGTCCCGGATCCGCGCCCGGGCCTCCAGGAAGCGGCGGTCGCGGAGGAGATCGGGTTCGGCACTGCATGGATCGGCGAGCGCTACGACACGAAGGACCTGCCCGCCCTCGCCGGCGCCATCGGCCAGCGGACGAGCCGCATCCGCATCGGCGCCGGCATCACCCATCCCGGGCTTCGGCACCCGATGGTGCTCGCGTCGATGGCACAGACCTTGCAGATGCTCACCCGTGAACGATTCGTCCTCGGTCTCGGCCGTTCCGCCAGATGGCGGTGGCAGGCGTACGGCGTGCCAGCACCAACGCTCGCGTCGCTCGGCGACACCGTCGACATCCTGCGACGCCTGTGGTCGGGGGAGACCGTCGCGTACGACGGTCCGCTCGGCAGCTTCCCGGCGTTGCGCCTCGCGCAGCGTACGGACTGCATGCCTCCACCCGTTGTACTCGCGGCCGTCGGCCCGCGGACGCTCGCACTCGCGGGCCGATCGTTCGACGGCGTGATCCTGCATCCGTTTCTCACGCCGGACGCAGTGCACCGGTCGCTGACAATCGTCCGCGACGCCGCGCGCGCGGCGGGACGCGACGTGGACGCGCTGCGGCGCTACGCGACCGTCGTCGTGGCGCCCGACCTCGAGCCCGATGACCGTGCGCTCGCGGTGGGGGCACGCGCCGCCGGTTACTTCCAGGTGCGGGGGTTGGGTGACGCGCTCGCTGCGGCCAACGGGTGGAGCGCTCGGGACCTCGCCGCATACCGCGACCAGCCGAAACTGCGTGAGCTCGGCGACCGATCGGCGGACAAGACCCTGACGCGGGCCGAGCTGATCGAGCTCAGCCGCGCGATGCCGCCCGACTGGCTTGCTTTCTCCGCGGCCGTCGGTGACGCCGTCTCGTGCGCGGCGCGACTCCACGAGTACGTCGACGCCGGCGCCGACGAGCTCGTGCTGCACGGCACCACCGCGGAGCACCTCGCGAAGCTCGCCGCCGCGTTCGCGACCGCGTCGCCCGAGCGGTGACCGAGAAATCGCCGCTCGACAGTCTCCGTGCACCGCTCGAGTGCTGGCTCGCCGAGCGGCTGGCCGCCGCGAGGGTCGGCGTGTCGGAGCTCGAGCGTCCATCGGTTGGACAGTCGAACGACACGGTGCTGTTCACCGCGTCATGGACCGACGGAACAATGCGGCGGGCGCGTCTGGTGCTCCGTCGGCAGCAGTTGGAAAACGCAATCTTCCACGAGCCGGACGTCATCCGCGAAGCGAGCGTCATCCAGGCGCTCCGAACGGGCTCGCGTGTCCCGGTACCCGAAGTGCGATGGACGGAGCCGAGCGCCGACGTGCTCGGCGCTCCGTTCTTCGTGATGTCGGAAGTGTCGGGCCGGGTGGCGGCAGCGAGGCCGTCGATCCACGTGGCCGGGTGGCTGCCGACCCTGACGACTCGCGAGCGGGAACGACTCTGGAGCTCGGCGATGGAGACAGTCGCCGCGGTGCACGACGTCGACTGGCACCAGACGCACGGGTTCCTGATTGGCGACGATCCCGTATCGGCGACGCTCGACGCGTACGTCGACCGACTCGCCGCTTGGTACCGCTCGACCACCGCCGCCCGCGCGTTCCCGATCACCGACGCCGCGCTCGACTACGTCATGCGTCACCGGTCCGAGGTGCGGACCGGTGCGCCCGTGCTCGTGTGGGGTGACGCCCGTGTCGGGAACATGATCTTCGGCGAACAGCTCGCCGTCGCCGCCGCGGTCGACTGGGAGGTGGCGTCGATCGGTCCTGCTGCGGTCGACGTCGCCCACTGGCTGTTCTTCGACGAGTTCGCGACGCACGCCTGCGGCATCGAACCGCTGCCGGGGTGGCCCGACCGGGCGACGACGGTGGCGCGCTACGAGGCGCTCTCGGGCCGGATCGTCGACGACCTCGAGTACTTCGAGCTGATGGACGAGCTGTTCATGGCCACGACGCTCATCCGGCAGGCGGACGCGCGCGTGGCGCGAGGGCTCGCGCCTCCTGACACTCGCATGGGGCACGACAACACAGTGACGCAGATGCTCGCACGACGGCTCGGCCTCCAAGTGCCCGACCTCTCGCCCGACTACGTCGCGCACCGCGGCGGTGCCGCGCGGTGACCGCGCGCAATGTGCTCAGACCAGATCGGGGATCATCGCCGCGTAGTGGTCGAGGCACGGGAGCGTCGTCGACGGATCGTCCCAACCCGTACGGTTTCCGCCGACGATCACGCGCTCGACCCCGAGCTCTCGGTAGTCCGCGAGCTCTCGCCGATCACGATCGCCGAACGCGACCATGGTGATCGGGATGACGTCGGGATCGCGCCCGGCGTTCTCGGCGGCGGCGCGGAACAGGCCCACCTTCTTGTGTACGTCGCCGAGCGCGACGTCCATGGGCATCCAGCCGTCGGCCCACGCGACCGCCTCACGCGTGCCGAGCCTTCCGCCGGTACCGCACAGCACCGGTGGATGTGGGCTCTGCAGCGGCTTGGGCAGCGACCAGACCGGGTCGAAGTCGTAGAACTCACCGTGGAATTCTGATTCGTTGTCGCACCACAACGCGCGGAGCGCGCCGACACACTCCGCGAGCGCGCGGTAGCGCCGCGGCCACCGAACGGCCCGGTGGTTGGCGAGCTCCTCGACGTTCCACCCCACACCGACCCCGAACTGGAATCGTCCCCCCGACAGCCGGTCGAGGGTGGTGACCTTCTTCGCAAGGTCGAACACGTCGTGCTCGAGGGGCAATGCGACCGATGTGCCGATGACGAGGTCGTCGTTGGCGGTCGCGGCGAGCAACAACGACAGGAACGGGTCCATCATGCAGCGGTACTGGTCGGGCATCTCACCGCCCGCCGGATAGGGCGTCGTACGCGAGACCGGGATTTGCGGGTGCTCGCCGACCCAGAACGATTCGAAGCCGCGTGCCGCGAGCTCGCGCGCCAGCACGTCGGGAGGGAGGTCGACCGGGTTGTTCATGGAGGAGAATCCGAGGTGCACCGGAGCGATACCGTACCGGCGAGTCGGCGACTCCATCCTGAGCACCGATCGGAGGCGAACGATGCGCTTCATGTACCAGTACCCAGAGGTCACCGGCAGCGAGCGCGACCTGCTCGACGCGGGACCGGTTCACGAAGTAGCGATCGCTGCCGAAGCGGCAGGGTTCCTCGGCCTCGCGTTCACCGAGCACCCGGTACCCGGAGCGCGATGGCTCGACTCCGGCGGCCATCAGACCCTCGACCCGTTCGTGGCGCTCGCCGCGGCCGCGTCAGTGACGAGCCGCCTCCGGCTCCTCACCTATCTCGCGGTCGCGCCGTACCGCAACCCGTTCCTCCTCGCGAAGGCGGCGGCGTCGGTCGACCGAGTGTCCGACGGCCGGCTCGTCCTCGGGATGGGTACGGGCTACCACAAGGCGGAGTTCCACGCGCTCGGCGTCGACTTCGACGAGCGCAACGCCCTCTTCGACGAGGCGCTCGACGTACTCCCGCTGCACTGGCGCGGCGAGCCGTTCAACTACGAAGGCCGGAACTTCAGTGCCCGCGACGTCATCGCCCGCCCGCGCCCGGTGCAGGACCCCATCCCGATCTGGATCGGCGGCAATTCTCGTGTCACGCGGCGTCGCGTGGCGTCGCGGGCGCAGGGGTGGATGCCGTTGCTCGGCCCCGCGACCCTCGCCGCCACCACGCGAACTCCCGCGCTCGACGGGCTCGACGAAGTCGCGAGCGCGATCGCGGAGCTCCGCGACGAGGCGTCGGGCCGCGATGAGACGATCGACGTGCTGTACCCCTACCTCGATCCGAGCGTCGTGGCGGCGCCCGCCGGTGACGCCGATCGCCACCGCGAGCGGTTCGCGGAGCTCGAACGGATCGGGGTCACCTGGATCGCGATCCCGGGTGCCACCGACTCGCGATCGGCGACCCTCGACTTCATCGCGGCCTTCGGCGCGACCTACCTCGACGACGGCGGATGACCCCGGCGTGAGGCCTGCGCGACGGTTCCTGCATGTCTGTTACTGCTGCCGCGACGCCGAACCGGTGACGCGGCTGTTCGTCGACGCGCTCGCGATGTGCAACACGATGAACACGCCGATGGAGCCTTCGAGCGGCGCGATCCTCGGCATCGAGGGTGACATCATGACCAGCGCGGCGTTCGTCTACGACGTACGGGGACCGCGTGTCAGCCCCGCGATCGAGGTACAAGGTTGGGTCGACCCGCCGCTCGTCGGCACGCCGGTCGACGATCCGACGAACGCCGGCATCTACGCGTTGGGGTTCTCGGTCCCGGACCTTCGTCGTGCGTGCGAGCGCCTCTCCAGCGCGGGGTGCGTCGTAGTCGGGACGGGAGCTTCGCCGTTCGGCACCGCGTGGGCGACGCTTCGCGATCCCACCGGAGTCACGCTCGATGCGGTCGAGGACGCGTCGGTCCCCGAGGCGGAGACGCGCATGCGCCACCTGCGGATCACCTGCCGAGACCTTGCCCGCTCCCTCCAGTGGTACGAAGGACTCGGCTTCGACGTCTTGGGCAGGTACTCGCTCGACGATGCGTCGTTCCTCGGCCGAACCGGGCCTGCGAACGCGGAGGCCGTGCGCCTCCGACTGCCCGACGAAGGATTCGAGGCCCTGCTCGTGGAGTGGCGGAGTCCACGCTCGCACGGTCACCACGTCCGCGAGCCGAACCACGCCGGCCTGTACCGCACGGCCGTCGCCGTCGACGACACGCGCGCCACACACTCGGCGATGTCGGTCGCGGGGTGGACGTTCGACCGGGCGCCGATGTCGATCGAGCTGCGCGGCACACCGGTGCCCGACATGTGGATCTGTTTCCTCAGCGATCCCGACGGCGTGCCCTACGAGCTGGTCGAGCGACCACGCGACGCGTTCCGCGTGGGGAGCGCGGCGTGGCGCTAGTCCGTGCCGGTCTTGGCCATCTCGGCGAGCATCGCGCCGCTGATGCCGCCCGACCCGCGCCCCATACTGCGGACGCTGACGTCGACGTGTCGCGCCTCCGCGCGCAACGCGCCCACTGAGCTGCGTTCCTTCGTGCGATGCACGAAGGGATCGAAGAGGAAAACGCGCATGGCGTTCTCGTGCGTGATCTTGTCGATGGTCGCTTCCGGCAACATGTTGATGCGCGACCAGAGGACCTCGGGAGCATCGGGCCACGTGCTGTCCGAATGCGGGTAGTCGCACTCCCAGGTGATGTGGTCCTCGCCGATCAGGTCCTTCACCGCGATGCCCCCGGCGTCGTCGATGAAGCACGTGGTGATGTGCTCGCGGTACCGCTCGCTCGGCAGCTTCCCGTCGAGCGTCGTGCCGGTCCACGCGTGGTGGTGCTTGTAGACGTAGTCACAGCGCTCCAACAGATAGGGCACCCATCCCATCCCGCCTTCGGAGAGCGCAATCTTCAGGTTCGGGAACTTCGTGAGCGCTGGGCAGAACAGGAGATCCGCCAGCGCCATGAACGCGTTGACCGGCGTGAGCACGATCGACACGTCGACGGGGGCGTCGGTGCTCGTGATCGGCAGGGCCGACGACGACCCGATGTGCAGGCAGACGACGGTTCCCTCGCTCTCGCAGGCAGCCCAGAACGGGTCCCAGTGGTCGCGGTGCAGGCTCGGCAGTCCGAGCTTCTCCGGGTTCTCCGAGAACGTCACCGCATGACAGCCCTTGGCCGCGACCCGACCGATCTCGTCGGCCATGAGCTGCGGGTCCCACAGCGGTGACAACGAGAGTGGGATGAACCGACCGGGGTACGTCCCGGCCCACTCGTCGATGTGCCAGTCGTTGTACGCCTGCAGCGCGGTGAGCGCTAGGTCCGGGTCCTTGGCGGCCGCGTCCTGGAACACTTGCCCGCAGAAGCGTGGGAACGTCGGAAAGCACATCGAGCCGAGCACGCCGTTGGCGTTCATGTCATCGATGCGGGCATGGATGTCGTAGCAGCCGGGACGCATCTGGTCGAAGCGCGTCGGATCGACCCCGTACTCCTCCGGCGGTGTGCCGGC
>JBKPCV010000237.1:0-3119 GCA_046727575.1 Actinomycetota bacterium
TGGGGATCGGCATGGCGGCGGCGACGATCCTCTGCGGCAATGCGGCGGGCAAGCGGTATGCGGTGCCGTGTTCGAAGATCACGATCCACACGAGCGGACGGTTTTGGCGCGCCACATTGTCAGCGTCGCTGATCTTTGAGAAAGCGCGCGATAGATGTCAGTCGAGGGAGGCGTCCGGTATCCACGATCCGTGGAAGCCGAACGGGACCCGGCGGGGAAGGTGCACCGTGGCCACGGGCGCCGCTTCGAAGTTGGTCGCGTCGACGATGACGAGGTCGCTGGCGTCGCGGTGGGCGTCGTAGACGAAGCTGAGCACCCACCCGTCGTCTTCGTTCGTACCGGATGTGGCGGCGGCAAAGACGGGTTCACCAGCCGCGCGCCCGGCGCCGACGTCATGGCGTTCGGTGCTGCCGGCGCCGAGGTCGTGCTTGCGGAGACCGCGGTGACCAACCCATGAGTCGGCGACGTCGGTCTCGCTCGTGTAGCCGAAGCGGTGCAGTCGACCTGCGTAGCGGTCGTTGATGCGCGGAAATTCCTGGCCCGCGTCATCGAAGGTTTCGCTCTTCACGCCGCGCGTCGATGCATCGATCGTCCAGCGGTCAAGCCGAGGGCCTCGGGACGCACCTGGGCCGTGCGCTTCGGTTGCGAACATGTCGGGGTAGCGCACGACGTCGATCACGACCGTCTCGCCGGCGGCGTCGTACGCGTTGAGCACGTGATAGACGTAACAGGGGTCGAGATCGACCCAGGTCACCTCCGCGTTGCCTCCGGAACGAGGCATCACTCCGACCCGGGCGCCGTGTTCGGGCCGCCAGGTGAACGGGAACGGCTGACGTCCAACGAGCTCGACGTCGAAGACCACCGGCAGGTCCAGCCACACCACCCGCGTCGCCGTCACACCGAAGTCGTGGACCATCACCGCACTCGGCAACTCGATGGCCTCGGTACGCACGAGCACACCGGCGCGGTCGATCACGTGGTAGCGCAGGAAGGGAGGCGTGAGGTCGTAACCGAAGAACACCATCTCGCCGCTCGCCGGGTCGATCTTCGGGTGGGCCGTAAACGGTGTGGTCAGTTGCCCGCCGAGGTCGGAGGCACCGATGGTCGAAAGATCGGGCCGCATCGCGGTGGGCAGGCTCGCCTCCATCAGCGCGTAGATGCGACCGGCGTGGGCAACCACGTGGGTGTTCGCCGAGCTCGGGATCCCATTCACCTCCGGGGGCTCGTCAGGGGCCGGCTCGCCGAGGGCCTCACAGGCGACGCGGGTTCGGACCCAGCGGTTCCGATACCGCGCCTGTCCGTCGCGCAGCTCGATCCCGTGCAACATGCCGTCACCGAGGAACCAGTGATACGCGATCGGGTCAGGGTCGAGAATCGGGTTCGGGCCATTGCGTACCAACAACCCGTTGAGCTCCGGCGGGATCGCGCCGGTGACCGCAAGCCCGGCGTCATCGCGTTCGTCGCGCACCGGCGCGAAATTCCCCGCCAGATACGGGTTCGTCAGCGACTCGGTCGTCGTCACGATAACTCCCTTCTACCAGGCATCTCCTCCGCGCGGAACGTCCCGATCAGGATCTCGCACATGAAACGCTCCGAGTTCTGCGGACCCCATTACCCAACCACGCCGAACGGGCCACCAGGAATGGGCGAGGCGCTCAGGTCCCTTCGTGATCGTCTCGAAGGCCGCCCGCTTCGCAGATGCGACGCCTTAGCCTGGTGCGCGGATGGACGTCCTCGCCGACTATCTGCACCGCGCCCGGGCCCACGGCGCCGTGTTCGCGCACTCCACGTTCCACGCGCCTTGGGGCCTCGAGATCACCGACCACGGACCGCTCTCGTTCCACGCAATCCTGGAAGGCAGCGCCTGGCTTCTGCCGCCCGACGGGACCGGGCTTGAACCCGCCCGGCTCAGCGCGGGCGACGTGGCGTTGGTCCGCTCACCGTATGCCCACCGGCTGGTCGACGATCCGGCCACGCCCACCCGCCCCATCGCGATGGCAGACGACTGGCGGGTGCCCGGTGACCCCCACCATTACGAGAATCCGGGGATGGGCGAGCAGACCGTCCTGCTATGCGGCGCGTTCCGTTTCGAAGGTGACATCTGCGCCGCGTTGCTCGAAGCTCTTCCGCCCGTCGTGTGCGTCCACACCAGCGATGGGAACGGTGAAGTCGACGGCACGGCGTCCCTGCGTTCGACGATCGCCATCCTGGCTGCGGAGTTCGGTCGAGCCGCCCCGGGACAGCAGACCGTGCTCGACCGCCTCCTCGACCTGCTGCTCGTGTTCGCTCTGCGCAGTTGGTTCTCGCAACCCGGCGCGGCCGCCCCTTCGTGGTATCGGGCCCTCGCCGATCCGGAAGTCGGGCGGGCGCTGCGCCTCATCCACGCCGAACCCAGCCACCCCTGGACGGTCGACTCGCTGTCTGCCCAAGTTGGACTCAGCCGGGCCGCTCTCGCCCGGCGCTTCAGCGCTCTGGTCGACGAGCCACCGTTGACGTATTTGACTCGGTGGCGCATGACGATCGCCGCTGAGCTGCTCCGGGAGACTGACGCGAGCATCGCGGTCATCGCCGACGAGGTCGGCTACCGGAACGAGTTCGCGTTCGCCACCGCCTTCCGGCGGGTCCGTGGAGACGCCCCAACCCGCTACCGCGCCAGGGAACAGGACCCGATCGTCCTCAGTACCTCAGGCCCCGCTGTCGCGGGCATGCCTTCCTCAAGCACGGGAAATCAGCTCGGCCCGAAAGTCTGACCCAGCCTCGCCCGATCGGTTCGATCGCGCTCCACAGGAGTTCGGCGTCGCAACCTGCCCGTGCAGAAGACGCGACCCTCCGCAGGTCGCGATCAATCACCGTCAACACGACATACACCCGTCGTCTTGGCGACCTCCGCGTCGAGGATCGCCCGTCGCCGGCGAGGACACATGCAATTGACGACTATGTGGGGCGGCACTCAGTCCGTTGAGGTGCGTCAGACAGGTGCGAAGAACGCAAGCAGTTCCGCCGCCGTTGTCGTTGGGTTCGACTCGGGGAAGAAGTGCCCGCCCGGGACGGCGCGTGCGGTGATCGATCGCGACCAGGCTCGCCAGTGCGCTAGTGGGCCACCTTCGTCGGCATACCAC
>JBKPCV010000238.1:0-4136 GCA_046727575.1 Actinomycetota bacterium
GATCCACCGATCGCGCGATGAGTCTGTCGTGCCTCTCTCGTCATTGATTCCGACACCTTTGGTGAAGACAGAAAGGAAACGCTCATGACCCCGACTCTGCCCATCGTGGAGCTCCACGAGCCCTATAGCGACGACCGTGCCGCGCCGTTGCCGTGGGAGGAGGCGACCGCGGAGCTCGCGGCGGCGGGCGTCTGCTGGCTCTCGACCCTACGGCCGGACGGACGACCGCACGTCACGCCGGTGGCAACGGTGTGGATCGATGGCGCCGTGTGCTTCTCGACCGGTCCGGGCGAGGTCAAGTCCCGAAATCTGGCCCATTCACGTCACGTTGTGATCATGACCGGTTGCAATGACTTCCGCGAGGGCCGCGACGTAGTCGTCGAGGGTGACGCCGTACGCGTGCGCGACCAGTCGACCCTCGGGCGGTTGTGCGACGCCTTCCAATCGAAGTACGACGACTTCTTCGGCTTCCGGGTGGTCGGCGACGGCTTCGAGCACGACGCCGGCGGTCGTGCGGACGTCTACCGCGTGGAAGCAGCCAAGGCGTTCGCGTATACCCGAGGCACCAGCTACGCAGCAACGCGCTACAGATTCCGCGTTACATCATCTTGAGCAGTTTGCACCGCGCGATCGGTACATCAACCCGCGGGCCTACCAGCGCCGAAAGTCACGTTGCACGATCATCGACGATCTGAATTTCGTGGTTGACGACGACGCCATCACGAATGTCGAGCACCCCGATCGTCCGGTGTGGCTGGCGCCGCCGCTGCGTCGGCGATCCGGGGTTCATCAGCAGTTGGCCGGCTACGACCTCGTTGACCGGAACATGGCTGTGTCCGAACACCACCACTTCGCACGTCGGAAAACGCGCCCTCAGCCGTGCGCTGCGCCGTCGCGCGGGACCGGCGTCGTGGATCATGCCCACTGACAACCGGTCGAGTTCGATGATCCGTTCCCTTGGCAGCACATCGGACAGCCCGATGTCGTTGTTCCCGAGCACCGCATGCACCGGGGCGAACCCGACGAGCTCGTCCAAGAACTCCACGGAGACGACGTCGCCGCAGTGCAGTACTGCGTCGGCCTCGTCGAGCGCTGCGTACGCGGGCGGCGGCAGCCGGGTCGTTCCACCGGTCCGGACATGCGTGTCGGCGAGCACGACGATGTGCACGCGCTCATTGCACCACAGGATCGAACCACCGACGCGTGGTGCGCGCTGGCGGACGGCGTTCGAGCTTGTCGAGCTCGGCGAGCAGCTCGTCGGTGGCTTCGTAGGTCGCCTCCCAGGTGCGCCCTGACCACCTGTTCACGATCGAACGGGACGAGCGTAGGCTGCGCTGATCGTCGCTCGAGTTGCGTCATGATCCATGTCCTCGACGTGCTCGCGGTCCTTCCGGGACGTCTCGACGACGTCCGGCGCCGCGTGCACGACGAATACCGCCCGCTGATGGCGCCGCTCGGCATGGAGCTCGCGCGCACGTGGCTCGCCCCGGCGGTCGAGCTCGCTGACCGACCGACCGAGCTGCTCCTGCTGTGGGAGCTGGCCGACGTGCCGGCGTTCTGGCGCATGCGGACGACCGCTGCTCGCGATCCGCGCGTCGTCGGGTTCTGGGATGGGATCGCACCCATGCTCGCGACGCGTGAACGGAAGCTCATGTGCGATCCTGCCGACACGACGGTGCTGCGGTGATCCGCGTCACCGCGTTCGTGCGGTTTACGCGCGCAGCTGTGCGCGAGACCGCCGACCGCCTGATCGGCGCCGTCCGCAGGGCGGGCGACGAGCTCGACGTGCTCGCGGTGGATGCGGCGCGCGCGCTCCCGAACAGCTACGGAGCTGGCGACGTGATGCTGCTCGGTGCATTTCGCGATCGCGAGGCCTACGAGCGGGCGCGTCGGGATCCGTACGTCGAGAAGATCGTGAAGCCGCTGCTCGACGAGTGCGGAGGTGAGGTCGACGTCGTGTTGTACACGCAAGGTGCAGTCACGGTGCAGTACCCGGACCTCGCGGGGGGCGTTCAGCGCACGCTGCTGGTACGGATCGAACCGACCGTGGATCGCGAACTGATGCGACAGTTCGAAGCCGACCTCGGCGCGATGACCAGCTACATCGACACCATCCGCAACTCCTCGCTGAGCCATGTGGACGAGGTGCACGGGCCGAGCGGGAAGGAATGGACCCATGTGTGGGAGCAGGAGTTCGCGACGCTCGAAGGGCTCACGGGGCCGTACATGATGCACGGATACCACTGGTCGCTCGTCGACACGTGGTTCGACCTGCAGTCCCCTCGACAGATCGTCGACCCGGAGCTCATTCACGCCGCATGCGAGCTGCGTCGCAGCATTCTCAGCCGAGCCTGACCGTCGAGTCCGCGACGCTCGACGCTTTTGGCCAGGTGCGCCGGGGCCTCAGAGACGCCGGCGCGGGCCTCCGGCTATCCCCGGCCAGCGCGAGCCGCCGATGGTGTCGGCGTAGGGCCAGAAGGCGATGGGGTCGAGGGAGCCGGCGAGCGTCAGCGACCGGGTGCGGTAGTCCATCTGCGTCTTCTGCAGGTGCACCGCCACCTGCTCGCGCATCGGCAGCAGCTCCGCGATCGGATCCCACGGGCTGTCGCGCAGGACGAGGTCGCCATGCACCTCGTAGCGGTACACGAGCGTCGACGACGACGAGACTTTCACGACGTGCGGCGGGAAGTCGTAGGACTTTTCGACGCCACCGACAGCGCGCAGCGACTTGATCCACCACTGGTTCTCGGTCCACTCGGCGGGCCCACGGTCGGTGATGTCGTCCCCGATCTCGCCCGAGAACTCGAGGAACGTGTAGCCCTGGTGCCAGCACCGCGCGACGACCTTGTTGCCGAGCCGGAAGTACTGGATGCGGCACGGGAACTTCGGCTGGCCGTTCAGCTCCTGGCTGATGAAGATTGCCTGCTCCTGGTCGATGCCGGTGCCGAGCTGATAGAAGCCGTCCATTTCGTCGTAGCGCGCGGGCACCATCATCACGACGCCGTACTCCGGCTCGCCGCCGATCGGCACCTGGTACACGTGGATGTGCACGTGTGGCTCTTCACCGGGCGTGATACCGGGCGGGAGCAGGTCGGCGACGCGGTCGGGGTCGGTGGCGTAGATGAACCGCAACGTCGGCCAGTTCGAGATCTCGCCGGGCGCGATCGGCTCCGGTGCGCTCATGACGTCCTCCTGTGGATGAAGTGGCGGGCCGCCGCTCACGCTTGCACAGAAGCGGCGCCGGTGCCAGCGTGTCATGTCGCAGATCGAGTCGAATGGTGGTGTGACGACGCAGGAGAGATGCCATGACCGCGACGTTCGTTGATCAGACGTCCGACGCCATCGTTGACGGCCGTTACGTCATCCTCTCGACCGACGGCCATGCCGGTGCGGAGGTGATGACGTACCGCCAATACCTGCCGAAGCGGTACCACGAGGAGTTCGACGCCTGGGTCGAGACGTTCGTGAACCCGTTCCAAGACCTGCGCGCGGAGTCGGCCTACCGCAACTGGGACTCCAAGCGCCGCCTCGAGGAGACGAGCACGGACGGGCTCGCGGGCGAGGTGCTGTTCCCGAACACGATTCCGCCGTTCTTCCCCTCGGGGAATCTGATTGCCCGCCCGCCGAAGGCCGGCGAGCACGAGCTGCGCTGGGAAGGGCTCAAGGCGCACAACCGGTGGATGGCCGACTTCTGCGCCGACGCTGCCGGTCGGCGCGCTGGGCTCGCCCAGATCCTGCTCCATGACGTCGACGCGGCGGTCGCCGAGATCCGATGGGCGCGGGACGCCGGCCTCTTCGGCGGTGTGCTGTTGCCTGGCATCCCACCCGACAGCGGGCTCACGCCGTTCATCGATCCCGCCTACGAGCCGATTTGGGCGACGTGCGCGGAGCTCGAGATGCCGATCAACCACCACACCGCGAACGCGAGCCCCGATTACGGGAGCTTCCCGGCGTCGGGCTGGATCTTCTTCGTCGAAGCCGGCTTCTTCTCGCACCGCGCGTTGTGGATGCTGATCTTCGCCGGCGTGTTCGAGCGGTACCCGAACCTCAAGCTGATCCTCACCGAGGGCGGCTCAGACTGGCTACCGGGCGTGATGAGAATCCTCGACCACCAGTACCACAAGATGGATCCCGAC
>JBKPCV010000239.1:0-22534 GCA_046727575.1 Actinomycetota bacterium
AGCAGCACCCGGGTATCATCGGGCGCGATGTTCTTCCTCATCGGCTTGCTCCTCGCCGCGCCGATCGTGGAGATCGCGGTGATGGTGAAGGTCGCCGAGTGGATCGGCGTCCTGAACATGTTCGGACTGCTGATCCTCGTCTCGGTGATCGGTGTGTTCGTCGTGCGGCACCAGGGGACCGGCGCCTGGCGGAGAATCCGCGCCGATCTCGACGCCGGGCGTGTTCCGGGCGCCGCACTGGTCGACGGCGCGCTCATCCTCGCCGCCGGGGTCCTCCTGATCATCCCCGGGTTCGTCAGCGACTGCCTCGGGCTGCTCCTGCTGCTGCCGCCGGTCCGCGCCGGAGTGCGCGGCGTGCTGGGAAGGCGGTTTCGCGTGCAGGCCGCGACCTACCGCGCCCGCGGCCGGGGTCGCGGCGGTTCGATCGACGTCGACTCCCGCCCCGCCGAGCCGCGCAGGTGGGACCACCCCGAGCTCGGTCCGTAGCCCAGCCCGTCAGCGGCCCCGCCACTCCGGGCGACCGCCTTCGCGAGCCGCCCGCATCCCCTCGCTCGCGTCCTCGGTGGCGCCGGCGACCTTGCGCATGGTCTCACCGAACCGGATCGCCTCCACAGTGGAGAGGTGCTGGGTGCGGACCGCGACCTCCTTGGTCGCGCGCTGAGCCAAGGGCGCGGCTCGCAGCAGCCGGACGGCAAGCGCCCGCGCCTCGTCCATCAACCGGTCGTGC
Organism: Actinomycetota bacterium; assembly: GCA_046727575.1. Taxonomy (GTDB): domain Bacteria; phylum Actinomycetota; class Acidimicrobiia; order IMCC26256; family DASPTH01; genus DASPTH01. The sequence continues at coordinate 728 of JBKPCV010000239.1, forward strand.
GGCACCACCCAGCCGGCGAGGCCGATCTCCTTGGCGCGCGCCGCATCGATCCGATCCCCGGTGAGCAGCAGCTCCATCGCGTACTGCCAGTTGAGTCGCTGCGGCATGCGGATCGCGCCGACGATCGTCGGCACGCCGAGCTGCACCTCGGGGAACCCGAATTCGGCGCGGTCGCTCGCGATCACGAAGTCGCACCACGACACGAGCGTGAGGCCGTAGCCGAGGCAATAGCCGTTCACCGCGGCGATCACCGGCTTGAAGATCTCCCATCCGCTCTCGAACGAGTTGATCGTGGGCTTCTCCCAGAACGTGCCCGCGAATTCCCCGGTCGACCCGCGCCCGTCACGGATGTCGCCGCCCGCGCAGAAGGCCTCGCCCGCGCCGGTGACGATCGCGATCCACGCGTCCTCCTCGTCGCGCAAGCGGGTGAACGCGTGATTGAGGTCGCGTCGCATCTCGCCGTTGATTGCGTTCAACGCCTCCGGTCGGTTGTACGTGATCGTCGCCACATGGCCGTCGAGCTCGTAGAGGACGGTGTCACCCACCACCGGTGCTCCTGGTTCCGCGGTCAGTCGTGTCGCAGCAGCTGGGGTGCGATCGGCGCGTCGACGCGCCGCGACAAATGTTCCGGCCGTTCGAGCCCGGTGGGACCGGCGATGCGATCCGCGATCTGTGCGTCGACGCGCTCGAGCCCGTGGTCCTCCGGCGGTTCCAGCCGGCCGGCCATCACCTCGAAGAGGCGGGCAGGCAGGACGCGACCGACGCCCGCAACCAGCCACACGAGCGTCGTCGGCGTCCGGATCTGGTCGAGCAACGAAGTGGTGCCGTCGAGCACGAAAGCGTGCGTCGGGCTCGCGGCCTCGACCTCGACCAGCACGTGCGACGGCCCGAGCACCGAGGCCTCGACCGCGTCCACCGGCCGCGCCGAAGCATCGCTTCGCGCGAGGCGGTGCCGCCAGCGGTCTTCGCCGCGACCGCGCCGCACCACGAGCACGTCGAGGTCGGGACGCGACTCCAGCGCCTCACCGGCCAGCTCCGGCCAGCCCAGGACCGCGATCGACCGGTCGTGCGGGAAGGGGAGCAGCGCCGCGAGGCGTCCCGGGGTCCGGTCGTCACGCACGAGTCGTTCGGCTTCCCACGCGGCATCCGACGGATCGGGTGCCGCCAGCACGCGGGCACACAGCCACCACAGCGGCGCGCAGTCGGGATGATGGTGGAGGAGCCGGCGGCAGGTGACCACCAGGCCGGCGGGATCGTCGTCGAACTCGGCGAGGCAGTCAGCCGACTCGGCCACGAGCGTGCGGTCGTCGCCGGCGTGACGGGCGATATGCCGCAAGCGCTCGAAGGGCTGCACGGCGAAACGCTACCTCGGCGTCCGTCGGGGACTGGCGTGCGCGTCGCGGTACCGCCGGACGGCATCGGGATCTCTAGCATCGAAGCAGTGAGTCGAGCAGGCGAGCTGTCCTCCACGCTCTCGGACGCCGGTGCCCGCGCCGAGCAGCGAATACTCGCGCTGCTCGACGCTGAACTCGTCCGCTGGCGCGCGGTCGACCCCGACCTCGAGCAGCCGTTGCTGGCGCTGCGCGACCTGGTCGTCGCGGGCGGCAAGCGGTTCCGGCCGGTCTTCTGCTTCTGGGCGTTCGTCGGCGCCGGGGGCGACGCCGACGACCCCGTGATCGACGACGTCTGCGCCGCGATCGAGATGGTCCACGCGTGTGCGCTCGTCCACGACGACGTGATGGACGGCGCGGCCACCCGCCGCGGCCAACCGTCGGTACACCAGCGCTTCATCACCGAGCACCGCGCCGGCCATGCGCGCGGCGAGGGGCGCCGGTACGGGGAGGGCGCGGCGATCCTCGTCGGCGATTTCGCGTTCGTCTACGCCGACATGCTGTTCGCGGGCGCGCCCGCCGAAGCGCGGCCGGTGTTCGACGACCTGCGCGTCGAGCTCACCGTCGGACAGTTCCTCGACCTCGCGGGCGCCGCGAGCACCCGGCGCGACCGTGCACAGGCCGAGCGCATCGAGGTGTACAAGTCGGGCAAGTACACGGTGGAGCGCCCTTTGCACCTCGGCGCTGCGCTCGCCGGCCGCCTCGACGACCTCGCCGCGCCGTTGTCCGCCTTCGGGATCCCCCTCGGGAGCGCGTTCCAGATGCGCGACGACGTGCTCGGCGTGTTCGGCGACCCGGCCGTGACCGGCAAGCCCGTCGGTGACGACTTGCGCCAGGGCAAGCTCACACCGTTGCTCGCTGCTGCGACCGCGTCAGCCACGCCACCACAGGCCGCGCTGCTCGAGCGCGCGGGTGACGCCGACCTCACCGACCACGACGTGTGTGCCCTCCAGGAGGTCGTGCGCGACACCGGTGCGCTCGACGAGGTGGAGCGCACGATCGAGCAGCTCGTCGACGAGGCCCTCGTTTCGCTCCGTTCGACGCCGATCACCGACGACGCCAAGCAGGCGCTCGAGCAGGTCGCCGCCGGGGTGGCGTGGCGCGACACATGAGCGGCGTGGTACGTGCATGACTTCGACGCCGGCAGTCGAGGTCGCAACGCTCGAGAAGCATTACGGCGCGGTCCGCGCGGTCGACGGCCTCACGTTCTCGATCGCCGTCGGCGAGGTGTTCGGCCTGCTCGGACCGAACGGCGCGGGCAAGACGACCACCGTCGAGATCCTCGAGGGGTACCGACGCGCGGACGCGGGTCAGGTGCGCGTGCTCGGCGTCGACCCATGGGAGGACGGCAAGCAGCTGCGCCCGCGGATCGGTGTGATGCTGCAGGAAGGCGGCCTGTACCCGGGTATCCGCCCGCTCGAAGCCCTGCGGTTGTTCGCGTCGTACTACGCCGCACCCGACGATCCCGAGCGCCTGCTCGACCTCGTCGGCCTCCGCGACGCCGAGCGGACGCTGGTGCGGCGCATGTCGGGCGGTCAACAACAGCGGCTCTCGCTTGCCCTCGCGCTCGTCGGACGCCCCTCCCTTGTGTTCCTCGACGAACCCACGGCGGGCATGGATCCTCACGCGCGCGCGACGACCTGGGCGATGATCCGCGAGCTCAGGGAGCGCGGGGCCACCGTCGTCCTGACGACCCACGCGATGCACGAGGCGGAGCAGTTGTGCGACCGGGTCGGCATCGTCCACCACGGGCGGCTGGTGGGCTACGGCACGCCGTCGGAGCTCACGACGACCTCGGCCGCAGACATGCGGTTCTCCGCCGCCGCCGAGCTCGACGTCGAGAAGCTCGCTCGCGCGTTGGACCTGACCACGAGTGACGTGCGCGAAGTGCGACCGGGGGAATACGTCGTCGATGTGGCGCCCTCTCCTCGACTGGTTGCCGCGCTCACTACGTGGCTCGACGACCAGGACGTGTTGCTCAGCGAGCTGCGGGCGGGCCGCGGTTCGCTCGAGGACGTCTTCCTCCGCCTCACGGCCGAGGTCCAGCCGTGAAGGCACGAGCCGTCGCGGCGCAGTCGCGAATCGAGATGCTGCTGACCGTACGACGGGGCGAGAGCCTCCTCGTCACGCTCCTGATCCCGCTCGGCATCCTCGTGTTCTTCTCCAAGGTCGACGCGGTGAATACAACGCTCCGGCACCCGGTCGACTTCCTCGTACCCGGTGTGCTCGCACTCGCGGTGATGTCGAGTGCGATGGTCAGCCTCGGCATCGCGACGGGATACGAGCGGCATTACGGCGTGCTCAAGCGCTTGGGGTCCACGCCACTGTCCCGCGCCGGTCTGCTCACGGCGAAGACCCTCAATGTGCTGGCGTTCGAGATCCTGCAGGCGACCGCGATCGTGCTGACCGGCATCGCGCTCGGGTGGGACCCGTCCGGCGGGCTGCTCGCGGCCGTCGCGCTGTTGCTGCTCGGCACCATCGCGTTCGCGGGAATCGGCATGCTCCTCGCCGGCACGCTGCGCGCCGAGGCCAACCTCGCCATCGCCAACGGACTCTTCCTCGTGTTGTTGTTCCTCGGCGGCATGGCGTATCCGCTGCACCGGCTCCCCGATGCGTTGGAGACCTTCGCCAAGGCGCTGCCGGCCGCGGCGCTCTCCGAGACCGTGCGCGCCGTGCTCGACCAGACGTCGTTCCCCACCGGCGAGCTCGTCGTGCTCGTCGTCTGGGCAGTCGCGGCGCCGCTCGCAGCCGCGCGTTGGTTCCGGTGGGAGGAATAAAAGGGCGAGCGGAGAAGCAGCCGCCACGTGCGGCCTATCCGCGCGGCCTATCAGCGCGGCCTCTCGCCAAGCCCTAGGTCGGGACGCGCACGCCGATCTTCCCGAGCTCATGGGTCAGCTCGGCGCGGTTCAAGCCCCGGATCACGTGTGCCGCGATCACGCCGCTGCTGTCGATGAAGAACGTCTGCGGCAGCGGGTCGACGCCATACCCACGCGCGACGGTGCCGTCGGCGTCGAAGCCGTTCGGCCATGCTGCGCGTTGCTCCCGCACGAACGTGCGCGCGTCGCCACGCAGGTCGCCGGAGTCGACGCCGATCATCGAGAACTGCCCGTGGGTGTCGGCGAGCGTCGAGCGGAAGAGTGGGAATTCCTCGCGGCACGGGTTGCACCACGACGCCCAGAAATTGACGACGACCGGCCGCCCGCGGAAGTCGCTGAGGCGAACGGTGCCGCCGTCGAGGGTCTGCAGCTCGAAGCCCGGTGCCGGCTGCCCGACTTTGGCCGAGTTCGGCTCCGCGACGCCCCGCAGGCCGCTCGGCGGTTGGTGTTCGGCATCGCGCACGACGACGATCACCGTCACTGCCACCACGATCAGGAGGATCGCGACGGCGACGAGCCCGGCGACGAGACGCGCGCGCCGGGAAGGCGGCGCGTCGTCGATGCCGGCGTCAGAGGGAGCGGACGAGGGTATCGATGCCGATCGCAAGGAAGAGCAACGCGAGGTAGAGGTTCGAGAAGCCGAAGAACGCGATCGCGCGGGACGGCGAGCTGTCGCGCGCGAGGTGCAGCGCTCTCCAGACGAACAGGAGCCCGAGCACCGTCGCCGCCGCGAGGTAGATCGCGCCCATGTCCGTGACCAGCGGCAACACGAACGACGTCGCGACGACCACCGCGCTGTACACCGCGATCTCGCGGAGTGCGAGTTCCGCGCCTTTCGCGACCGGGAGCATCGGGATTCCGGCGGCCTCGTAATCGTCGGCGTAGCGCAGGGCCAGTGCCCAGAAGTGCGGCGGGGTCCAGAAGAACACGATCGCGAAGAGGACCCACGCCGGGGCGGCGAGGCTCCCCGTCACCGACGCCCAGCCCACGAGCACGGGGACGGCGCCCGCGGCACCACCGATGACGATGTTCTGGGGACTCCGCGGCTTGAGCCAGATTGTGTAGACGAACACGTAGAAGAGAGTCGCGCTGATGGCCAGCACGGCCGACAGGAAGTTCACCCGGCTCCACAACAGCGCGAACGCGGCGACCTCGAGCGCCAGCCCGAAGGCGAGCGCGCGCGCGGGCGCGATCTCGCCGCGGGGGAGTGGGCGGTGAGCGGTCCGGCGCATCACCTGGTCGCGATCACGCTCGATCCAGCAATTGATCGTGTTGGCCCCTCCCGCGGCGAGCGCGCCGCCGACGAGCACTTCGACGATCAACAGGATCGAGGGGAGCCCGTCATCGGCGAGGATCATGGCGGGGAGTGTCGTGACGAGCAGGAGCTCGATGACGCGCGGTTTGGTGAGCCGCAGGTAGAGCAGTGCCGTCGTGCCGGCACGCTGGTGCCAGGGCCTCGGCGTCGCCGGCAGACGGCGCCCGGCAACCTGAGCGTCCGCCACCGCCCGAATGTACCTCCCGTCGAAGAGAGCACTCGAAGCAGGTGCCGCTAGCCTCTGCTCTGCATGGCTGGTCACGACGACGTCAAGCAGTCGATACGCATGACCGCCGACCGCCTGCTCGTCCTCCCCAACGAAGACACCGGCGATCGCAAGAGCCGCGGTGGGATCGTGATCCCTGCCACCGCCAACCTGAATCGCCGCCTCGCGTGGGCCGAGGTGGTCGCGGTCGGACCCACCGTGCGCAACCTCGCGGAGGGCGACCGCGTGCTCTTCGCGCCCGACGCCGGCTTCGAGGTCGAGATCCGAGGCGAGGAATACCTCATCCTCCGCGAACGCGACATCCACGCGGTCGCGTCGTCGAGGGAGGACGGTCAGACCGGGCTCTACCTCTGACCGTCGAGCGCTCCGGTCGCGCGGCGATTCCGTCGGATCGTCACCGGCACCGACGCCGGGTGCTCGACCGGAGGGAAGCTGCGCACGGCGTTGCGCGCGTCGAGGTACGCCGCCACCGACTTGTGGAGCTTCTTCCCGAGCATCTTGCGGAGCTCGACGTTGAGGCTGCGGTAGACGGGCTCGGCCGCGGTGAAGGCCTCGGGTGCCTCGGTGCACCACCACGCGAAGTCCTGACCACCCTCGTCCCATGCGTCGCGCCCGAACTCGGTGAGGGTCGAGACGACCGAGCCGTCGTCTTGCTCCTCGTCGATGCGGCGAAGCGGCACTTGCCAGCACACTTCCGGCTTCCAGTCGCTGTGGTGGTCACCGACACGGAGCGCGTGCTGATGGAGCGCGCAACCGGGCCCCGCGGGAAACCCGGGGCGGTTGAGAAAGATGCACGCGTCCTGCACCAGGCGCGTTCGCCATTCGGTTGAACCGTCGTCGTTCTTGCCGACCTTGGCGTAGATCCCCTTCTTGCGGGCGACGTCGGCGAACTGCCATTCGTCGTCGTCGAGCTTCCTCGCCAATTTGACCACCGCGTCACGGTCCTTGCGGTCCGAGAAGTGCGCGCCGTACGAGCAGCAACCCTGGATCATCTCGGGAGCCTTCTCGGTGAGCACGCCCTGGCAGCCGTTGCCGAAGATGCACTGCCACCGCGACAGCAGAAACGTGATGTCGATCTGCCACCGACGTCCTTCTTCATCGGGGTCATCGAAGGTGACCCACTCTCGCGCGGCACGGATCATGGTCAACCCTTCTCCCGCCTCGGCGTGCTGTTGTCTTCTTACCGCCTGTCGGGCGTCGAGGCGTGTCATTCCAGACATACGTAGTCCTAATCTTTGAGGCTATCGACCGAACCGATCAGATGCTCACCGATCTGCGGGCCGAGCTCGGCGCCGATCGAGCACGCGCCGAAGCACTCGAGCTCGCCCTGTACGCGCGGGACGCAGGCGTCGCCTCGGGCCACGCCGGGGCAGTTTGTTTTCCGCGCCATGCCGGCGAAGTCGCGCAGGCGGTGCGTATCGCCGCGAGGCACGATCGCCCGTTCGTGGCGCGCGGGAGCGGCACCGGCCTCGCAGGCGGCGCCACGCCGGTCGGCGACCCGCTCGTCATCGTCACGACGCAGCTCAACCGCATCCTCGAGGTCGACGCGGACAACCGCGTCGCGTGGGTGGAACCGGGCGTGCTCAACCTCGACCTGAGCCGAGCCGTGGCGCACCTCGGCTTGCACTACGCCCCGGACCCGTCGTCCCAGCAGGCGTGCACCATCGGCGGCAACGTCGCCACCAACGCCGGGGGTCCGCACTGCCTGGCCTCCGGGGTGACCGCCACACACGTCCTCGCTCTCGAGGTCGTCCTCGCAGACGGCTCCACGACCATGCTCGGTGGTCTCGAGCCCGATCAGCCCGGCTACGACCTGCGCGGCTGCTTCGTCGGGAGCGAGGGCACGATGGGAATAGCGACGCGCATCGCGGTGCGCCTCACGCCGGACCCGCCCGCGGTCCGCACGCTGCTCCTCGACTTCGACGCGATCGAGCACGCCGGCGCGGCCGTGAGCGGCATCATCGCGGCGGGGATTGTTCCGGCCGCGCTCGAGATGATGGACGCCGAGATCACGCGCGCAGTGGAGGATTACGTCGGCGCCGGGTACCCGCGTGACGCGGCGGCGGTCCTGCTCGTCGAGCTCGACGGCCTCCCCGACGGCGTCGACGCGCAAGTGGCGATCGTCGAGAGCGTCGGGCTCGAGCACCATGCGCGTTCTGTACGAGTGGCGGCCGACGACGCGGAGCGCGCGTTGCTGTGGAAGGGTCGGAAGTCGGCCTTCGGGGCCATCGCCCGCATCGCGCCCGACTACTACCTCCACGACGCGGTCGTCCCGCGGACGCGGCTCGTCGACGTCTTGCGCCAGGTCTATGCGATCGCGGACGAGCAGCAACTCACGATGATGAACGTGTTCCACGCCGGCGACGGCAACCTGCACCCGCTGATCGTGTTCGACGCGCGCGAGCCCGGCGTGTGGGAGCGCGTGCACCGCGCCGGTGACGAGATCCTCGCCGCGTGTGTCGCGGCCGGCGGCGTGCTGTCGGGCGAGCACGGCATCGGACTCGAGAAGCGCGAGGCCATGCCGCTCGTCTTTTCTCCCGACGACCTCGATGCGCAGGCCCGCTTGCGCGACGCCTTCGACCCGTCGGGCCGTGCGAATCCCACGAAGATCCTCCCCGCGGGAAGCCGGTGCGGCGAGCTCCAGCGCGTGCCGGAGGGCGCGTGGATCTGACCGACCTCGCGCGCGAGATACGCGACGCGGACGACGTGGCCGCGGTCGGCGGTCGCACGCACTGGGAAGTGGGTGGACCTCCGTCACCCGCCGCAGTTCTCGTGCGCGCGCCCGCCGGCGTGATCGCCTACGACCCGGCCGACCTGACCGTCACGGTCGCAGCCGGCACCACGGTTCGTGAGCTGGCGGAGGAGCTCGGCGAGGCATGTCAGGAATGCGCGCTCGACCCGCGTTCGGACGACGCGACCGTCGGCGGCGTGCTTGCCGTCGGGCTGTCGGGGCACCGCCGGCTCCGCTACGGCCCGCTGCGTGACCGCGTGCTCGAGGTGCGGTTCGTCACGGCCGACGGGCGCGTGGTGAAGGGCGGTGGTCCCACGGTCAAGAACGTGAGCGGATTCGACATCCCCCGCCTCCTCGTCGGTTCGTTCGGCACCATCGGCGTGCTCGCGCAGGTGATCCTCCGGTGCCAGCCCCGTGCGGAGCTCGTGCAGTGGGGCGTCACCGATCGCGACCCGGTCGAGGTGCGGCGTCGCACGTATCGTCCTTCGTGCATCGCGTGGGACGGCGACGTCACGCACGTGCTCCTGGAGGGGGTCGCCGCCGACGTGGTACGCGAGCACGAGGCGGCGGGCACCGAACCGGCCGTGAGCGCGCCGGCATGGCCCGAAGGAGTACACCGCGGTCGTATCTCCGTGCATCCGTCGGAGGTGCAGCCACTCGGGCCGGAGCTCGGTGATGTCGGCGTCCGCTGGCTCGCCGAGGTCGGCGTCGGCACCATCCATGTGGCCGCGGACGCCGAACAAGAGCTCGCGGCCGCGCGCGCCGCTGCCGAGCGACACGGCGGCTGGCTGCTCCGCGAGGCCGGCGCGCCCGAGCTCGACGGCTTCGGGCGCGCGTTGCCGAACCTCGCGTTGATGGCGCGCGTCGCGAGCGCGTTCGACCCTACCGGCAAGCTGGGCCGCGGCCGGCTCCCGCTCCACCGTCGCGCGGTGTGCGACCGCGACGCTGCAACCGCTCATGTTTGACGCACCACCCGCGCCCGTGCACCGAGCGCGCGTCCACGTGTTGCCCGTCGACGAGGACGAGCTCGTCGCCTGCGTCGCCTGCGGGTTGTGCCTGCCGCACTGCCCGACCTACCGCGTCACCGGGCTCGAGGCGGCGTCCCCACGCGGCCGGATCGCGGCGATGCGCGCGGTCGAGCTCGACGGTGCCGCGCTCGACGAGGCCTTCCGGCACACCATGGAAACGTGCGTGCAGTGCCGCGGATGTGAGGCCGCGTGCCCATCCGGCGTTCCGTTCGGTCACTTGATGGAGGGTGCACGTGAAGCGCTCGCCGGCCCCGCGGCAACCTCGCGCAGCCTGCCCCGGCGCGTCGCCGAATGGTTCGGCTACGTGGTGGTGCTCCCGCGGCACTGGCTGCTCGTCACGCTCTCGTGGTTCCTCTGGCTCGCGCAACGCCTGCGCCTCGTCCCGCGTCGCCTCGGCTTGCCGAAGCTTTCTGTACGCGCGCTGGGTCTCCGCCTCCGCGGTGACGCGCAGCCGGACGCGTATCTCTACCCCGGCTGCGTGATGGACGCCTGGCAACGCGACGTGCACGCCGCCGCGCTTCGTGTCATGCGCGCCACTGGCGGGCAGCCGGGGCTGCCGGGAACGGGCGGCGATTGTTGCGGCGCGCTGCACGTGCACGCCGGCCGTGTCGAGCTCGCACGCAGGCTGGCCCGACGCGTGATGACGTCGATGCCGGGTGACGCGCCCGTCGTCGTCGACAGCGCAGGCTGCGGCGCCGCGATGAAGGACTACGGCCGCCTCCTCGGGACGCCCGAAGCAGACTCGTTCGCAGGGCGCGTGCGCGACTTCTCGGAGTGGCTCGACGCGCAACCGGCGCTTGCGCTGCGCGACACGGGCCTCGACGCCGTCGTGCAGGATCCGTGCCATCTCCGGCACGTGCAGCGGGCTCAGGGCGCGGTACGCGCGGTGCTCGCACCCGCATACCGCCTGCACGACACGGCCGACGACGGTCTCTGTTGCGGGGCGGGTGGTGCGTACGCGGCGCTGCAACCGGAGCTGTCGTCGGAAATCCGGCTCCGCAAGGTCGACGCGATCCGGCGCGCGGGCGGCGGACTCGATCCGCTGGTCGTGTCGGCCAATCCTGGTTGCGCGATGCACCTGGGCGCGGTGGGCCTCGACGTGCGCCATCCGGCCCAGCTGCTCGCCGACGCGCTCGTGGAGGAGCCGGGTGACTGACACCGAACAGATCGTCGAGCGGCTGCGGGCGATCGAGGAGGAGCTGCGCGACCTCGGGTACGACCGTCTGCGCGCCGCGAGCGAGCACGGCGACCACGATGCTCTCGCCGACGAGAAGCGCGTGTTGCAGGCGCGACGCGCGATCGCGCGCGCGATCGCCGCGCTCGACGGAGGCGTTAGTCGGACTGAGGGCTAGCGGCCGGCGGGCCGCCGATTGATCCGGTCGACGAGCATCCGGAGGCGCGCCCAGCCGCGGCGGTCGAACCAGAACGCGAGGCGGGCGAGATCGACGTGGTCCGCGTCCGCGATCTCCGGACTCGTGGCGCCGATGACCTCCATCTCTCCGCGCACGACGATGTCGGCGAACTCGCGGTTCAGCTCGGCGAGCTCGTCGCCTGTGAGTACCTCGTGCATGCGCAACACGAGCCGGCCCTCGACGAAGCGCAGCGAGTGGTAGTTGGCGTAGAAGCCGACGATCTCGTCGACGGCGGTCTCGACGTTGTCCGTGGTGCGCACTAGCGCAAGGTCGTCGGGGTTGATGTAGCCGGTCTTCACGAGCTCCTCGACGACGAAGGCGAGCCATGTGGTCCAGTACGTGCCTCCTGGCACGTCGAGCAGCACAACGGGCGCCGGCGGCGCCTTGCCGGTCTGGAGCAGGGTGAGCAGCTCGAACGCCTCGTCGAGCGTCCCGAACCCGCCTGGCAACAGGACGAAGGCGTGCGATTCCTTCACGAACTCCAGCTTGCGAGTGAAGAAGTAGCGGAAGTTGACCAGCTTCGGATCGCCCTCGAAGAACTGCGTGGTGGCGGCCTCGAACGGCAACCTGATGCTCACGCCGAAGGCCTGCTCGGGCCCCGCGCCGTCGATCCCCGCCTCCATGATCCCCGGCCCCGCGCCAGTCACGACCATCCAATCGCGCGCCGCGATCGCGGCGGCAAGGTCGCGGGTCTGCACGTACAGCGGATCGTCGGGTTGGGTACGCGCCGAGCCGAAGATCGCCACCTTGCGCGAGGTGCGGTACGGCGCGAACACGTGGAACGCATGCCGCATCTCCTTGAGCGCGGCATTCGCGATCTTGAGATCGCCGCGATCCGCGCGATCGAGCCCGAGTCGTGCCGCCGAAGCCATCATCTCGAAGACGAGGTCGGCGTTCGCAGGATCCGTCGTGTTCTCGACGATCTCCGCCAGGGCTGTGTCGAGCTCGTCGTCACCGGTGCGATAGCGGGGGAGCTTCACGGCGTGCGCGCCTGTGAGCCGGGTCGACTCCGTTCCGCAGTCCCGCTCGTCCCGATACCGGGTCGCTCGCTGCTCGCCGGGGTACCCGGCTCGCGGCCGCTCGCTCGTGCACGGCTCCACTTCGTTTCCTCGAGCATCGGCCGCGCGAGATCGGCGAGCGAGTGCTGCGGCCGCGCGCCCAGGTGACTGATCACCTCGGACGCCGCGAGCGAGCCGAGCCGACCCGCGGTCCCGAGGTCGTACCCGTGCGTGAGGCCGTACAGGAAACCGGACGCATAGAGGTCGCCGGCGCCGGTGGTGTCGACGACCTCCGCGACCGGATGGGGGTCGACGACGTGCACCTCGTCGCGGGTCACGATGAGCGAGCCCTTCTCGCTCCGCGTCAGCGCCGCGATCTCGCACTGGTCGCGCACGAGCTGCAGCGCGTCGTCGAACTCCGTGACCTCGTAGAGCGACGTGATCTCGACCTCGTTGGCGAACAGCACGTCGACGTCGTGCTCGACCAGGTCGAGGAACTCGATACGGTGCCGATCGACGCAGGACGCCTCGGACAACGTGAACGCGACACGGTTGCCGGCTTCGTGCGCGGTGCGCGCGGCGCGGCGAAAGGCGTCCTTGGCGTCGGGTTCGTCCCAGAGGTAGCCCTCGAGGTACAGCACCTGGGCCCCTCGAATGAGCTCTGCGTCAAGATCCGACGGGCCGAGCTGCGCGGACGCGCCGAGGTACGTGTTCATCGTGCGCTGCGCGTCGGGTGTCACGATGATCAGGCACCGGCCGGTGGGTACGCCGTCGCTCGCAGGTGGCGTCCGGAACTCGACTCCGGCGGCGCGCAGGTCGTGTCCGAACACCGCGCCGAGCTGGTCGTCGTTCACGCGCCCGACGAACGCGGCGGTTCCCCCGAACGACGCGATGCCGACCGTCGTGTTGGCCGCCGAGCCACCCGAGATCTCGGTCGCCGGCCCCATGGCGGCGTACAGCTGCTCGGCGCGCTCAGTGTCAATGAGCTGCATCGCGCCGCGAGTGAGCCCGTGCTGTTGCACGAAGGCGTCGCTCTCGTGGCTCAGGACGTCGACGAGCGCGTTGCCGATGCCGACGACGTCGAAGCGGCTCACGCGACCGGACGCGCCACGCCCCTGATCTCGACCGGGACGCGATGATCGTGCATGTCGTGCTGACGCGGACGCAAGCGCTTCCCGACCGTCGTGATCCGTCCGTACAATGTGGTTCGTTGTTCGAGCGGACGGCGCAACGGTTCGACGATGGCGCGGAAGTCGTCGTCGTCGAGCTCCTGGCCGTGTTCGGCACCAGCGGCGCGTGAGATGTTCTCGTCCATCAACGTGCCACCGAGGTCGTTGCACCCGGCGCGAAGCGCCTCCTTCGCACCCTCCATCCCGCACTTCGGCCAGGACACCTGGACGTTGTCGACCCAGCCTCGGTAGGCGATCCGGCCGGTGGCGTGGACGAGCAGCACTTCGCGCATCGTGGGCCCGCGTCGCGACTTCTGCTGCAGGTAGATCGGGCTCGCCATGTGCACGAAGGGCAGCGGCACGAATTCGGTGAACCCGCCCGTCTCCTTCTGCAGCGCGCGCGTCCGGACGAGGTGGCGGGCGACGTTGATGGGGCGCTCCACGTGTCCGAACATGATCGTGATGTTGGATCGCAGCCCGACCGAGTGTGCGAGCCGGTGCGCTTCCAGCCACTCTTCGGTGTTCACCTTGTCCGGGCAGATCACCGCGCGCACCTCGTCGTCGAGGATCTCTGCCGCGGTACCGGGTAGCGACGCAAGCCCCGCGTCCTTGGCCAGCGAGAGGTAGTCGCGCAGCGGCATCCCGAGCCGCCGCGCGCCTTCGGTGACCTCGAGCGCCGTGAAACCGTGTACGTGGATCGACGGAGCGGCCTCCTTCACCGCGCGCGCGACCGTGAGGTAGTACTCGCCGTCGAAACTCGGATGGATCCCACCCTGCAGGCACACCTCGGTGGCGCCGCACTCGACCGCCTCGACGACGCGGCGCTGGATCTCCTCGATGTCGAGGAGGTACGGGTCGCCACGCAGGTTCAGCGAGAGCGGACCCTTCGAAAACGCGCAGAACCGACACTTGAACGTGCAGATGTTCGTGTAGTTGATGTTGCGGGTCCGTACGAACGTGACGACGTCACCGACGATGTCGCGGCGCAGCTGGTCGGCCACCGCGGCAACCCGGTGAACGTCCGATCCGCGCGCCTCGAGCAGGGTGACGATCTCGTCGACGCCCACTTCCTCGCCGGCGAGCACGCCGTCGAGCACTTCGCCCACCGGTGAACCGGCGCGCGACGGCGGCGCGATCGGGGGCAACAACCTCGGTGGTACGACGTCACCGCCGGCGGCCCAGCTGTCGTCGCGCGCGAGGCCCTCGGAGTCGGACACGCTCAACACCGCGAAGCGCACGGACGGGTCGAGCCACGGTTCCGGATCGCGCACGTATTCGGGGTACACGGTGAGCCGCGGCGCGAGGGTCTTGCCCGCAGCCTCGGTGGCGTCGCGGAGGACGTCGAGCGCGGGCCAGGGCCGTTCAGGGTTCACGTGGTCGGGCGTGACCGGCGACACTCCGCCCCAGTCGTCGATGCCGGCCGCGATCAGGCTCCCGAGCCGATCGGGGTCGGAGAGGTTCGGCGGCGCCTGCAGGTGCACCTCGCCGCCGAGCACGATGCGGGCGGCGGCGATCGTCCACAGGAACTCGTCGTGATCACACGGATCGTGCCGCCACATCGCCGTGCCCGGCTTGGGCAGGAAGTTCTGGACGATGACCTCTTGGACGTGGCCGTGCTGTGCGTGCGCGTCGCGGATCGCTTCGAGCGCCTCGACGCGCTCCGCTGGCGTCTCGCCGATGCCAACGAGGATCCCCGTCGTGAACGGGACGGCGGTGCGCCCTGCCGCGTCGAGCGTCGCCAGGCGCCGGTCGGGCGTCTTGTCGGGCGCGCCGGCGTGCGGGCCGCCTGCATCGCCCAGGCGAGCCGCGAGGGTCTCGATCATCATCCCCTGCGACGGGGAGACTGCCCGCAGCCGCTGCAACTCGTCGTACGACAGGGCGCCGGCATTGGCGTGGGGGAGGAGGCCGGTCTCCTCGAGTACCGCCGCGCACGCCGCGACGAGGTAGTCGACCGTCGACGAGTAGCCGTGCGCGGCGAGCCACTCTGCTGCGACGGGATACCGATCCTCGGGCGCTTCCCCGAGCGTGAACAGCGCCTCGTGGCAGCCGACCGCAGCGCCGCGGCGTGCGATGTCGAGCACGTCGTCGAGCGACAGGTACGGGGTGGCGAGATGGGCGGGTGGCTTGGCGAACGTGCAGTAACCGCACCGATCGCGACACAGCATGGTCAGCGGGATGAATACCTTCGGGGAGAACGTGACTCGTGCACCGTGCGCGGCGTCGCGGAGGCGTGCGGCCTCCGACATGAGCTCGGACAGTGGCGCGTCGAGCAGCGCAGCGGTGTCCACGGCTCGGCAGCCTACTGGGGGTTCATCTAGGGCGAATCGGAGCCGGCGGCGGCCGCATCGACCAGCCAGATCACGCGCTTGCCGGTGACGCGCGCGGCAGGCCCGTCGTCGCCAGCGCGTACGCGTGCGAACGCGGCACGCTTCTCCTCGCCGGCGACCGTGAACACGACGAGGTCGGACATCGCGATCGCGGGAAAGGTGAACGTCAGGCGGAGATGGGGGTGCGCGTCGTCGCCGTTGGTGACGACGAGGCGCTCACGTTCCTCCAATACCGCCGATCCGGGAAAGAGCGACGCGGTGTGGCCGTCGGGGCCGATCCCGAGGTGGACGAGGGCGACCGGACCGACGTCGCGCAGGAGCGCGTCGTACGCCGCGGCAGCGGCCTCGGGCGTGTCGCCCGCCTCGCGCATCGAATAGATCGCGCCAGGCTCGACGTGGTCGAGCAACGCGGCTCGGGCCATGCCCTCGTTCGAATCGGGATCGTCGACCGGGACCCACCGCTCGTCGCCGAAGAGCACCGACACCGCGTTCCACGCGAGGTCGGCGCCGGCGAGTCGTTCGTAACACGCGCGCGCTGTGTTGCCTCCGGACAGCGCGATCGACGCCGGAGACTCTCCGACTACGAGCTCGGCGAAGGCCTGCGCCACGTCGTCGATGACGCGGACGTCGCCGATCACTGTCCGCCTTTCGTCATCGGGTTGCGATACTACGCACGTGGATCGGGACACGGTTGCGGTGTACGAGGCGCGGGCCGAGGAATGGCGTGACGCGCGCGCGGCGCGCTTCCTGGATCGCGCTGCCTTGCTGAGCACGGCCTTGCCCGAGGGCTCACTCGTCGCCGACCTCGGCTCCGGTGCGGGCCTCCACCTCCCGTACCTGCCGCGCCCCGCCGTCGCACTCGATGCCGCCCTTGCGATGGTCGTCCTGGCCCGCGAATCGGCGCCCGACGTGCCGGGCGTGCAGGGTGACCTCGAAGCGCTGCCGTTTCGCCGCGGCGCGTTCGGCGGCGCCTGGGCGCGCGCGAGCTACGTGCACGTCGCACGCGATCGGCTGCCGTGGGCGCTGCGGGAGCTGCACCTCGCCGTGCGATTGGACGCGCCCGCTCATCTCACGATGATTCAGGGAGACGGCGAGGGTCCGTTCCCCGGCGACGACTTCGCCGGCCGGTTCTTCGCGCGGTGGCAGGTGGACGACCTGCGTGACGTGCTGACGGGCGGCGGGTTCGAGGTGGTCGACCTGGCGCACGACGCCGCACCGCGCAACGAGTGGATCCACGTGCTCGCCCGGCGTCGGCGGACGCTGCCCGACGTCGTCGGCCCGGGGATGCGGCTCCTCGTGTGCGGTCTCAACCCGAGCCTGTATGCAGCTGACGCCGGCGTCGGGTTCGCGCGTCCGGGCAACCGCTTCTGGCCCGCCGCGCTCGCAGCCGGGATCGTGTCGCGTGATCGTGACGCGTCGCACGCGCTCGTCGTCCACGGCGTGGGGATGACCGACCTCGTGAAGCGTGCCACCGTCGGCGCGAGCGAGCTCACGCCCGACGAGTACCGCGACGGCGCGTCGCGCGTTCGACGGCTGGTGCGCTGGCTGCGCCCGGGTGCCGTCTGCTTCGTCGGGCTCGCGGGCTGGCGCGCCGCCGTGGACAAGAAGGCGACCGCCGGCGTTCAACCCGACGGTTTCGGTGGCGTGCCCGCCTACGTGATGCCGAACACGAGCGGGCTCAACGCGCGCGTCCCACTCGACGAGCTCGCCGAGCACCTACGTGCCGCCGCCGCACTCGCCGACGATTCATGGGCGCGTGGGCTCCGCTCAGCGAGAGAATCGCGCCCATGAATCTCAGGACGTGATCTCGGCCCGTCGTTTCTCGATGGTGTTGAGTGCGTCGCGGAACGACACGGCGAACGAGTCGACTCCTTCGCGCTCCAGCGTCGCGGTGACGTCGTCGAAGTCGACGCCGGCGTCGGCAAGACCACGGATCACACGCAGCGCCTCGTCGACGTTCTCGGTGACGCTGTTCGGGCGCTGGTTCCCTTCCCCGCGGTGCAACGCTTCGATCGAGGCCGGGGCCAGCGTGCTGACGGTGTCGGGACCGATGAGCTCGTCGATGTAGAGGGTCGACGGATATGCGGGGTTCTTCGTCGAGGTCGACGCCCAGAGCGGCCGCTGGAGGCGCGCGCCCTGTGCCGCGAGGGCTTCCCATCGCGGGCCGGAGAAGCGCTCGCGGAACAGCTGGTAGGCGAGCTTTGCGTTGGCGACGGCAGCCTTGCCGCGCAGGTCGTGGCCTTCTGGCAGCCGGCGGTCGGTCTCGGTGTCGACACGGCTCACGAAGAACGACGCCACCGACGCGACGGTCGACAGGTCGCCGCCGCTCGCGGCGAAGCGCTCCAGACCCGTCATGTACGCCTCGATCACCGCCTCGTGGCGGGCGAGCGAGAAGATCAGCGTGACATTGATCTTGATCCCCGACGCGATAGACGCTTGGATCGCCGGGATCCCCTCGCGCGTCGCGGGGATCTTGATCATCACGTTGGGCCGGGCGACCCGCTCGGACAGCGACTTCGCCGCCGCGATCGTTTCCTCGGTGTCGTGCGCGAGCTCCGGCGCGACCTCGATCGAGACGAAGCCATCGCCGCCACCAGTCTCGCGGCATACCGGTTCCAACACGCGCGCCGCACCGACGATGTCGTCGAGCACGACGGTCCAGTACGTCTCCTCGATCGACAGCCCCTGCTTCGCGCACTCCATCAGTTGGTCGTCGTAACCCTCGCCGGCGTCGATCGCCTTGTCGAGGATCGTTGGGTTGGACGTCACGCCGCGGATGCGGTCCTCGTCGATGAGCCGAGCGAGCCCACCGCCGGTGAGCAGTGGACGCGCCAGATTGTCGTACCAGGGACTCTGACCGAAGTCAGTCAGGCGGGCGATCGCACTCGTCATCGACCATCTCCTCCTTCGAGCAGCGCGCGAGCACGCGCCGCGACGTTCGTCGGATTGATCCCGAGCTTGTCGAGCGCGACGGAACCAGGTGCCGAACCGCCGAAACGATCGATGCCGACGACGTCGTCCACATAGTCCGCCCATCCCAGCGTGGCGCCGGCTTCGACCGCCAACTTCGGCGCAGCGGGCGGGAGAACCGAGTCGCGGTAGTCGTCGGGCTGCTCGGCGAACAGGTCCCACGACGGGAACGACACGACGCGCACCGAGAGGCCGTCGGTCATGAGCGCGTCGCGCGCGGCGACGCACACCGAGACCTCGGAACCCGTCCCGACGAGCACCAGATCGAGCGCGGCGTCGCCTTCCTCGACGAGCACGTACGCGCCACGCGGCACTCCTTCTGGAGCGCGCTCCAACGTGCCGTCCAGCACCGGGATCGACTGGCGACTGAGGACGATCCCCGTCGGCCCGGTGCCGTCGATGTGCACGCGCCAGGCCTGCGCGGTCTCGTTCGCGTCAGCCGGTCGAATGAGCCGCAGGCCCGGCATCAACCGCATCGACATCAGCTGCTCGATCGGCTGGTGCGTGGGTCCGTCTTCCCCCAGGCCCACGGAGTCGTGTGTCCACACGAACGCGACCTTGTAGTGCGACAGCGCGGCGAGTCGTACTGCCGGACGCATGTAGTCGCTGAACACGAAGAAGGTGCCGCCGGCGGGCATCGTGCCGCTCACCGACATGCCGTTCATGGCTCCGGCCATGCCGTGCTCGCGAATGCCGTAGTGCAGCTGCCGTCCGCGGAAGCGGTGGGTGCCGATCACGTCGACACCGTCGAGCAGCGTGCCGGTGTTGGCACTCAGGTCGGCGCCGCCCGCGAGTAGACCCGGGACGACGTCGGCGATCGCGCTGAGCACGGTTCCCGACGCGCGGCGGGTCGCGACCTTGTCGCCACCAGCGCTCCAGGTCGGGAGCTTCGCTTCCCACCCCGCCAGCGCGCGGCCTTCGAGACACGCGTCGAGCTCGTCGGCGAGCGACGCCTCGCGCTCGCGCAACGCGACGTGCTCGCGCTCCCAAGCCCCGCGCGCGTCGCGACCGCGCGTGCCCGCCTGCCGGTAATAGGCGAGCACGTCGTCGGGCACGTAGAACGGCTCCTGCGGGAGGCCGAGCAGGTCCTTGACCGCCGCAACCTCGTCGTCACCGAGCGGGTCGCCGTGCGCGTGCGCGGTGTCGGTGTACTTGGGCGACGGCCAACCGATGTGCGACCGGAGGATCACGAGGCTCGGGCGGTCGGCCTCGGCCATCGCGCTACGGAGACCGGCTTCGATCGCATCAAGGTCGTTCGCGACCTCGCCGAGCTGCACGACGTGCCAGCCGTAGCCCTCGAATCGTTTGGGAACGTCATCGCTGTAGGCGAGCTCCGTGGGGCCGTCGATCGAGATGTGGTTGTCGTCGTACACGTAGATCAGGCGCCCGAGGCCGAGATGACCCGCCAACGACGCCGTCTCGTGGCTCACGCCTTCCTCGAGGCAACCATCGCTCGCGATCACGAACACGTGGTGGTCGATCGACGTCGGACCGAACCGCTCGCGCAGGTTCGCTTCGGCGATGCCCATGCCGACCCCGTTCGCGAAGCCCTGCCCCAGCGGGCCGGTCGTCACCTCGACACCCGGGGTCACCCAGTACTCGGGGTGACCGGGCGTGCGCGAGCCCCATTGCCGGAACTGGCGGATGTCGTCGAGCTCGAGCCCGAACCCCGTCAGGTACAGCATCGCGTAGAGGAGCATCGACGCGTGGCCGTTCGACAGCACGAAACGGTCGCGATCCGGCCACTCGGGCGCGGACGCGTCGTAGCGCATGATGCGTGTCCACAACACGTGGGCGAGCGGTGCGAGCGCCATCGGCGTGCCCGGATGGCCGCTGTTCGCCTTCTGGACGGCGTCCATGGCGAGCCCGCGGATCACGTTGATACCGAGCTGCTCGATGGCCGAGTTCGCGGATTCGGTCGCCGCCATCGCATCCCCTTCGCCACTCGAGTCGGGCCAAGCCTACGGCTGCCGGGACATCACGGTTCGAGTACCCACGTCGGCCGCACGGCATGCGGCGAGTCACACCGCCGGACGCGGGCCGCCTCAGTGGAACAGTGCGACCGTCGCGGTGAAACCGTGGAGGAAATTCTTGCCGCCGACCGGGCCGATCTCGCCCGCGCACAGCGCACCCGCTACCGGGAGCGGGCCGAGCAACTGGTCGAGCACGCCCGCGTCGTGGTCCGGCACCCCGAAGAATCGGCGTCCGCGGCCGTTGCAAGTGAACAGCAACGCGGCCTCGGCGTCGTGACCCGCGAGCAGTTCGTGCAGGTCGACGTCAGCCGCAGCAGCGTCCCGGACATGGAACTGCACCGTTTGGCCGACGTTCACCTCGTCGCCGATTGCGAGGGCGCCCGATTCCGGATCCGCGCCCATGACGTTGCGGACGAGGAAGTCGCCGCGCGCGAACTCCGCTTTGTGCTCGTCGACGACGAGCCCCACGTGCAGGCCGGCGCGAATCAGATCACGGTCTTCCTCCGTCGCGGCGGCGGCGCACTCCTGGAGACGCGTCAGCGCCGGTTGCCCGGCGAGCTCCTCCATCCGGTTGCGCACGCCTCGTGTGACCACGTAGGGACTGCCGAGCGGGCGACACCCCTGTGAAACGACCGCGGCAACGTCGACCCCGTCGATCAGCACTCCGACGGCGCCCGCAGCACTGACGCGGCCGTCGAGCACCAGCCGGTTCCCGCCCGGCCCGTGCGCCGCCGACGCCGCGCCGCCGATCACCTGCGGGCCCGTCCGAGCCTCGTCGAGCCGTCGCAGGAAACCGTCGGTCGGGAAGCTGAACGGGTCGGTGAGCAACACCAGGGTCGACGGTTCGTGGTCGAGCTCCGGCCAGCCGACGATCGCGTGGCCATCCGGCGTCTCCTCGAGCGCGAGCGAGATCGGCGTCAGCCGCGCGCCGGGCAGTCGCGCGGCGAAGAGCGAGACCCCGGGACCGTCCTCGATCTCGTGCGCGCCGCCGATGACCGCGACCGTCGTCGCGCCGAGCAGCACCTCCGGATCGAGCAGGTTCCCGAGCGCGTACGCCAGGTCGTCGAAGGCGCCGACGAAGTGCGGCGACACGAAGCACACGACGAGGTTCGGATCCTCGCCCGAGAGCGCATCGAGGACCTGACCAGCAGCCTCGCCCACGGCATGCGCGGCGACCGGGTGCTGCGAAGAGGCGGCGGCATACCTCGCCACACCCGCATGCTAGGAGCGAGCGTCGCCGAGCCGGGTACCCCGGCTCGGCAGCGAGCGACCCGACATGGAGGAGCGAGCGTCGCCGAGCCGGGTACCCCGGCTCGGCAGCGAGCGACCCGACATGGAGGAGCGACCCGACATGTAGGTACCCCAAACCGGCGCGTGCGCGGTTCGGGCAC
>JBKPCV010000240.1:0-12442 GCA_046727575.1 Actinomycetota bacterium
CACCGGGCATGAAGATCGTGCGTGATATCGGGACGATGGCGCACCCCGAAGTCGCGTACGGACAGCCGGGAAACCATGCCGAGATCGCGTTCGAGAACTGCCGCGTGCCGGCCGAGCACTTGATCGGGCAGCCCGGTGAGGGATTCGTGCTCGCGCAGCAGCGGCTTGGCGGCGGTCGCACGCACCACGCGATGCGCTGGCTGGGCCAGGCGCAATGCTCGCTTGACATCATGTGCGAGCGTGCGGTGTCCCGGATCTCGCACGGCAAGCTGCTCGCGCAGCACCAGATGGTCCAGGACTACGTGGCGTTGTTGCACACGGAGACCCAGTCCGCGCGATTGCTCACCTTCCAGACTGCGTGGAAGATGGACAAGTACGGCGCCGCCGCGTTGCGCGCCGACCTCGGGATGATCAAGGCGCACGTCTCGAAGGTTGTCCTCGCGGTGCTCGACCGAACGATCCAGGTATGCGGCGCCCTCGGCTACTCGAGCGACCTGCCGGTCGCGTCGTGGTACCGCTCGACCCGCTTCGGCCCCGTCGGGGACGGCCCCGACGAGTTGCACAGGTCGGTGCTCGCCCGCACCTTGCTGAAGGAGTATTCCCCGGTCGAGGGGTGGCCTTCCGAGCATCTGCCGAGCCGTCGTCCTGCGGCCGAGGCGAGGTGGGCTGAGCTGCGCGCACTCGCAGGCATCGATGAACGCTGAGCCGATCCGGAACACGGCGGCCCTGCAGCGCTACCTCGACGACGCGCTCGGCGACCGCGTCGCCATCATGGTGACGCCGATGACCGGGGGCGGTTCGTGCGAGGTGTTCGCGCTCGAGCGCGGGCCGTCGCGATGGGTGTTGCGCCGCGCGCCGCGCCACGCGAGTTCGGCGACCGCGCACAACGTGCTGCGCGAGTTCCGCATTCTCGATGCGATCAAGGATGAAGCGGTGGCCATCGCGCGTCCGGTCGTGGCCTGCGATGACGATCGTGTCTTCGACGCGCCCTTCTACGTGATGGAGCGGATCGACGGACGTCCCATTATTCAGTCGGTTCCGAAGGGGTGGGCGGACGCGCCTGAGACACATGGGAGGGCACTCGACGAACTCATCGACGCACTCGTCGCGATCCACGCGGTCGACTGGCGAGCGTGCGGGCTCGCCGATATTGCGCACACCGGCAACTACCTGTCGCGACAACTCAGGCGTTGGATCGCACAGCTCGACTCCTACGGCGGGCGTGATCTGTCCGCGGCGCAGCGGATCTCCGACTGGCTCGACGCGCATCGTCCCGCCGACCAGCCGAGCGCCCTCTGTCATGGCGACTACAAGCTCGACAACGTGCTGTTTGCGCCCGAAGCGCCACCGCGACTGCTCGCGGTCGTCGACTGGGAGATGGCCGCGATCGGCGACCCGTTGGTCGACCTCTCGTGGGCGATGATCTTCCACCCCGGGCCGGAAGGCACCATGCGTCTCGGGATGGCGAAGGAGCCGAGGTTCGACGTTGCGCACCTTCCCGATCGTGCGCAGCTCGTGGAGCGCTACGCGAGACGATCGGGCCGGGACGTGCGCGCGATCGGTTGGTACGACGTGTTCGCTCGATGGAAGCTCGCCGTCGTGCTCGAGGGCAGCTACGCGAAGTTCCTGCGCGGGCAGTCCGACAAACCGATTCACGAGTACTTCGGATCGCAGGTGGACCTGCTCCTCGACAACGCCAACGACCTCATCGATCAAGGAGCAGCGACCTGATGCGCGCGTGGCAGGTGCAGGGCGCGGGAGAGCCGATGGATGTGTTGCGCGTGGTCGAGCTCGACCCGCCCGAACCCGGGCCCGGACAGGTCCGCATTCGCGTGACTGCGGCGGGCATCGGACTCCCCGACCTGTTCATGTGCCGCGGCACGTACCCGCTCACTCCGCCGTTGCCGTTCGTCTCGGGCCAAGAAGCAACCGGGACGATCACGGCTCTCGGCGAGGGTGTCGCCCTCGCGATCGGCGCCCGCATCATGGGCGTGACCGCGTTCTGGGCCGGACACGGATCGTTTGCCGAGGAGTGTCTGGTGGCGGCGGACTCGACGTTCGCGATCCCCGAAGGTCTCACCGATGCCCAGGCAGCCGGGTTCTGGATCCCGCACCTCACCGCGTGGATCGGGCTGGTCGACCGCGGCGACATCGCACCCGGCGACTGGCTGGCTGTCCTCGGAGCGGCGGGAGGGAGTGGGATAGCGGCCGTGCAGCTCGGCCGCGCGCTCGGGGCGCGGGTGATCGCGGTCGTGAGCGACGGGGAGCGGGCGGCGTACTGCCGTCGCCTCGGCGCCGACATCACGATCAATCACCGCGACGGCCCCATCGCGGCGGCATTACGCGAGGCGACGGACGGGCACGGTGTCGACGTCGTCTATGACCCGGTCGGCGGATCGCTCGCGGAGGACGTCGCCGGCGCGATGGCGCGCGACGGCCGGCTGCTCGCAGTCGGGTTCGCGAGCGGCGCGTGGCCGAAGCTCGCAACGCACAACTTGGTCGTCACGAACACCTCTCTCGTCGGCGTGTTGGCCGGTGGGTACTCGCGCGCAGAGCTCGACGGCATCCATGCGAACCTTGCCGGCCTTGTGGGTGATGGCCGGCTCCGCAACGCGGTGAGCGCCGAAGTGCCGTTCGCCGCGCTGCCCGGCGCGTTGCAACGCATGGCGGACCGAGCAGTGGTCGGCAAGCTCGTACTGGTGCCGTGACTGCGATGACCAAGCAGTCTGACTTCGAGATCGGCGCGGAGGAGATCGTCACCGCCGCGGTCGGGATCTTCGAAGAGTCCGGGCTCGAGGCCGTCAGCATGCGGAGCGTGTCGTCGCGACTCGGCGTGTCGCCCATCCCGCTCTACTGCAGGATCGGCAACAAGGACGCACTCGTCGACGCGATCGCCGACCGGGTCCTCGCCGACCTGGCACCCCAGACCAACGAGGGCGAGCCGTGGCACGAATGCGCGCTGCGTTGGGCTCGGGAACTCCGCACCCGTCTGCGCCGAGCGCGAGACAGCCGGCTCATTCTGTGGCGGGGACGCGACGCGTACGTGGAGGCATCGCGACCGCTCGTCGAGACGATGCGCCGCGACGGCTTCGCGCCGGATTCTGCGGTGCTGGCCAGCCGTCTGCTCACGTGGGCGGTCTTGGGTTTCGGGGCGGTCGAGAGCGGCGTCGAACCACCGGCGCGCGGCGCGCGGCGGGCTCGACCTGGCGGCGACCCGGAGGGCGTGACCCCGGCCGACGCCGAGGCGCTCTTCGAGCTCCACATCCGTTACGTGATCGAAGGCGTCGCGCGCGACGCCGCGAACACCGCGACGCCCACGCCGGCGGCGCGCCGAAGGACTCGCCGATGAGTATCCCCACGTTGGACGCGAGCGGAAAGGTCGTGGTCGTCACCGGAGCTAGCAAGGGCTTGGGTCGCGTCATGGCGTTGGGATTTGCGGAGGCGGGCGCCGACGTCGTCGTGTCGAGTCGCAAGCTCGAGCCGTGTGAAGCGGTCGCCGATGAGATCCGGGCGATGGGCCGGCGCGCACGAGCGGTCAGCTGCCACGTCGGAGACTGGGATCAGTGCGCGACACTCGTCGACGCGACCGTCGCAGCGTTCGGGCGGATCGACGTGCTGGTCAACAACGCCGGCATCGCGCCTGTCCCGCCGTCGCTGATCGACGTCACCCCCGAGCTGTTCGACAAGACGATCGCTGTCAACCTCAAAGGCCCGCTGCGCCTCACCGCGCTTGCCGCCGAACACATGTCGGCCAGCGGATCGATCATCAACATCAGCTCGAAGGCCTCGCTGTTCCCGACGTCGTTCACCGTCGTCTACGCCGCGGCGAAGGCCGGGTTGAACGCGCTCACGAAAGCAGCGGCGAAAGAGTTCGGGCCCCGGGGTATCCGAGTGAACGCGATCGTCTGCGGCACGTTTCACACCGACAGCCTGCACGCGTCGATGCCGACAGAGGAGCTGCAAGCACAAATGGCATCGACCGTCAGCCTCGGTCGGATCGCGTCCGCCGGCGAGATCCTCGGGACGGCGCTCTACCTGGCCAGCGAGGCGTCGTCGTACCTGAGTGGAGAACTCATCGTGCTCGACGGCGGCTGAGCGCGCCCGAACCAGCAGAGAGACATGGGAGTAGCAGCCATGACAACGTCATCGGAGGACGCGATCGGTCCCGGACGGGTGGCGGTGGTGACCGGCGCGGCCAGTGGCATCGGACGTGCACTCGCCGAAGCGTTCGCGCGCGTCGGCTCAGCAGTCGTCGTCGCCGACCTCGACGGCGCCGAGGCGGACGTGGTCGGCGAAAGCATCCGGGCTGCTGGGGGCGAGGCCGAGGCGATGGAAGTGGACGTGGCCGACGCCGCCGCGGTCGACCAATTGGCCGTCTCAACGCTGGCGCGGTTCGAACGCGTTGACGTGTTGTGCAACAACGCGGGTGTCTCGACGTTCAACCTGCTCCGCGACCAGACGCTCGACGACTGGCGTTGGGTCTTCGACGTCAACCTGTGGGGCGTGATCCACGGGCTGCAGAGCTTCGTACCCATCATGCGCCGCCAGGGCACGACTGCCCACATCGTCAACACGGCGTCCATCGCCGGACTGCTCAGCGGCGTCGCCTTCCTCGGCCCCTACGCCGCGACCAAGGTCGCGGTGGTCTCGATCTCCGAGACCTTGTCCCAAGAGTTCGCGATCGAGCAGGCACGCATCGGCGTGAGCGTGCTGTGCCCCAGCTCGGTCGATACCCGCGTCATGGAGTCCGAGCGTGGGCGCCCCTCGGCGTTCGGCGTCGAGCGCCGCACCGAGATGGCCGAGTCCGTTCGCCTCGCCATCCGCGACTCGCTCACCGGCCCCGCCGGGCTGACCCCGGCGGCGGTCGCCGACCGCACACTCGAAGCCATCCGCGCCGGGCGCTTCTGGATCCTCACGCACCCTGGCGAACGCGCTGCGGTCGAGGCCCGCTTCACCGACGCGCTCGCTAACTTCCCCCAACAACATTGACAAGCCCGGTCTCATCTACACGGTCATCCCGCCCAGTCCGGCCCTACGCGGGCGACAAGCCGATGGATGACGGCGCGTCGACCTGATCAGCGCGATCGAGTCGGCGACCGCGGAGCCGGTTAGGTGACCAGAACGATCTTGCCGTGCGTGTAGCCGATGGTGAGTGCCCGATGGGCGACGGCCGCCTCAGCGAGCGGGCAGGTGGCGGCCACGAGTACGCGACGTTTCCCGCCTCGACCTGCCCGGCGAGCTCAAGGCGGGCGGCACAACCAGCCTGACCCTCGAACCGACGTGCTGACAGTCGAGCCACCGGCGACGGGTCAGGCGCGTGTCGGAGGGGACTCGTACCCTAACCCCACGCGCTGCCGTGACGGCAAGTTCCTGATCGCCGCTTGACCAGTCCGATGATGCGCCGCGCTACTCCCGGAACTACTCCCTCCATGAGGCTCTGTTGCATTGGGCGACGACGGTGGTCGAGGACGACAGTGGCGGGATGCGCCGATCTCATGTTCGTCGGGTTCCCGTGGTCCCGTGCTCTGCGTTCAAGGGCTTCCGGTTGCCGCCGGCGGTGATCGTGCTCGCGGTGCGCTGGTACCTGCGGTTGACGCTGTCCGACCGCGATGTCGAGGAGCTGTTGGCCGTGCATCGGATCGAGGTTGATCACGTCATCGTGTTCCGGTGGGTGCAGCGCGTCGCGCCTCTGCTCGTGGACGCCGCCCTGCTGTGCACGTTGCACAACACCGACCGGTACGCGAACAGTCGGATCGAAGCCGATCATGGGCGACTCAAGGCTCGGCTACAACCGATGCGTGGCCTCAAATGCGGTCACACCGACGGTGTGTTCATGCACGGCCACGCGTTCATGCAGAACGTGCGTCGTGGGCACTACGAACTCGGGATTCGACGCGCGCGCCCACGGGCGTCGCGGCAGCGTTCACCTGACTCGCCCAGGTCATCTGAACGCGACACCAACCGCGGCTCGGTCTCGCGCGGCTGGCTCCGACTCAACGCATCAGCGCCGCGTTGACCGAGTACCAGCCAACGGTGGGCGGCCGAGACGACCACCGGCCGACACCATTGATCGTTCAGCGCCGGGAGAAGCATCGTCCCCGCCCTTTGGGTGTTACGAGTCTCATCGAGCAAGTGCAGCCGCCCACCAGCGAGCGTGTGCCGCAAATCCCGCCCCAAGAGGCCTTCTTCGCGGAGCTCATACCCGCCTCCAACAACCTCACGAAAAGATCGGGGCTAGCGTTGGGAGACCGCAGCGAGCGTCGAGAGGAGGCTAGGTGCGCTTTTCGACGGGTGCAGTACGAGACTACGTACCGAACGGCTGTGGCGGACCGGATTTGCCGCTGACCATCCCCGAAGCGCGCGCGTTCCAAGCCTGGTACGGCTTCGCCGGGCACGCCGCCGTCACGACCTGGGAAAACGGTGACGTCTGGGGTTCGGACTTCCGCGACAACGGTGGAGATCTCGATCCCTCGGGCGGCAGCGAGCTGGCCGACATCTACTTCTACACCGGACACGGGAGTTGCCAGAACCCACCGGCGGCGACGAGCCCCGACTTCATCGTGGTGTGCGGCAACTTCGGGACTCCGAACAGCGTCAACATCGGCACCCAGTCGGGCTGGGGAAACGCACCCGGGAACCTGCAGTTCCTCTTTCTTGACGCCTCCTGCCCGATGGATCTGGTGTCGCTCGCCAACAACTGGTTTCCTGTGTTCCGCGGCTTGCACATGGCTGTCGGCCACTCGGGTACGTCTAGCGCAGACACGTTGGACAGCTCCGACCGCGGATCGCAGTTCGCGGCACGGACGGCGGGACTCCCCGGCATCCTGTCGTGGCTGTTCCCGCAGCAGAGCGTCGGCGATGCATGGATGGACACCGGCACGATCGACATCCAGGCGGGTTGTTCCGCCGTCGCGCTCGCTGTCGGAGCCACCGAAGCCGAGGCGATCGATCGTCGCGAGAACGAACGCGTCACCGATAACCGTCCTGATCCCGCGGTTAACTGGGCCGCGTGGAAGTGGCGTACCGCCTGAGACGGAGAGACGGAGAGAATGATGCCCGAAACGACGCAGCGGCACCGCGCTCTGTCTCGTCTGGAGTCGGCCGAGCTCGTGAAGGCCGCCTTCGAGCTCACAGGGGTCGAGCTCAAACGACCCGAGTTTGGCAGCGCAGCGAACATCTCCGGTGTCCGCAGCCGAACGTTCACGTTCAGCCGGCGCCATGACAGCCGCACCGTGTTCGCCTCCGACACCCGATACGGCCATCTCGGGAGAGCGGGCGCGTGGACAGGGGCCGACCGGACGGCAGTCGCTGCATGTCGCCGCGTGCTCCGAGCGGCTCGGGTGCCGGGGCGAGAGGTCGTCGCGATCGGCGTGCTCATGGAGTGGGGCACGGTGGCGGAACACGTCGACGGTGAGGCGGCCCGCGTCGACGAGCCCGAGCTACTCCGCAAGCTCGCCCGAGCGCAACGCGCTGTTGACGGCCTTGCCGTGTGGTCGTCGTACGCGACGGTCGGTCTGACCGCCGATGGCCACCTCGGCTGGCTCGAGTTGCACTGGCCCGAGCTCACGTCGGCCGTGTTGAAGGAGGCCGCCCTGCTCCGAGACCTCGTGCGGCGCGGCTTCGAGCCGCCCACGCTGCCCGACGCCAGAGTCGAATCGGTCGAGGCAGGTGTCCTTCACTCACCCGCGATCGGTTTCTTCATGGATGTCACACCGGCCGTTCGCGTCGCCTACGCCGGTAAGGACCCCACGATCGGGCGGAAGCCGACGCTATATCTCGACCGCAGTGGCAACCTCGTCACTCCCCCGCGCGACATCCGCCCAGCGGAGAAGGAGACGCGCGACCGGCCGTCGCCGGCCAATGCTCGCGGCTGAAGATGCAACGGCACTCGGTACTTCCGCAGCCTCCGCAGGTCACAGTCTGCGGAGCGGGATGGCGACCTCCGCGGCTCGCACAGGCGCGGCGGAAGCCGAGATCATGAACCAGACCGGACACAATTAATGAAACGACTTCGTCCCTTTCAACCGGGTTACCGATGGCGCTCGTGGGGCGGCTGATAGCTGCCGTTCCGCGCTACCGCCAGTGCGACAGAACCCCGACAGAACGACCAGATGATGGCCTTGATTTCCGACGCGAGCGTCGCGGGCGACCGCTCAGTCAGGCGACTCGGGCTCGTCACCGGCCGATCGGCACCGTCGCTCACGCCGCCGCCGCGCGTGCGGCAACTCGGCCACGCCCCCCCTCCCCCACCGATGACACTGCGGACGACGACGAGTACGCGCACCCGCGGGTCAAGGCGATTCGCGACCGCCTGGTCCAGGACTCGTTGTGGTCGGATCACCCCGAGGTGCTCGACGACTGGTGGGCATGCGAGATCACGAGCGAAGCGGACTTCGTCGGTCTCTTCGTGGACCCGTTCCACTTTGGGTGCGAAGGCGACGACCGCATGGTGGCGGCGGCCGTCGACGGACGGCTCACCCCGATGGGCGCGCGTCTCAAGCCGATGCTGGGGTCGGACATCGGGCACTTCGATGTCACCGACATGCGCGACGTGGTCCCGAAGGCGCACGAGCTCGTCGACGAGCGCCTCATGAGCGAAGCCGACTTCCGCGACTCGCGTTCGCCAACGTCGTGCGCCTGCACGGCGGCATGAACCCGGCGTTCTTCAGGGAACGGTCGTGGAGAAGCAGGCCGCCGAGGTGCTCGCCGAGGGGTAGAGGGCGGAGCCGGGCGCGTCGTGAGACACGACGAACCGCGCGCCTACCCGAGCTGTTCCTGCAGCCGGTACTTCAGCACCTTGCCACTCGCGTTGCGCGGCAGCTCGGTGACGATCTCAAGCCGTACCGGGATCTTCTGCACCGCGAGACCGGAACGCCGGCAAAACGACGCGATGTCGTGGAGCGTCGGAGCCGGCGTGCCGTCGCGTGCGACCACCACGGCGCAGCAACGCTCACCGAGCTCCGCGTCCGGCACACCGACGACTGCGACGTCGGCGATCGCGGGGTGCTCGTAGAGGACGTCCTCGACCTCTTTCGCCGCGATGTTCTCGCCCTTGCGGATGAATGATGTCCTTGAGCCGCCCGGTGATGACGAGGTAACCGCCGTCGTCGAGACGCTCGAGATCTCCCGTGCGGAACCAGCCGTCGTCATCGAACGCCTCGGCGTCGCGGGCGCGGTCGAGGTAGCCCTGGCAGATCTGCGGGCCCTGCGCCCGGACCTCGCCTTCGCCGCCGACCGCGGCGGGCACGCCGGCCGTCGTGACGACGCGCAGGGTCGCCCCCGCGACGGGTCGGCCGACCGTGGCGGCTCGCTTGTCGTCAGGGTCGGTCACGGAGCTGGCGGTGAGGAAGGGCGCCTCGGTGAGCCCGTACCACGCCAGCGCGCCGATCCCGCCGAGCTCGCGCCGCAGGTCGGCATGCAACCCGGGCGGCGTGGGCGCCGCGCCCGTCATGGTGGCGCGCAAGTCGGGGAACAGCGGGACCTCCGGCGCGCGGCGCTGCTGTTGGAGGCAGACGAGCGCCAGCGGCGTACCGCCCGCCGCGATGGTGAGCCCGTGCGCCGCCAGCACCGGCGGAGACCGTTCGGCGTCGAACTGCTCGACGAGGATCGCGCCCGCACCGCTGAGGAGCTGTACGCAGAGCATGCCGATGCCGCCAATGTGCGTGAACGGGAACACCATTGGGTAGCGATCGCGCTCGTCGACCTCGTACGCCGCCGCGATCCCGCGTGACCCGGCGATGATCGACGCGTCGCTGTGACGCGCGCCCTTCGCCTCGCCGGTGGTGCCGCTCGTGTAGAAGACCCAGCGCACGGCATGGGCATCGGCGGTGAGCGCGGGCAACGCGCCGCCGTCGAGCTCGGCGAGCGGGCCGTCGCACGCGAGCACACGGCAATCCAGCGCGAGCTCCTCCACGAGTCGTCCGACTTCGGCAACCGGGGCGAAACCTCGCCACGTCGACCGCCCCACGAACACCGACGGTTGCGACTGCGCCAGCATGAAGCGGAGCTCGCGTTCGCGGTAGATCGGCAGGATCGGGATCTGCACGGCGCCGATGCGGGCGACCACGGCCACGAGCACGAGCGCTTCCACGCACGTCGGCAGCTGCAAGCCGACCCTCGCGCCCGGCTCGATGCCCGAAGACCACAGCGACGCGGCCATCGACGACGCGCGGTCGCGATACTCCGAGAACGTCAGCCGGCGATCGTGCTCGTCGACCGCCAGCAGCGCGTCCGGTGACCGCGAGGCGCGGTCTTCCACCAGCGACCAGAACGTGTCGTCGTCACTCGGCACGGAGGTACCCGTCGAGGAACAGCGCGCAGCACTCGTCGGCGATCTCGTCGACCGGGTGCCGGGGTGATCGGCTCAACCACCGGACGCTCATCCAGATCGCATCACGGATGAACCGGTAGACGATGACCGGATCCAGCTCCTTCACGAAGCGGCCCTGGTCGATCCCGCCTGGATGGTCTCCATCCAGATCTTCTGCGTCTGGCTCGCCGTGCGCTTCATGTACGCGAAGCGCGGGAGCTGTGTGAGAGATCCGAAGTCCTTCTGGTAGATCTCGCACGCCGCCGGGTGCTCCGCGACGGAGTGGAACGACGTGTGGATCAGCGCGCGAAGTTGCTCGACCGGGTCGTCGACGCCGGCGAGCGCGTCCCGCTAGCGCGAGCGGAGGTCGTCGAGGTAGGACGAGATGATCGTGTCGACGATCTCTTCCTTCGACGTGAAGTAGTGGTACAGGCTCCCCGAGAGCATGCCCACAGCGTCGCCGACGTCACGTACCGTCGTTGCGGCGATGCCGTTCCGCGCGAAGAGCTCCGCCGCGCCCGCCAGGATCTCGTCGCGCCGGTTGTTCGACGGAAGGCCGGCCATGCGCGCACCTTCAAATGCTTGATACCCATGGGTCGGCGCGCGTCGTCTGCGCCGGCCTGGCCACGGTCGCGCGGCCGCGGTCCACCAGCACGTCGCCGCGCTCGTTGGCGACCCTGAACAGCACGACGTCGTCTCCGCGCTCGTCGACCCCGGTGTCGCGAGCGTGCCACATCTCAGTGCGCAGGACCTCGCCGTTGTACCCCGCGGCCGCGAAGCGGCCCGAGATCGACCGCAACCACGCCGGATCGTCGTCGAAGAGACGGTGCACCAGCGCCCGGCACGCGAAGCCGAGGACGTTCTGGCCCATGAGGATGGGTTCCTTTAGCCGTGCTTGTCGGGCCGTCTGCGGGTCGGCGTGCAGCGGGTTCCGGTCGTTGCCCACGTAGCGATACCAGAGCGTCCGCACCGGCGACGTCGTGGCGAGCGCGAACGCGTCGGGCGCGCGCTCGGGCGCCGTTGTGGCGCTGCCTGCGACGGCCCCCGGGCCCCGCCGAACGAGCCGTGCCCGACCACGAACACGGCCGTCGACGCGGTGAACATCCGTTGGCGGGTGGTGTTGTCCGTGGCGACGCTGTCGAGCACCACCAACGCGCCGGAGCCCTTGTCGTAGATGCCTGCGACGGTGGTCACTACGCTGACGTCGCCGAGCGCGGGCACGGGCCGGTGCACGGTGATCGACTGCTCCCCGGAGGGTTGCGCCGACCGAGAGCGCGTACAGCGCGCAGGCGTCTGGCGTCCACGTGTGCCGCTTCGGCGGCGACGATGCTCCGAGCCGGTCGGGGTACCTCACGATCGAGCCATCCCCGCGGCGAGCCGACGCCAGATGCGTTCGGGCGTGAGCGGCGCGTCGAGGTGCACGCCGAGCGCGTCGCACACCGCGTTGCGCACAGCCGCCACGGCGCCGATGGTGCCCGCTTCGCCGATGCCCTTGGCGCCGAGGGGGTTCACGTCGGTCGGGGTCTCGATGGGGTGCAGCTCGAAGCTGGGCAGCTCGGCGGCCGTGACGATCGGGTAGTCGGCGAGGCTCGTCGTGAGCGGGTTCCCGTGCTCGTCGAACCGCATCTCCTCGAACAGCGCCTCGGCGATGCCCTGCGCGAGGCCGCCGTGCAGCTGTCCTTCGGCCAGGAGGGGATTGACGATCGTCCCGGCATCGTCGACGGCGACGAGCCGCGTGACGCGCGCCGAGCCGGTCTCCGTGTCGAGCTCGACGACCGCGAGATGCGCCCCGAACGGAAAGGTCATCGATCCCGTGAACATCGCCGACTCCGACAGCGCATCGGCGTCGGCGTGCACCAAGAGGCGGTCCCAGTCGACGGTACGCGCGGGCGTGACCGCGACGTGGAAGCACCCACGGTCGCGGTCGAAGACCGTGTCCTCGGGTGCGACTTCGAGCAGGTCGGCCGCGACCGCGCGGGCGCGTGCCAGCACCCCTTCGCACGCCCGACGGACCGCGGATCCCGCGAGCTGCACCGAACGTGACGAGTACGTGCCCACACCGGCGGGCACCCGATCGGTGTCGCCGTGGACCA
The DNA here is from genome assembly GCA_046727575.1 of Actinomycetota bacterium. Classification (GTDB taxonomy): domain Bacteria; phylum Actinomycetota; class Acidimicrobiia; order IMCC26256; family DASPTH01; genus DASPTH01. The sequence continues at coordinate 12,403 of JBKPCV010000240.1, forward strand.
CCTCGATCGCGTCGATCGGCAGACCGAGCGCGTCGCCCGC
>JBKPCV010000241.1:0-4237 GCA_046727575.1 Actinomycetota bacterium
GTCCTGACTACGCGCGAACCCGTCTGAACTCAGAGCACCGACTGCCCGCTCGGGAGGGGCCCGTCGACTGCCGAACGGCAGTTCTGCGTGCGTGACGCGACGAGGCCAGGGGATAGCGGCTGCGTCATGATGGTGTCTGGCGACACCGGGTCGGCTCAGTTGTGAGCCAAGCTTCCGTGCGTTAGGTCAAGTGGCGCTGAGTGCGTCAACAACCGTGTCGGCGACCAACGCGGGCTGGCGAAACGGCGGGAAGTGATCGGTGTCGTCGATGACTCGCACGTCATCGAAGTGAGTCCGCGCCCATTGCTGACTCGATTCGGGGAGCAATCGATCGTCGCGCCCCAGAACGATCGTGGCTGGGATGGACTGCCACGCGCGACGGGTTTGCGGAGCGAGCAGTGCCGCCAGTGCGATCGGCCGGCGCGGGTACTCACCGAGATGCTCTAAGACGTGGGCTGGAAACGTTAAGCCCCGTTCACTGATCCAAGTCTCGTTGTTGAGAACCACGCTGCGGTCGTCAGGAAACACGAAGAGCGAGATATCGAGGTCGGCGCCTTTCGGCTCGTCCGTCGCACCTTCCGGCGTGGGCGGTATCGACGCCACGTAGACGAGATGCACCACGCTCGCGTCGTCGGTGTCGATGTCGGTAATCACCGCTCCGCCATATGACCACCCGACTACGACCACCGGGGTCGCCATCTCTGCAATCGTCTTCTCAACGATCGAGACGTCGTCGGCACGAGTGGCAGATGATGATTGATGTGACGGCAGGTCGACCGCCCGCACCTCTACATGTCTCGCCCGAAGCTGTTCAGCGACCCATCGCCAATCCTCCGGCCAACACCATGCGCCATGCACCAGAACCGCGCTCCCCCGCATCCGGGATATCCCCCTCGAGCTGCAGCTACTGAGGCTGCAACTGCCGCGCCCATATTGCCCCGCGCCGCCCCCCTCCACTCGCGGATGAATAAGGCTACGCCCCGCGATTCCGGAACGTCGGCGACGCCGCCTCGGACCACTTCCAGCACGCTTTCGCACCGACGCTTCATCGACATCACCCTCCTGCAGCCCATCGCGGCGTTACCGATCAGATGTCTTCCACGGCACGGCTTCCGGCGGTGGACCCGTTCCGGCCGGGACGCGCAACGCGACGACCAACTGTGCCAACACGACGCGCTGCTCGCGCAGCTCGACCAACGCCGGATGCGCCCTGCCGTCCACCATCACGCCCTCGACATTCACCACGGCCTGCAACTGCTCACACAAGTCAGCGGTACGCACCGCCTGGCGAAGCAGTTCAAGCTCGTGCTGATCGAGCTCGATGTCCGACAAGAACGCACGCCACAGCCGCTTTCCGGCCGGGCCGGCCCCTTCGGGTGCTCTTGGCATGCTCACGTCTCCTCCGTTTCAGGCCTCAGAACCAGCGAGGGAGGTGTCAGGCTCGTGCGTCTGCGTGCTTCGGCCCGCGAGTCTGCCTCGGATCGTGTTGACGTTCATGTCCGAAGTAGTGACTTCACGATGCAGGCAAAGAAGCGACCTGACTGCTGTCTTGCTCACGACCGCTCGCTCGCGTCGCCACCCGGCTCCCTATACCCCGAGCCTCGACGTGCGCGCGAACGTCGCGCGACCTTCGGCGATCTTGTCGAAGTCGGCGGCGAGTTCGCCGCCGCCGTGATAGCAGACGGTACCTTCGATGACCGCCCAGCGCACCAACCGGGATCCTTGTTTGGTGACGCCACCGCGCCGCACCGTCGTGTCGGATTCTCGGTGCTTGGGTGTGAGTCCGGCCCCTGAACACAGCGCAGCGGGGGGACGGAACCGGGATACGTCACTGATCTCGGTGACCAAGATCGCGGTGGGCACGGCGAGTCCGACTACCCCAATGAGATCGTGGTGAGCTCGTACTGGACAACCACCGAAGCCGCACTCGGCCCACAGCTTCTTCTGTCGATCGAGGAACGCTTCGGTCTCCCGCGTGCCAGGCCGCGCCCGTACTCTCGAGCTCCCACACCTCACGATGAGCGAACACTGCCGCCAGTCCGGTCGAGGGCATCGCGTTCGAGACGCCGGCGCGAAAGCCGTCGCGTCAGAACGTCGCGGAACCGCGCTGCGATCGCAGGGTGGAACGCGCCCACCGGCGACAGCTTGCCCGCTCCGCGCTCGCCGCGCCATGACCTCCCGGCCGCAGGTCGACACCCAAGTGCCCCCAAACGCCGCCTCGAGGGCACGCCGAGGTGCCGACATGCGCTTCCGTCGGTCAGGTTGACACGGATGTTCTGTCGTCGCGTTCAGGGCGACTTCGCGCATCCCAGGCGTGTCGCGGAACGGCATATCCGGCGCGGCTACGGGGTCCGTTCAGGAAGCGCGGGAGCGTGCCGGAGCGGCGATCAAGTTGATGCGTGCGTCGACTCAGTTGGCCGCGACGCCAAAGAGCGCGGCGAGCTTCTCGATGGTCACCTGCTCGTCGGGGTTTACCGTCTTGGCCGATTGTGCGACGGCTTCGGCAATCGCGACAAACCACGCACCGACCTGCGCGGCTTCGTCCGCCGGCAGCTTCTGCTTCATCGCCGTCGCGGCGGGTTCGAGATCGCGCAGCACGCTCTCGACCGCGGCCTGAGGTGTCGGGCCGCGGCGTTCCTTGAGGTCGGCTCGGGTTTCTTTGGTGTTGGCCTCGGCGACGATCTGCCCGATGAGCTCGTTCGCCACCCCGCGCTCCCCGGGCCGTGAGATGGACCGTGCGCTTGCGCTCGCCTCCTTCAGCATCGAGATGGGGCCGTGCTCGCCCACCGCGAAGATCGCAGCCGTGATGAGGAGCGGCGCGTCGGTTAGGGCGTGCCACTCGTCCTCGGTGAACGCGGACTTGTCGGTCATCGGTGCACCTCCAACTCGTCATGACACAGCGACGACGCAGTTCAGCATCGGCACGCGGGTCGGGGTTGTCAACTTCGACCGGCCTTGGGCTCGCGCTCGGCAGACGCGCCGAAACAACCGAAGGGCATGCACGATGCGCTTGACCTCGCCATAACGCCGATCAGCAGTCAAGTATGCCGGTGCTTCTCATCCCAGGCGATCTCGACCACGTAGCCGTCCGGGTCCCGCACCTTGACCGACACGTAGCCCGGCTCATCAGACCACTCGACCTCACTCACTCCCAGCGCCCGCAGTGCTTCGCGTCGAGTCCTCACGGCCTCACCATCCGGCAGGGACACGCCAATGTGAACGCTGACCCGGAGCCGACGACGGCCTCGACCCGGGACCGACGAACTGCCTCCTACCACGCACGCAACATGAACGAAGGGGTGTCCCCACGGTGCCGTTCCGGGCGGAGCAACTAGTTGGCGTCCGCGTAGGCCGTCGTGATCGCAGTGGCCGACCCGAATCGGCGTTATGTCATTACGAACCGAGTCTCGACACTCGTCACCAGAGTCGTCGTCCGGATCCTGCGACGCGCACGTAATGCCCGCTCGGCGCTCGTTCTGCCACGACCTCACGCGTGCAGATCGACAAAGCCCGGCTTCCCAGAACTCCGCCTCGAGGGCACGCCTGGGTGCCGTCATGTGCTTCCCGCCGTCGTGATTCGACGCGCGTTCGGTCGGCGCGTTCTGTACTACGACAGTGAGCGCGGATCGGCACGCATGGCCGGCGACCACACGCCGCGCGTCGGGACGACTTCGCGACGCTCGGGTTTGTGCGCGCCCTACTGTTGAGTGATGACGGACCACATCGAGCGGCTCCCAGGGGTCGACGACGAACCCGCCGGCGTCTTACCCGCATGCCAGCGGTGGCACCGACGACGACATCGGCGCCGAGACGGACCGGCTCTTCGCCGAGTGCAAGGCGAGCGGCGAACATCACCTAGCGACGCGCGACGACCCGAGCGAGGGCCTCGTGATCGCGTGCACGCACTGCCATCGGTTTTGGCGGGAGCCGATCGAGTAGTACCCGAACCGCTCGCGCGGTTCCTCGACAGCCTCACGACCGTTACAGGATCGCAGTGCGCGAATACACGCGTGGCGCGTACGAACACTGGCAGTTCTGACGCGGCCCGCGTCACAACGCGTCGAGTTGCGTCCGGAGTCTCGAAACGAGGGCGCGCATCTCTTGCTCGTCGGCTCTCAGCGCGTTGGGCCACTCACTAAGCCGCGGCCCCCAGTACTCACGAGGCGTATTCGGATAGCGCGGAACGAGATGAACATGTAGATGCGGTACGCCATCACCGAATACGAAGGCATAGACG